>CAZTLX010000005.1:17340-53653 GCA_964614575.1 uncultured Phycisphaeraceae bacterium | reverse complement strand
CAGGCGAGGGTCATGTCGTTCTGTGTCTGGAAGAGCCGCTGGAGCATGGCCCGCGTCTGGTCCATCACGGCCATGAACGCCGGGTCCATGTGCCCGATCGTCGGCCGCGCCAGCGCCTCAAGCACGCGAGGATGAACATCCGAAGGCCCGGGCCCCATCAACGTACGGATCGGAAGTGTCAGCATGCCCCGCAGTCTAGCGGAGGCGAAACTTCAATGCGAAGTAGGCGTTTAACCACAGATTGCACCGATTGAGCAGATTTCAGATACGCCTCAAAGAGTCACCGAATGCACAAAAACAAGGCATCAATACTTGGGTGCCGCTTGTGCTTTTTTGTTGCCGCCATGTCTTAGATCTGCTGTATGCGGCTTTTGAATAACCCACCCAAGCCCGCCGATGCGCAGCGCAGCGGAGTTTCGGCGGGGTATCTGGCGGTTTATTTCAATGCCCCTTAAATCCGCTGGATCTGTGAATCGGCGGCTACCCCGCCTTCGCCGCGTCGTGGCCGAGAGCGAGCAGCTCCGCGATGCGGGCGGCGATCTCTTTGACGCTGAACGGCTTGTCCATCGTGGTCACGATGTTCGTCCGCGACATGTCTTCATTGGCCAGCGTATGGCAGCGCGCGGTGAGCAGGATGATGGGGATGTCCGCGGTCGCGGCGTCCTCGCGCAGCTTGCAGGCAAACGCATAACCATTGAGCCGCGGCATGTTCAGGTCCGTGACGATCAGGCTCGGCCGCAACTCACGGGCCAGCAACAGCGCCTCCTCCCCGTCGCGCGCCACCTGCACGTCGTAGCCCAGACGCCCGAGCTTCAACGAGAGGATGTGCGTGATGTGCGCTTCGTCGTCGGCGATCAGGATGGTGTGCGCTAAGGTCATGGGTCAGGCTCGGGATTCGGTCAGAATTTACCCGGTATCAAGCTCCATCGGCCTGATCGCGAGCGCAATTAAACCGGCCTCGCCACCCGACGCGCCGAGCCCACGCTCGACCCGGCCGGCGTCTGATAACCGTGGCGGACCCCGATGATTTGCATGGGCGGACCCATCCGCGGCTCAGGTCGGCTCCGAGCCGGTCGATAGGAGAAGTCAGGGGATCGTCTGTCCCCGGAGGCTAGGAAGGCATGATCTCGACCGATACCCGAACCCCCCGTCCCCGGTTAAAGCTGCTGCGTCGCGGCGAATCCGCCATCGCGCCCGCCGGCTTCGCGCTGATCGCCATCCTCGTGGGCAGCGTGATCGCCTGCGGCTGGTGGGCGCTGCGCTCCCAGACCCAGACCCTGGCCGAGGCCCGCATCGCCGAGGTCCGGGCGGCGGGCGACGTGATGGTCGGCGCGGCCGAGGCGTTGCTCGTGGCTCAAGAAACCTCCGCGCTGCGTCGGCTGGTGGTCGAGACCGCACGCCATCACCAGTTGACCGCCTGCCGCGTCGTATTGCCCGGCGGGCAGGTGCTGGCCGACAGCGACCCCGCCCGCATCAACCTCGCCACGCTGCCCGAGGCGTGGGACCCCGCCCAGCCGCTGACCCCGACGATCGACCTGACCACCGACCGCATCAGTCTGCGCTACCCGCTGCTGGTGCGGGGCACAGGCGGCGCGGTGTTGGAGATCGAAGCCGGCCCGCGCACCGTGACCGCGGCGTGGGACACCCAGGCCGGCATCGGCGCGATCGGCACGCTGGGCCTGATCACCCTGCTGCTGGTCTATCGCCACGTCCGCACGCAGGTGCGCCCGCTGGTCGCCATCGGCGAATCGCTCGAAGCGGCGCAGCACGGCGAGGCCACCACCGCCGCGCTCACCGTCAGCCCCGGCCTCGGGCAGATCGCCCAGACCTGGAACCGACTGCTCAGCGAGCGCGAGGGCAAACGCCTCGAACGCGTCGAAAACGAAACCCGCACCGCCCTCGCCTCGCGCCAGAGCGTCGGCGGCGACCTGGCCGACGCCTGCAACGCGCTGTCGCAAGGCCTGGTCGTCATCGACGAGCAGCAGCGCATCATCTACACCAACGGTGCCGCGGCCGTGTTCCTCGGCCAGAAGCGCGACACGCTGCTGGGCACCGCCTGGTCGAACCTGCGCCTCGACGCGGGGGTCACCGAGGCGGTCCGCGAGGCCATCGCCGGGCCCAACCGCCGACGCCAGACCCTCGAGATCGACCGATCGAGCACCGGCGGCGACGGCGTGCTGCGCTTCGCGATCCGGCCGATCCACCGCGGCGACGCGCCCGCGGCGGTGCTGGTCATCGACGACATCACCCAGCAGCGCGTGGCCGAGCAATCACGCAACACCTTCATCGCCCAGGCCACCCACGAGCTGCGCATGCCGCTGACCAACATCCGGCTTTATGTTGAAACCGCGCTGGAAGACGGCGACGAAGACGCCAAGCTCCGCGCCCAGTGCCTCAACGTCATCAACTCCGAGTCGCGCCGGCTCGAAGGCCTGGTCAGCGACATGCTCTGCATCTCCGAGATCGAGGCCGGGTCGATGTCGCTGCACCCCGACGATGTGCGGCTCGACGCGCTGTTTGCCGAGCTGGAAGCCGACTTCGGGGCCGCGGCACGCGAGAAGAACATCGAGATGACCTTTACCCTGCCGCCGAAGCTGCCGGTGATCCAGGGCGACCGCGAGCGGTTGATCGTCTCGCTGCAGAACCTGGTGGGCAACGCGATCAAGTACACGCCCAAGAACGGCAAGGTCGAGGTGATCGTCGAGAACACCAACACCTGCCTCAGCGTGGACGTGAAGGACAGCGGCATCGGCATCGGCGAGGCCGACCTGCCCCACGTCTTCGACAAGTTCTATCGCGCCGACGACAAGCGCGTCCGCGAGGTGACCGGCAGCGGGCTGGGCCTGGCCCTGGCCCGCGAGGTGGTGAGGCTGCACGGCGGGGACATCACCGTCGAGTCGCAGGTCGATCGCGGCACGACCTTCTCCCTCACCCTCCCCATCACCGTCGAGGCGATGTAACCCAGGCGTGGTCGCTTCAGCGACCCACGCATCAAAACCGGAACCAGGGACCGACCCATGGAGATCCAGGAACAACGCCAAGGCGCCGTCACTGTGCTCAAGCCCAACGGCCCGCTCAACCGCGGCGACGTGGACCAGTTCCGCCAGAAGGTCAACGCGACCCTCGGCCGGAGCATGGGCCGTCTGGTCGTCGATGCCTCGGCCGTGCCCTTCGCCGACTCGCGCGGGCTCGAGGTGCTGGTCGATGCGTCGCAGCAGCTCGAAGACTCGGGCCAGGTGCTGCGGCTGTGCGCGGTCGGACCGACGCTGCGTGAGATCCTTGAACTGACGGGCTTAAGCCCGCGCTTCGAGTTTTTCGAAGACGCCAACCAGGCCGTCCGAAGTTTTCTTTGACCGTTTAGCGGGCGGCACGAAGTGCCCCTTGTTCTGCTGACAAAAGCCGCATGACCGAGCAACCCAACAACCCGACGCCGATGCCTTCGCCGTCCCGCAAAGGACGCATCGGTGATCTGTTGGTCGAGCAGGGCCTGCTCTCCGAGCAGCAGCTCAACGAAGCCCTCGCCCAGCAACGCGCCACCGGCAAGATGCTCGGCGAGATGCTCGTCGAGGAGAAAGTCATCTCCTCGTCGATGCTGGTCAAGACGCTCGCGCGCTCCCTCGACGTGCCGGGCTGTCAGCTCCGCCACGGCCTGATCGACCCCGAGCTGCTGTCGCTGATCGGCGCGGAGGAAGCCGAGCGCCTCAAAGTCATCCCGATGTTCAAGGTGCACGACACGCTGACCATCGCGATGGCCGAGCCTCAGTCCCTGCCCACGATCGACCGGCTCAAGACGCTGACGGGGCTCAAGGTCCGCCCGGTGCTGGCGCTCGAGCAGGAGATCGTCGAGTACATCAAGAAATACGCCTCGGGCGATGTCGATGTCGATGCGTTCATGACCTCGCTGGTCGAGTCGGACGTGGAGGTGGTCGAGCGTGAGGCGGTGGATGACGGGCCGGCCACCGACCTGGACAAGATGGTCGATGGCTCGCCGATCGTGAACCTGGTGAACGTGGCGCTGCTCACGGCGATCCGCGACCGGGCTTCGGACGTCCACGTCGAGCCGGACAAACGCAAGACGCGCATCCGCTACCGGATCGACGGCACGCTGCGTGACCTGATGCAGCCGCCGCCGGGCATCCACGGCGCGATCGTCTCGCGCATCAAGATCATGGCGAAGATGGACATCGCCGAGAAGCGCCTGCCGCAGGAGGGCCGCATCCGCCTCGTCGCCGAGGGCCGCGAGATCGACCTGCGCGTCTCGTCGATGCCCACGCTGCTGGGCGAGAAGATGGTCGTCCGCATCCTCGACAAGGAAAACCTGCACGTCCGCCTCGAAGACCTCGGCTTCCGCACCGAGGCGCTCGACCAGTTCAAGGAAGTCGTCCAGCGGCCGCACGGCCTGGCGCTGGTCACCGGGCCCACCGGCTCGGGCAAGACCACCACGCTCTACTCCGTGCTCGACCTGCTGCGCAGCCCCGAGCGCAACATCGTCACCGTCGAAGACCCCGTCGAGTATCAGCTCGACCTGATCAACCAGATCCAGGTGCGCGAGGCGATCGGCATGAGCTTCGCCCGCGCGCTGCGGTCGATCCTTCGACAAGACCCGGACGTGATCATGGTCGGCGAAATCCGCGACGAGGAAACCGCTCGCGTAGCCGTGCAGGCCGCGCTCACCGGCCACCTCGTGCTCGCGACGCTGCACACCAACGACGCGCCCGGCGCGGTCTCGCGCCTCATCGACATGGGCATCGAGCCTTACCTGCTCTCCAGCGCGCTCAACGGCGTGATCGCCCAGCGGCTGGCCCGCACCATCTGCCCCGCGTGCGCGACCAAGTATTACCCCGCCGAGCACGTGCTCGAAGACGCCGGCCTCAAGCACATGACCGGCCGCTCCTTCCGCAAGGGCGGCGGGTGCCAGCAGTGCCACGACACCGGCTTCCAGGGCCGGCTGGGCATCTACGAGGTCATGGCGGTGAGCCCCGCGGTCCGCCGCATGGTCCACCGCGGCAGCCCGGCCCACGAGATCCGCGAGCAGTTCACCAAGGACGGCGGGTTCACGCTCCGCGACGAGGGCGTCCGCCTCGCGCTCGACGGCAAGACCTCGCTCGAAGAGATCCTCCGCGTCACCCACAACGACGACGCCGAGGCCGAACCCGACCTGACCGTCACCCCCGGCAAAGCGCAGGAGGCGCTGGACGAAGCGGCGTAACCGTTTAGCGGGCGGCACAAAGTGCCCCGGTCTGGAAACCCGAAATCCGAATATCGAAATCCGAAAGAACTTCAAACTCAAAACTACGAACTACGAACCAAGAACTACGAACTACGAACTACGAACTCACCCCCATGCGTTTTTCTTATCAGGCCTTCGACGCGTCCGGCACGGCGCACAGCGGCAGCATGCAGGCGGATTCCGCCGAGCAGGCCACCGCCGCGCTGCGCGACAAGGGCCTGTTCGTCACGCAGATCGGCGAGGCGTCGGGCAAGGCAAAAACCTCGGGCGGGTTCAAGCTGCCGGCGGGCAAGGGCAAGCGGCTCAAACAACTCGCGATGAGCACGCGGCAGTTGCAGGTGCTCATCGCCACGGGCACGCCGATCGGCGACGCGCTGATCGCCCTGGAACGCCAGGCGCGCGACGAGAAGTGGAAGGCGGTGGTCAAGTCGATCCGCCAGCGCGTCGAGCAGGGCGATGCGCTCTCCGAGGCGATGGCCGAGCACCCGCATCACTTCTCGGTGATCTACCGCTCACTGATCGCCGCGGGCGAGAGCGGCGGCAAGCTGCCGGACATGCTCGATCGGCTGGCCCGCATGCTCACGAAGGAAATCCAGGTGCGCAGCTCGGTCATCGGCGCGATGACCTACCCGAGCATCCTGCTCACCGTCGCGGGCAGCGCGCTGATTACGATGATCGTGTTCGTGCTGCCGCGGTTCACCGGCCTGTTCAAGACGCTCAACGTGGAGATGCCGCCGACCACGGTCTTCCTCATGGCGGTGAGCAGCCTGCTGCGTAACTACTGGTGGGCGGTGCTGCTGCTGGTGGCCTGCGGCGTCACGGCGGCGATGCTGTGGCTGCGGACCGAGCAGGGCCAGTACTTCCGCGACACGCTGCTGATCCGATTGCCGCTGCTGGCCAAGCTGGTGCGTAGCCTGATCACCGCCCGGCTGGCGCGGATACTGGGCGTCTTGATCAGCGGTCACGTTCCGCTCATGGAGGCGCTGGCCCTCACCCGTCAGGCCGCGGGAAACCGCCATTACGCGAACCTGATCAGCGAGGCGGAGAAGCACGTGGAGCACGGCGAGGCGATGAGCCTGGCGTTCTCCGACGAAAAACTCATCGAGCCGGCGGTCTACGAGGCGGTGCGCAACGGCGAGGCTACAGGACAAACCGCACAACTGCTGCTCATGATGAGCGACTTCATGGACGAAGAAAACGATACGGTGATCCGTTCACTGACCAGCATCCTCGAGCCGGTGATCCTCATCGTGCTGGGCCTGGTCATCGGGCTGGTCGCCGTGAGCATGTTCCTGCCGCTGTTCGACCTCACCGCGATGGCGGGGGGATGATCCAGGAGACAGAAGGCGGGAGTTGATCTTTAGCGGCCGGCACGAAGTGCCCCGGTCAGGAAACCCGAAACCCGAAAATCGAAATCCGAAAGAACTCCAAACTCCGAACTCCAAACTAAGAACTAAGAACTACGAACTACGAACTAAGCCCCCCCATGCTCCTCCCCACCCGCCCCAATCCGATCGGCATCGACCTGGGCGCTTCGGCGCTCAAGGCGTGCCAGCATGATGCGCACGGCCGACCCGTCGCGTCGCTGGTGCTGCCGCGGCGGGCGTTCGGGGCCGAGCATGATGCCGCCGAGCTTGCCCGTTTAGCGCAGATGCTCGACCGCCAGGGCTTTGTCGGTCGGCGGGTGGTCGCGGCGTGCCCGTGGAACAGCATCATCAGCGAGTCGTTGCGGCTGCCCCCCGCCGAGTCGGGCGCACCGCGGGCGGCGCTGGCCGCGGCGGAGATGGCGCGGCTGCGGCAACTGACGCCGGGCACCTTCGAGATCGGATTCTGGCCGATCCCCGCGCCGGCGCGGGGCGGCGAGGGATCGTTTGTGATGGCCAGCGTCGCGACGCACCAACAGACCAACGCCTACCTCGACCACTTCGACGCCGCGGGCCTCGACCTGGTCGCGCTCGACACGCCGGCCGGGGCGCTGTGCCGCGGCGTGCTGGCCGATCTCGCCGGCCGCCGGGGCATGACGCTGATCATCGACCTGGGCCACCGCCAGGCGCGCTCGGTGGTGATGGCCGAGGGCGTGGTGGTCTTCGAGCGGGGCAACGATGAGGCCGGGCTCATCCATGTGCTCGATCAGATCAAGGAAGCCTTGCAGGTCGATGACGAGGCCGCCGGGCTGCTGCTGCGCAAAGCCGGGCTGTCGAGCACGACAAAAAAGGAAGGCGACCTGGCCCAGGACCCGGCCTGGCGCGAGGCGCTGGCGGAGGTGCGTTCGCTGGTGATCGCGCACTTCGACGCGGTCGCCCGCGAGCTGGCGATGGCGCTCAACTACGTCGGCCACCGCTACCCCGATCTGGCCATCGAGACGGGGCTGATGACCGGGGGCGGCGCGTTGCTGCCGGGCGTGCAGGCGTATCTGTCCTCCGCGCTGGGCCTGCCGATACAGACGCCCGGCGGCGACCCGCAAGCCACGCTGTGTGTCACCGCCGGCGGGCTGGCCGCGCACGCGCAATCCCTGCGGAGGGCGGCCGCATGAGCACGCCGATCAACCTGATCCCGGTCACCCGAATGGTCGCGAAGCGTCGTCGGTGCGCGTCGAAGGCCTGGCTGTTTGGCGGCGTGGCGTTCGCGGTGGCGCTGCTGGGCCTGTCGGTGTTCGTGCAGATGCGTTGGGGCGGTGAGCCGGCCGACCTGGCCGAGGCGCTGGCGCAGGCCACGATCGATGCCGAGCAAGCCCGCCAACAGCACCTGCAGTTGCAGGCCGACTTACAGGCGGTCCAACGCCGCCTCGCCGCGAACCACGCGGTTACGAACCAACCCGACTACGCCGTGCTCCTGGCGCTGTTCGCCCGGCAGCTCGACGAGCAGATCATCCTGCGCTCCTGCGCCTTCGAGCCGATCCCGCTCGACAGCAAGCCCGGCGTGACCAGCGGCCGCGGCGGGGCCGACGCGGACGACGCCGACCTGCCGCCCGGTTTCACGATCAAAGCCACCGGCCTCGCCGTCAATCAACGCGCGGTGTCCGCTTACGTGCTGCGGCTGGAGCAGACCAAGCTGTTCCACCGCGTGCGCCTGGTCAACACCCGGCGTGAACCGACCAACTTCGGCGACGGCCGGGCAATCGCGTTTCAGATCGAGTGCCACCTCGCAACCCAGGGCACCACGGCCGAAGACCCCTTGGCCCGCAAAGGCGGTGGCGCATGAATACGAACCATCGTCCCACCGGCGGCGCGCTGACCGCGATGCACATCCACCTGATCGGCGGATCGGTCTGCGTGGTGCTCATGGCGGTGGCGTGGTTCGCCTGCCTGGGCCCGGTGCTCGCCGAGCGTTCGGCCGCGCGGGCCCAGCGGGCCGCGATCGCCGAGCAGACCAAGGCCGCGGACGACTTGCAGAACCGGATCGCGCAGGTCGAGCGGCTGATCAGCCGGGCGCGTTACGAGGAACAGCAGAGCCCGCTGCGTCTGGAGGTGGTCGATCGGATCAACCGGCGTCTGTCGGAGGTCTCCGAGCTGGCCGGGGAAATTGGGTTGGACGTGTCGGTGATCCAGCCGGGCCAGGTGCTCAGCCAGCCTCGGTTTGAGATCGTGCCGATCACGCTGCAGGGCGTGGGCAGCTTCCGCAAGTCGGCGGTGTTCCTGCACGCCGTCCACCAGACGTTCCCCGATATGGGGGTGGCGGCGGTGGAGGTCACGGGTCGGCCCAACGATTCGCAAGGCCTGGCCGATTTCAAGCTGACGCTGGTGTGGTATGCCGCGCCGGGGCGCACGGTGCCGCAGCAGGCGGCGGGGGTGACGGCACCTTGAAGGGAAATGTCGTGCCCTCTGCAAGCCCGCTGATGCGCAGCGCAGCGGAGCTTCGGCGGGGTACCCCGCCACAACTCGCTGCGCTCGCAGTGGCGGGCTTGATGGGCTTGATGGTCCTGGTGAGTTTGGTCGGGTTGTGAGGGATGCGGGGGGTTCGGGGAACAATATTGGTGCAGATGGGCTTGACGGGCGTAGGGTTATATCGGTGCGTTAGGGGCGAGATGGCATTGACCAAACAGCAAAAGATCCTTGGGGCCGTGATCGCGCTGGGCGTTGCGGCGGTGGGGCTCGACCAGTTTGTCCTCGGCGGCGGCGCTTCGGGGCCGGAATCGGCCAGCGCGTCGGCGTCGATCAGCAACGCGGTCGCCTCGGCCGCCACCACCGCCCCGCCGGTTGAATCCCCCCTGATGCAAGCATCTTCCGACCCTGCCGCAGAATCGAGCGTCATCACCGGTCACCCGGAGCTATCGGATCGGCTCGAGCGTCTGGCGTTCGATCAATCGCTGGCGGTCGATGGGATGATCGACGCGTTCGTGCCGCGAGGCGAATGGGCGCAGGCCAAGCCCGAGCAGCCGAAGCCGCAGGCCCGGCCGTTCGACCAGCGTCACCAGCTCGATGCGGTGATGGCGGTGTCGGGCGAGGGGGTGGTGGTGATCGATGGCCGCACGCTGCGGCCGGGCAACCTGTACGACGGCCACGTGCTGCGGCGGATCAACGACACCTCGGCGACCTTCGAGCGAGACGGGGTGATGGTGACGCTCTACCTGCCCGGCGCCAAGGCCGACCGATAACCAACGCATGCATCCCGGATGGCCCTACGAAGATTCACGGGGTATTCCTTAAGAATTTTTGGTTGATACCGGCTCAAGTGCTTAAGTCGTTGGAGCACGACGACGATGGTGTGTGGGAAGAGAGGCGATCTCCGCCCATAGTCCCGTGCCCCCAGCATTGAGGAAGGAACTGATCCATGAATCGCAACCCCCGCCGGAATGTGTCTCAGAACGTGTTTCGTAAAGCCCAGGCGTTCAGCCTCGTGGAGCTGGTGATCGTGATTGTGATCATCGGCGTGATCGGCGCGATCGCGATCCCGCGGATGACCCGCGGCGCGAACAACGCCGGTGCCTCGGCCCTCAAGGCCAACCTGCAGGTGCTGCGCAACGCGGTCGAGCTCTACCGCGCCGAGCACGACGGGGCGTTCCCCAGCGTCGCCAACTTCGAGAGCCAGATGCTCCAGTACTCCAACCTCGCCGGCGACACCTTCGCCACCTCGCCCAACACCGGCACCGGGGTGATCTACGGGCCCTACCTCGCCGCGATCCCCGAGCTGCCCGTCGGCGAAGAGAAGGGATCGACCACCGTGGCCGCGGCCTCCGGCGACGGCGTGGCGTGGATCTACAACGCCACCACCGGCACGATCACGCCCAACACCGGCACCGCCGCCGACCAGGACGGCACCGCCTACAACACCTACTAAGTCTGCGGCGCCACGGGGCTCTGGCCGGCATGACTTGATCGATCGCGGGCCGCCCGGCGTCAACACGTCGGCGGCCCTTTTCGTCCGGGGACACACACGGAGAACACGGCTTGCCACAGCGTTCTCGCCATCACCGCCGCGCTTACCGCGCCCGCGCGGGCCACGCTGGCCCCGGCGGTGGATCGCGGAGGGGGTTCACGCTGATTGAGGCGGTGATCGTGCTGGTGATCATCGCCGTGTTCACCGCCATCGCCGCGCCACGTTTCGCCGACGCCTCGCAACGCTACCGCGCCAAGCTCACCGCCCAGGTCATCGCCAGAGAGATCGAACGCGTCGCCGCGCTGGCCCGCGCCTCACGCGCCGTCCACCGACTCACCTTCGACACCACCCTCAACACCTGCAAGGCCACCCGCGTCAGTGACGGCGAGGAGGTGTCGGCCCTGCAGTTCGGCGCGGACCACGACGCGGCGATCTACCGCGCGACCTTCGGTGCCGGCAGCGTGTTGGAGTTCGACGGCTACGGCCGACCGTCCGCGAGCGGCACGGTGATCGTGGTCAGCGGCGGGTGGTACGCCGCGCTGGCCGTCGATCGCGACACCGGCAACGTCACCACCAGCACGCAGGTCACCCTCAGCCCATGAAGACGACACCCCGTATATCCCGACGGCTCGCGTTCACGCTGATCGAACTCGTCGCCTCGCTGGCGGTGCTGGCGGTGTTGATGCTGGCGATCGGCTCGACCGTGCTGCTGGCGAGCAAGGCCGTGCCCGACGCCGACCAGCCGATGATGCGCAGCGTCGCCGCCGCGCGGGTGCTGGAGCAGATCGCCTCGGACCTGGAGACCGCGATCCACATCGATTCGCTCAACCCGCGCGACCTGCGCTTCGAGGTCGCCGACCGTGATGGTGATGGCGACGAGGAAGAGCTGCGTTACCTCTGGTCGGGCAACGCCGGCGACCCGCTGCGGTTGCGGTACAACGGCGGCAGCGAACGCGTCGTCGTCGAGAATGTCTACGACTTGCGCGTGTCGCGGGTGACCGCCGAGGTAAGCGACGAAGACGACCCGCCGCTGATCGAGGGCCCGGAGGAAACGATCCTCGCCAACGATGTGTTCACCACCTTGTTCGGGTCGTCGGTGACGCTGAATCCTGGCGTGCGGGTGGCCGAGGCGTTCCGCCCGAGCCTGGGTTCGGCGGTCAAGTGGCGGCCGACACGCGCGGCGGTGTATGTCGAGGGCGTGAACCCGAAGAACGCTTATCTGCGGGTGGTGCTAAGGCCGGCGAACGGCGGCGGGGCGCCCGACGAGATCGAACTGGCCACCGCCAGCATCGCCGAATCGAGCCTCTCTTCGGCGAACTGGTACCAGGTCACGCTCAACAGCGACTTCGACCTGAGCACCAACCAGCGCTACTTCATCGGGGTGGAACACGAGTCGGGCACCACCGCGGGCCGGGCCTACCGCGGGTCACTGGGGCTGCTCGGGCACTACATCGATTCGGGCAGCGGCTGGACGCCGTACACCTTGACCGCCTTGTGGGTCTATGTCTGGGGCAAGCCGTTGATCCCCGATCCCGACTTCGAAGGGTCTTCGATCACCGTCGTCGAGCGTGTGACCCTCACGCTGCAACTGGCCGACAAGCATCAGACCCCCGCCCGCACCGCGGTGACGCTGCTCAATCAGCCGGAGGTGCCGTGATGCTGCGAGGTTCGGGTCACGGCGCGATCCACCGGTTCCGGGGCTTCACCATGATCGAGGCGGTCATCTGCATCGTGCTGGTCGGCATCGCCCTGGTCGCGGCGCTGCAGACCGTCGGGGCCACCGCCAAGTCCAGCACCATCACCGAACGCCGCGCCATCGGCATGATGCTCGCCCACGACCTGATGTCCGAGGTCCTCGCCCACCCCTACAAAGACCCCGACGGCGCCCTGCTCGGCCTGGAGCTGGGCGAACTGCTTTCCGACCGCACCACCTTCGACGATGTCGATGACTTCAATGGCTACACCGAAAAGCCGCCCCGCGACGCGAGCGGCAGCGTGATCAGCGGGTTCACCGACTGGCGGCGGACGGTGGCGGTGGACCTGGTCGACCCCGCCGCGCCCGACACCGTGCGCCTCCTCGATCGGGGGGCCAAGCGCATCGTCGTGACGGTGTACCGCGGCGATCACGAAGTGGCGCGCGTGCGTGCGGTGCGCACCGAGGCGTGGGACCCGAGCACGATGAACCGCGACGACTGACCCCGATGCCCCGAACGATCTCCAACCCGAACAACGGCGTCAGTTGCCGAGGGCAGCGCGGCGGCGCTTACATCGCGGTGCTTGCCGCGTCGGTCCTGGTCGTGATCATCGGCATCGGTTCGCTGACCGCGACGCGCTTAGCCGCGCAGGCCGCGACGCTCAACAACGACGCGGCCGAGGCCCGCCTGCTCGCACGCTCGGCGGTCGAGCTGGCGCTGCTGCACGTACAGGAACACAGCGCAACCTGGCGGCAGGACTTTGCCAACGCGGCGGTGCTGCAGGATGTCACGCTCGGCCGGGGCACCCTAAGTATTACTGCTTACGACCCCGATGATGGTGACCTGCTCGACGACCCGAGCGACCCGGCGGTGATTCGCGGCGAGGGCCGCATCGGCGCGGCCCGCATGCTCATCGAGGCGACGATCAATCAGGACGGTATCGTGCAGGCCGGCTCGTGGCGCATCGCGACCGAGTGAAACGCGCTCGAAGTTAAGCCGGGTAACACGCAAAAACTTGAATCTTTATTTTTTGCCGATTCCCTCTTGGCGCACCATCGCTTCGACGTATATTGCCTCCGGCGACCGGCGTTGGCCGCCTCCCCTCGGCTCGGGCCGGGGGCTGTCCCTCTCCCCCTCTCGTATCGGAGGCCATTTGATGAAGCGTACCTTTGCCATCCTTGCTGTAGCTCTGTTGGCGACCGCCTTCCTCGGCGTGAGCAGTGACGCCCGCGTCGCCAAAGTGATGGTGATCAAAATCACCAGCACCGACATCATCCCCGGCCAGCCGGGCATCACCTACCCCGACCCCGGCGGCTACGTGCGTCGCATGACCGGCAAGGTGATCGAGGTCGCCGAGCCCGCCGCCAACGTGCTGGTGGCCAAGGGCAACATCCTCGTCGAAGACGTCTTCGGCGAAGACGATGTGCTGCCCCAGAAGGGCGACGTCCTCGAAGTCGCCCAGATCTTCATCGTCAACGAAGACGGCTCCGAGACCAACCTCGGCGACCCGTTCCTCGTGCAGTAAGCACGACGCGATGGTTCTAAAACCCCAAAGCGCGGCCCCGAAACGGGCCGCGTTTTTTTTGCCGCTTGCGGCTTCGCGCTGACGTCACGCCTGCACGCCGCTTAAACCGTGACCACCGCCGACCGTTTCGCGATGCCGCGAGCCGCGGACGCGGTCATGACGCGTCGCGTTCATCCGGCGGCGCAATCGGCAATGTGAGCGCAAATTCGGTGCCCTTGCCGGGGACGCTGTGGACTTCCAGCGTCCCGCAGTGCTCCTCGATGATCCGCCGAGCGGTCGGCAGGCCCAGCCCGCTGCCGCCACGCTTGGTCGTGAAGTAGGGCTGAAAGATTTTCGCGACCGTCGTCGCGTCCATGCCCGGGCCGGTGTCGGTGATGTGGATGCGAACGCCCGCACAGCCCAGGTCGCGCGTGTTCGCCGTGCGGATGATCAATTCGTCGGCCCCGCCGTGCGCTTGCTTCTTCTCCCGCGCCCCCGCCATCGCCTGCGTCGCGTTGAGCAACAGGTTCAGCAGCGCCTGCTTGAGCAGCGGGCCGTCCACCGACGCCTCGCCCGGCACCGCGCCCAGCACCGTCCGCAGCTTCACCCTCGCCGCGTCCGCCTGCGGCTCAAAGAACACGACCAACTCGTCCACCAGCGTGTTCAAATCCGTCGGGCCGCGATCCAACTCCACCCGCCCCGCAAAACGCAGAAAATCTTCGAGGATGTCACGCAGCCGATTCGCCTCGCGGATCACCGTGTCGAACCGCCGACGCACCCGGCCCAGGTGCTCGTCATCCAGCGCGCCTGGCGGGGCGTGGCGCTTGATCTGATCCAGGTCCTCGCCCAGCAGTTGCACGTTGAGCCCGATGGTCGAGAGCGGGTTCTTGATCTCGTGCGCCAGACCGCCGGTCATCGTGCCCATCTCGGCCAGCCGCTCGTTGGCCCGCGCCCGCGCCTCGGCCTGCCTCACCCGCCGCTCGGTCCGCCGCGTCCAGCACCACGCCACCGGCACCGCCAGCAACACCCCCGCCGCAACCCCAAGCGAAAACCACGTCCACATACGCCAAACGATACCGTGTCCGCCCCCATCCGTTTAGCGGGCGGCACGAAGTGCCCCGGTGTGAAAATCCGAAACCCGAATCCCGAAATCCGAAAGAAACGATGAAACTCAAAATACGGACAATCTCCCCCGGTCCATTTTCGGGGTTTGACCATTCTTTCGGATTTCGAAGTTCGGATTTCGGATTTCAGCCACCCGCCATCCGCCCCAGCAACGCCCCGCGCAGCCGCCGTGTGATCGGCCCCGGCTCGCCGCCCGCGATCGGCTTGCCGTCCACCGCCACCACCGCCGAGACATCCGTCGTCGTGCCGGTCAAGAACACCTCGTCGGCCGCGGCCAGCACCGCGACGTCAAACGCCTCCTCCCGCACGCCGACCCCCGCTTCCGCCGCCAGTTCCAGCACCACCGCCCGCGTGATCCCGCCGAGGACCCGCCGCGTCGCCGGGTGCGTCCACAGCTCACCATCACGCACGAGGAACAGGTTCGACGAGGTCGCCTCGGTCACGACGCCATCGCGCACGAACACCGCGTCATCAAACCCGTCGCGCAGCGCCAGCGACTTGGCCCGCGAGTTGGGCAGCAGCATCGTGGTCTTGATCCAGCAGTCGCCCCAGCGGTTGTCCTCGGTGGTGCGCACCTTGAGCTGCGGCAGCGGTGCCTGCGCATCGAAAGGCTTGTACGCGTACGCCATCACCAGCACGCTCGGCTCAAGATCGGGCGCGATGACGTGGCTGCGTGGCCCGGCCCCGCGCGTCACCTGCCAATACACCGCCGCGCTGCTTCGCCCGTTGCGCTTGACCACCTCATCGCTCGCCTCCACGATCGCGTTGACATCCACCCCCGCGATGCCGATGCCGTCGAGGCTGCGCCGCAGGCGATCCGCGTGACGCCGCAGCTCGAACGCGCGGCCATTGACGTAACGCGTCACCTCGTACACCCCATCGCCGAACAGCGTGCCGCGGTCTTCGATCGGCAGCGCCGCCTGCGGCTTAGGTAGATAAGTGCCGTTGAGATACACGATGTCGGGTTGATCGTTCATGACTGCATCCTGAATCACCCCCCCAAGCCCGCCGATGCGCAGCGCCGCGGAGCTTCGGCGGGATATCTCCATGGGTGATTCAATAGCCCCGCCTACACATCAATCACCCGCGCCCCCGCCGCCGGCCGCGTCGTGAAAACGCTGGGCGTGATGCCGGTCTTCTGCTCATAGGCTTGCGCGATTTCCGCCGCGACGCGCTCGGCCGCGGCGGCGCGCACGAGCGTCACCGTACACCCGCCAAAACCGCCGCCGGTCATCCTTGAGCCGATCACCCCGTCCGTCGCGTCGCGCCGCTCGCCCGCCAGCTCCACAAGCAAATCCAGCTCCGCGGTGGACACCTCGTAGTCGTCCCGCAGCGACACGTGCGACGCGAACATCAGCTCGCCGACCCGCGCCCAGTCGCCCGCGACCAGCGCATCGGCCGCATCCAGCGTGCGCTGGTTCTCGCCGATCACGTGCCGGGCCCGGCGGTACACCACATCGTCCACCCGGCCCGACAATGCTTCGAGGCTTCGGGGGGTCGCGTCGCGCAGGGCGTCAACTCCCAAGGCCTTGGCCGCGGCTTCGCACTGGCTCCGCCGCTGGGCATACTCGCCGCCCGACAGCTCGTGCGCCCGGTTCGAGTTGATGATCAACACCTCCACCGACTCATCCGCCAGCGGCACGTCGCGCGTCGAGTAGTCCCGGCAGTCGATCAGCAGGGCGCAGCCCTCCTTGCCCAGCGCGCTGATGAACTGGTCCATGATCCCGCAGGGCGTCCCGCCGAAGCGGTGCTCGGCCATCTGGCACAAAAGCGCCTTGGTCACCGGGTCGAAGCGGATGTTGCCGTGCGCCTCGAGCGCGGTGGCGGTGGCCAGCTCGATCGCCGCCGACGATGAGAGCCCGCCGCCGGCCGGGACGTTCGAGTCGAGCATCAGGTCGAAGCCGCACGGCGTATAGGAAAACGCGATCACCCCCCGCAGGTAGCGCGACCAGTCCGGCTCGCCGAGCGCGATCGGCGCGGTGCGGACGGCTTGCCCGTCGATATCGACCGGGAAGCACGCCTCGCCCGGCAGGGAGGTGGAGCGCAGCCGGGCGGTCTTATCGTCGCGCGGGGCGAGCATGACGATGGCCTGGCGCTCGATCGCCAGCGGGCAGACGAAGCCGGCGTTGTAGTCGGTGTGTTCGCCGATGAGGTTGACCCGCCCCGGCGCGACCGCGGCGACGGTGGGCTCCCGGCCGTAGGCGGCACGGAAGGCTTCACGCGTCGCGCTGATCTGTTCATCCAACGAAATAGTCGCGGCCTCGGGCATGGGCGCATGATACCCGACGCGGTTTTGGCGGGGGAGTGTTGCGCGCAGAGTTCGCGGAGAGCGCGGAGAAGCGGAAGGAGACGGAGAAGAGATTGTCACGCCAAGACCGCCAAGAGCCGCGAAGTGAGGAATAGGGAAGGCTGGTCAACAACTTGACCTTTTTCAACTTGGCGCACCTTGGCGGCCTTGGCGTGACCCCCTGTCTTTCCTCTGCGCTCTTGGCGAACTCTGCGCGCACCACCGCGCACCCGCCCCCCGAATCGTTTGCAGGGGTCCACCGCCGGGGCTACACTCGCCGACTTCCCTCTGCCGAGGCCCCACGCGTGCGTTTTGAGCTGATCGACCGAGTCATCGAACAGGACGCGACGCGGATTCACGCGGTCAAGAACGTGAGCAGCGCGGAGGAGTACCTGGCCGACCACTTCCCCGGCTTCCCGATCCTGCCGGGGGTGATGATGCTGGAGGTGCTGGTGCAGGCGGCGCGGAAGCTGGCCGCGGGCCGCGACGATCGGCCGCGGATGCCGCTGGTGGTGGCGGAGGCGCGGAACGTGAAGTACGCCGCGATGGTCAAGCCGGGCCAGGCGTTGGCGGTGGAAGTCACGCTGGCCGGTCGCGAGGGCGACGGCCGGTGGAAGTTTGCCGGCAAAGGCACGGTCGAGGGCAAGACCGCGGTGCAGGCGAAGTTTGTGCTGCGGGAGCTCGCGGGCGAATGATCCGGACCGAGCCCGAGCTTCGGGGTCGGCTTACCGAGGGAAAAATCGGTAAGGTATGGGGGTTAGTTGCACGAAAAACCACGCGGAGCATGACACGATGTCGATGAGCGACGAACAAGTCTTTGAAAAAGTCCGGGAAGTGCTGGTCGATGCGCTGGGGGTCGATGACGAGGAGGTCACGCCCGAGGCGAAGCTCGAGGCCGACCTGGGCGCCGAGTCGATCGATTACCTCGACATCGCGTTCCGGCTGGAGAAGGCGTTCGACATCAAGATCGGCGAGTCGGAGATGTTCGACCAGTCGGTCCTCAACGACCCGAAGTACGTGCAGGACGGCGTGGTGACCGAGGCCGGCATCGCCGAGCTCAAAGCCAAGATGCCCCACGCCGACCTCTCGCAGTGGGAACAGGACCCGCAGGTCGAGGCCCTCGGCGACGTGTTCACCGTGCAGATGGTCTGCAACTTCGTCAAGAGCAAGCTGGGGTGAAGCCGTGAGCGGTGAGCCTTGAGCCACGAGCCCAAGGCCAGGAATCATGACTCACAGCTCAATGCTCATCGCTCATCGCTCATCGCTCATCGCTCAATGCTCACCGCTCAAAGCTCCCATGCACTGGATCTGGCTCGATCGCATCCTCGAACTTGAGCGCGGGCAGCGCTGTGTGGCGATCAAGAACGTCACCGCCGCCGAGGATGTCCTGCACGATCATTTCCCCGCCGCCGCCGGAAGCGAAGACACGCCGGGGCACCCCGCGATCCCCTGCATGCCGCACACCCTCATCATCGAGGGCATGGCCCAGACCGCGGGCATCATGGTCGGCCACGCGCGCGACTTCAAGGAAAAAGTCATCCTCGCCAAGATCGGCAAGGCCGTCTTCACCGACGCCCTGGCCACCCCCGGCACCACGATCCGCCACACCGCGACGCTTGAACACCTCGACGACCGCGGCGGCTCGACCGCCGGCACCGTCGAGCTGCTCGACCCCATCACCGGACAGGCTCAGCCCCTGGCCGAGATCGAGCTGATGTTCTCCCACATCGACCAGAACATGCAGGGCCTGGCCTTCCCCGAACACAACTTCGTCTTCACCGATCAGTTCATGGACCTGATGCGCCGCAGCGGCGTGTCCTGAATATCAGGCCGGTGGAATTAATTCCCCCTGCCCCGAAACCATACGCCATGCTCAAATCAAAACTCATCCATCCGGACATCACCGCCGCCCTCGCCGCGGCGGGCCACGGCTCCAAGGTGCTCATCGCCGACGGCAACTACCCCGCCTCGACCAAGCTCGGGCCCAACGCCGAGCTGGTCTCTCTGAACCTCACGCCGGGGCTGGTGTCGGGCACCGACGTGCTGCGGGCGCTGGTCAGCGCGATCCCGGTCGAAGCCGCGGCCGTGATGCAGACGCTCAAGGACGGGCCGTACGCGATGAAAGACGACCCGCCGATCTGGGCGGAGTATGCCGCGATCCTCCAGGACGCCGGCTTCGATAAACCCTTCGAGCAGATCGAGCGCTTCGCGTTTTACGACGCCGCGGAATCGCCCGATGTCGCGCTGACCATCCAGACCGGCGAGCAGCGCATCTACGCGAACCTGCTGCTGACCCTCGGCGTCGTGATGCCGTGATGGCGAAGTGATGTTTTGAGCAACAGCCCGCCGACAACGTCGGCGCGGCGAGAGCGCCCGCGTTGCGGGCGGGCTACGCGCTTCGCAGCGCGTGCAGCGCCGCGGGCAGCCGCTGCGCCAGGTCCATCGCCGTCATCCCCGCGGGGCCGGACTCGCGCGCCCATGCATCCGCCGCGCGGCCGTGCGCATGCACGCCCAGCACCGCGGCGTCGAACGCGTCCATGCCCTGGGCCAGCAGCGCCGCGATCAGGCCGGTGAGCACATCGCCCGAGCCGGCCGTGGCCAGCGCCGCGTTGCCGCTGTCGTTGACAAACACGCGCCGCCCGTCGCTGACCACGGTGCGGTGGCCCTTGAGCACGACCGTGCCGCGGTGCAGGGTCGCCAGCTCGCCCGCGGCGTCGGGGCGCTGCGCGTCATCGGTCGGGTCGTGCGTGATGCCCAGCGGCTGGGCGAGGCGACGAAACTCGCCGGGGTGCGGCGTGAGGACGCGCGGCACGCCGTGGTTCAGCCGCCGCCCCGACCGCGCCAACAGGTTCAACCCGTCCGCGTCCAATACATACGGCCGAGCATGATGCGGCGCGAAGAGCAGAGGCTCGATCAGCCCGGCCGCACGCTGCGCCGTGCTCAGCCCCGGCCCGATCGCCAGCACCGCCCCGCCCTGCGGGTCGGCCGCATCGATCGCGTGGGCATCGTCACCCAGCTCGATCCCCGTCGCGCTCGGCTGCACGCTTAAGACGAACGGCAGCACGCGCGGCTCGGTCGCCACCTTGCACAGCCCCACCCCGCCCCGCAACGCCGCGGTCGCGCAGATCGCCGGCGCCCCGATCATCGTCGCGCACCCGCCGACGACGATCACCGTGCCAAACGTCCCCTTGTGCGCATCATCGGGACGCGCGGGCGGTGCGGGGATGGCGGTGACCTGTTCCATGCGCGCCATGATAAGTGAAATGGTCCGCCGCTTGCGGCTTCGCGCGACGGTCAGGTCGCCGCGCTGCTTCAAGGCGCGCGGCACGTGACGGCTACGCGAAGCCGCAAGCGGCGGATATGGAGATAGGTCAATCAGCGCGGTTGATCATGCACGCTGAGTATGCCGCGCCGAAGCCGTTGTCGATGTTGACGACGGTGACGCCCGAGGCGCAGGAGGTCATCATGCCCAGCAGGGCCGCGAGCCCGTCGAACGCCGCGCCGTAGCCGACGCTGGTGGGCACCGCGATGACCGGGCAATCGACCAGCCCCCCCACCACGCTGGGCAGCGCGCCTTCCATCCCGGCGATGCAGACGATGACCCGCACGCCGCGCAGCTCGCCCATCCGCTCGATCAGCCGATGCACGCCCGCGACGCCGACATCGTTGATCCGCGTCGTCGCGTGGCCCAGCGCCTTGCAGGTCAACACCGCTTCCTCGGCCACACGCTGGTCGGACGTCCCCGCCGTGACGATCGGGATGACCCGTTGCTTATTTCCGGGGGCCGGGGGCGGGGGCGGGGTGCCGAGGATCATCGTGCCGCACAGCGCGCCGACTTCGAGCGGCTCGCCGGCGAACGCGTGGCGGACGGCCTCGATCTGCTCGTCGCGTGCCCTGCTGATGAGCACGCAGCCGTTGCGGCTCAGCAGCGACCGCGCGATGCGGACCACCTGGTCCGATGTCTTGCCGGGGGCGTAGATCACCTCGGCAAATCCGCAGCGGCGGGCGCGGTCGTGGTCGATCGTCGCGTTCGCGTCATCCAGCCGCTCGGCCGCGGGCGTCGTCACGGTGCGCAACCGCCCCACCGCGTCCTCCACCGGCAGCTCGCCGGCACGGACCTGCTCCAGCAACGCCGCCAATTGTTCGCTTTGGATCGTCATGAGCATTTCGCCTTCGCGAGGCACGATTCTATCGCGGCCTTGAGGTCATCAAGCTTCGCCTGCGGGTACAGCCCGAAAAACCAGTCCCGCCGCTGCGCGATGCGGCGGTTCTCCACGCCTGCCGCGGCCCGCGCCAGCGACGCGTCGGCCTCAGCGATCATCCCCGGGTGTTTCGCGCGGAGTTGCGCGTTGATGCGATGCAGCTCATCGAATGCGGCGCGGCGGCGCCTGCGGTCGCGGTCGTCAGTCATGTGCGCGAGCAGCTCGCGCTTGCGTGCCGCGAGCACCGGATCAACCGTCGTGTAACGATCTACGTTGTCCTTGAGGTGATGCCTGAACCAGACCGCGCGCTGCAGGTCGGCGCGCTCGGCGAGCGGCGCGTCGAAGTCGAGGTAAACATCGGCGGTCGCCAGCGCCATCGGGGCCAATTCGTAGCCCTGCCAGTCTTGCCACCACCGCTCGGTGATGCGGTCGTACGCCCAGCCGCCGGTGCCGTGGATGAAGCGTGATGATTCGTTGGGGTTGCGCAGCAGCGCGGTCATGAGCAAGGCCCGCGGGGCGAGGCCGACGAAACCACCCGGTTGCTGGTCACGCGCATCGATCCGGTCGTGGCTCAACCCGACGATCGGCTCGCCGTCCTCCGTGACGAACAGCGGCTTGCTGTCGGACACATCCACAAATACCCGTCGCCGGGGGCGCAGCCACCGCAACTCCCACAAGGGCACCTCCACCATGAACGAATCGACCCGCAGCGGCGTGATCCCGGTACCCGGAAAATCCTGGACGGCGCGGTTATAGATCGTCGCGCACCGCCTGGCATCGCGCAACAGAGCTTCCAGGACCCATTTGTAGCGCGGAGCCCAACACATCTCACTCGCAAACTCGGCCTGGGCCGGCTGGACGCCAACCTCACGCATCAACTCATCATTCACCAGCCACGCCTGCCGCGCAAGCGTGTCGGCAATCTCATCCGATTTCTCGTATGCCATCCGCATCGCGCTGGCGCTGATCGCGGCGTCGGCGGGCCAGTCCATGGTTTCGAGCGCCGTGTTGATTTCAACAACGGACGCAGGGGGCTGCGCGGCGGGCGGCACGTCCGGCAGCACGCGCGCGAGTTGATGTCGCCGCACGGCCAAGCGGTCGCCTTCGCGCCCGGGCAGGTCCAGCGCCAGCGGGTCGTACACGTCCTGATCGACGATGATTTGTTGGTACCGGGCGTGCGTCGCCCGCCGGCTATTTGAAGACGTATGCGTCTGGGTCGCCACCATTGCCGCGATGTATTTCGCGAGGATGCCGGGGTGGAAGAGCGTCTGCTGGTGGCCGGTGACGATCGGCCGATGGTTGCTCGGCCTGGGCCAGTCGGCGATGGGCGGGTCGAGGCGGACGCGCATGGTCTGTCTCACCCGCGGGCCGCGCCGGACGCCCCCGCGTTGCCGTGGGAGCCGTTGGCGCCGGCGGCGACGGCGAACTTCTCCGCGTGCTTGGCCAGCTCGCGCTCGAAGACCTCTTCGTAGTGCGCCATGCGGTTGGTGGGGTTGTCGAGCGGTCCGCCGAAGGAGCGGTTGGGGTCGTTGTAGATCAGGCGGATGGGCACCTCGCGGACGCGGTGGCCGTGGGCCGCGTGCTGCACCCACGCCTGCAGCGGGATGGCGTAGCCATCGACATCGAGGTCCAGGTCGCCGAGCTTGGAGACGCGGTAGGCCTTGTACCCGCAGAAGGCGTCGGTGATGTTCAGACCTAAACGACCGTTGAGCAGCTCGGTGATGTGGGCGTTGATCTTGCGGCGGTCTTCGGGGGGCGGGTCGCCGCAGCGGGTGCGACACATGTAGCGCGAGCCGGAGATCACGTCCGCGTCATCCATCTCGATCGCCTTGACGAAATCGGGCAGGCTCTCGGGCTCGTGCTGCTCGTCGCAGTCCATGGTGATCAGCCAGTCGTAGCCGAAGGACTGGGCCCAGGTGAACGCGTCGCGGATCGAGCGGCCGTAGCCCAGGTTCTCGCGGTGGCGGATCACATCGACCGGCTGCATGGCCAGCAGCATCGGCGTGTAATCGGTGGAGCCGTCATCCACCACCAGCACGTGCTCGGCGACCGAGGCGATCCGCTCGATCACCCGCTGCACGTAGCGTTGTTCGTTATAAACCGGGACGGCAACCAGGATACGCATGAAGAAGATTCCGAGGATGGTTAAGAACACTTTAGGACGCCCCGCCACCGCGATCAATCCAACGCCGCAGCGCGGCGATTTGTTCCACGCCTAGCGTCTCGGGCCGGGCCTCGGGCGAGAAGCCCGGCGGTAACACGGTCTGCCGCCCCAGGATCGCCCCCAACTGCTTGCGCCGCCGGCCAAACAAACGATGCACGAACGCGGCAAACGCGGGCGCATCATCGGTCAACGGCTCGGCCCGCCGCGTCAGCCGCACCACCGCCGAGGCGATCGACGGCGGCGGGTAAAAACAGCCCGGCGACAAAACCCCCACCCGCGAGACCTCGAACAGCGACTGCAGGATGATCCCCAGCGGGCCGTACGCCTTGCCCCCCCCGGAAGTGGTGGGCGTCGCGGCCAGCCGATCCGCCACCTCCTTCTGCACCATCACCACCGCGGTGTGCATCGCCGGGTGATCCAGCGCGAGGTTGACCAGCAACGGCGAGGCGATGTGATAGGGCAGGTTCGCGATCAGCGCGAACGGCCGATCGCCCAGCGCGTCGATCACCGCGGGGTTGAGGTGGTGCTTGCCGTGCAGCGCATCGCCGAGGATCAATGCAAAGGCCTCGCGGTCGGCGCCGAGGCGCTCGCGGAGGATGGGCGCGAGGTCGGGGTCGATCTCGATGGCGATGACGTGCGCCCCGGCATCGAGCAGGCGTTCGGTGAGCGCGCCGGTGCCGGGGCCGACTTCGAGCACCCGGTCGCCGGGCGCGAGGTTGGCCGCGTCGAGGATGCGGCTCATGTGGTTGCCGTCGTGGAGGAAGTTCTGGCCGTGCTTCTTCTTGGGGTGCAGGCCGTGGGCGGCCAGGAGGGCCTTGATATCCGAGAGCGTCTGGGCCATGGGCGTGCGATCATATCGTGGAAAGGGGCGCGTCGAGCTCGCGGGTAGCGCGGGATAAAGGCGGCGTGTCACGCCAAGGCCGCCAATAAACGCCAAGCAAGGCAGGGGGATGAAGGATTTTTCCGGATCGTCTTGGCGTCCCTTGGCGAGCTTGGCGTGACCATGTCTTCCCCCCTCTCCGCGTGCTCGGCGATCTCTGCGCGCACCTTTTTCCCCTCCCCCTTGACACGCCCGCTGGCCCCGGTTATTTTGTAAGTGTTTACTTCATTAAGGAGCCGCGCATGGGTCGTCCGAACTTATCCGAAGCCCGCCGCGTCGAGCTGACGCCCATCCTCGCCGCCGCGTTCGCGGAGCTGGGCTACCGCCGCGCCACCACCGCCGCGATCGCCGGGCGCTGCGGCGTCGCGGAGAACCAGCTCTACCGCCTCTGGCCCGACAAGAAGGCCATGTTTCTCGCGGCGATCGAGCACGTCTTTGAATCGACCGTCGCCGACTGGGCCACGGTCCTCGACAAGCACGCCGACGACCCCGCCCCGCACATCCTCGCCCACGACGCCCGCCACCGCGGGCAGGCCCAACTGCACCGCATCACCTTCGCCGGCCTCTCCGAATCCGACGACCCCGACATCCGTGACGCCCTGGCCCGCATGTACCGCCGCTTCCACCGCTTCGTCGCCGATCAGCTGCGCAACCACCGCGCCGCGGCCGGGCGGGCCGACAACGCCCTCGACCCCGCCCTCGCCGCCTGGGCCATCATCGGCCTGGGCACCCTGACCAATATCGCCCTCGAACTGGACCTGCTCGGCCCCGACCGCCGCCGCGCCCTCATGACCCACGTCGGCTCGTTCCTGCTCGATGGTGCTTCAAACGGAGACTGAATCATGACCCCGCCGCTCACCCTCGCGTCCGTTGATGCCGTAACCATCCTGCTGAGCCTCGGGGCCGGGGGGATGGCGCTGGTCGCGCTGATGATCGCCATCGTGGTCGGCTCGCGGCTTGATGAGCTTCGGCGGGAAGTGGCGGCGCTGCGGCGGCGGGTTGATCACGCGCCGGTGCCACACACCATCCCGAAGCGCGAGGCGCTGTCGCGCGTGACCACGGTGGAGGCGGAACCGAAGGCGCAGACGCGGCGTGAAGCGGAGGCGGATCGTCATGACTTTGCTTCAACGGATGCGGACGAGGCGGACGCGGCGCGGAGCCGCGGATACGTATCCGAGGCTTCGGCTAAGGTCGCAATCGAAGCGCCGGAGTTGCATGAATCCGACGACGAACCCACACCTCACCGCAGCTTCGAGGAGCTGCTGGGCGCGAAGCTGTTCGTGTGGGTCGGCGGGATCGCGCTGGCGGCGGCGGTGGCGTTTCTGCTCAAGTGGTCGTTCGACCGCGAGCTGGTCACGCCCGCGGTGCGTGTGCTCGGCGGCGGCGTGTTCGGCCTCACTCTGCTCGGTGCCGCCGAATGGGTGCGGCATCGCAAGGATCAGGCGGCCGTGACGCAGGCGCTGTCCGGCGCGGGACTGGCGAGCCTGTATGCCGTGCTCTTCGCGGCGACGAATCTTTATGGCTTCGTCGGCCCGGCGTTCGGCTTCCTGCTCACCGCGGCGCTGACCGGCGGCGCGATCGCGCTTTCGCTCAAGCACGGCGTGTTCACCGCCGCGCTGGGACTCATCGGCGGGTTCGTCATGCCCGTGATGCTCGAACCGGACCCGACGTTCGGCGGCGGGTTCGTCGCGTACCTGCTGCTGCTGCAAGGCGGGCTGGTCATGGTCGCGCGACATCGGCAATGGATCGGTCTGAGCATCGCGACCTTCCTCGCCGGCGGCGTGTGGGCGCTGCTCGTGGTGGCCGGGGCGCTGGACATCAGCCACGCGTTCTGGGTCGAGGCGTTGCTGCTGGGTTCGGCGGCGGTGTTCATCGGCGGGGCGAGCGACGCGGGCTGGGCCGGCGTCCCGCACCGCGGGCTGCGCACGGCGATGGCGGTCTTGGCCGGGGGCGGCGCGGCGGTGATGCTGGCGCTACACGTGGGGCTGGGCGGCTTTGAGCCGCGGGGCCTGTGGATGCTCGGCTTGCTCAGCGCCGCCAGCGTGGTGCTGGCCCGCCTGCAGGCGCGCTACAGCGCGCTGCCCTGGGTCACGCTGGGCGCGAGCGTGGCGCTGCTGCTGGGCTGGGCGATGGACGCGAGCTGGCTGCGGCCGATTGAGCGCATCGAGCCGAGTTTTACCGGGCGGTTCGCGTGGACGGCCGGGGCGTTTGGGGTGGTGTACGTGTTCGGCGGGTTTGTGTGCCTGTGGCGAAGTGCGCGGGCGCCAATGTTTGCGGCGCTAAGCGGCGGCGGCGGGCTGGTGCTCAGCGTGCTGGCGGTCGCGGCGTTGTGGGACGCGACGCCGACGGGCTTGCCGTGGTGGGCGGTCATCGGCGGTGTCGCGCTGCTGTACGCCGGGCTGACGGCGGCGCGCAAGTCGGTGCCGGCAGACGCGTCGAGCGGGGATGCGTCCACGGCGGTCCTCGCGCTAAGCGCCGCGGCGCTCGCGGCGTTCGCGGTGGGGCTGGGGTTGTACGACACCCCGCCGTGGCTGGGCATCGGCTGGGCGGCGCTGGCGGTAACCCTGGTGCTGATGCGATACGCGGCGAACCTGCCGGCGCTGCGCTTCGGAGCGCTGGGGGCGACACTGCTGGCGGCCATCACATTGCTCTTCGCGCCCGGGCCGTTCTTCGCGGTCGCGGCAGAACACGCGATCTTCAACGAGTTGCTGCTGGCCTACGCGCTACCCGCGGCGCTGTTCGCGGCGTGCGCGTGGCGGTTCGCGGCCGGCGGCGCAGCGCGCTGGGCGAACGCTTATCAGGCGGTGGCGCTCGCGTGCGTCGCGCTGGGCTTCACGTTCATGACCCGGCATGCCTTCACGCCCGGCCGGCTGCTCGGCTCGTTCGCGCTGCTCGAAGCGGGGACGCTCGCGGCGGGGTATCTGCTGCTGGGCTTCGCGGCGTACGGCGTGGCGCAGCGCTTGTCGGGCATCAGCTTGCGGCACGGCGGTGTCACGCTGATCTTCCTCGGCCTGATGACGGCGGTCCTGGGCCCGGGGCTTGCGCTCAACCCGCTGGCGCACGGCGATTCGGTCGGCACGGTGATCGTGTTGAACTGGTTGCTGTTCCTTTATTTGTTGCCTGCGGCGCTGGGCGCGGCGGCGGCGGTGGTGCTGGGGCGCGCGCCCGACCCGCAGCTCAAGCCGGGCGCGGCGGTCGCGGGCATCGCGTCGCTGGTGTTGCTGTTTGCGTGGGTCACGCTCGCGGTGCGGCAGGGGTTTGCCGGGCCGGTGTTGGATTTAGGGGCGCAGGGGATCGGCACGGCCGAGCAATACGCGTACTCGATGGCGTGGCTGGCGCTGGGGCTGGGGCTCCTCTTCGCCGGCGTGTTCACCGGCAGCCGGATGCTCCGCTTCGCGTCGCTGGCGGTGATGCTGCTGGCGGTGGTGAAGGTGTTCGTGTTCGACGCGGCGGCGTTGGCCGACCTGTGGCGGGTGCTCAGCTTCCTGCTGCTGGGACTGAGCCTGATCGGGCTGGGCTGGGTGTATCAGCGGTATGTGTTCGGGGCGCGTAGAAAGTTACAGGACGACTCAAGTCGTCCTGCCTTGGGGAAAGGATGATGCGCGGGATGGTGTCGAGTGTGATGTGGGTCGCGCTGGCGTATGCGGCGGCGGTGGCGGTGCCGGGCTTCGTGCTTCTGACGCTGGCGTCGGGCTATGGCTTTGCGTTTCTCGGGATATGGGAGCCGCCCGCGACCGAACGCTTCCGGGCCATCACGGTGAGCGGTGGCTTCCTGAGCCTGATCGTGTGCCTGGTCGTCAGCACCGCCGGGATGATCGGGGGGGTGCTCTGGTCGCGGCTGGCGTTGGGTCCGCCGTTGCTCTTCGCACTCCTGTGTTTGGCGTTGCTGGTGCGGAGCTGGTTGTCATGACGGGATTTTGATCGGCGTGGTGAACCGTGACGGTTTCGCGAAGCCGCAAGCGGCGGGGGCGAGTTGGCCGATAGAGTGATCAGTGCATGGATGAACCGTCCCCGGTTGAGCAGCGGGTGAGCGTGGTCACGCCGATCTCTCAGGCGTGGGCGCGGATGGTGCGCGTCTGCTTCATGCCGTTCGACATCGGCAAGTGGTTCATGCTGGGGTTCTCCGCTTTCCTGTCGGGGTTGTGGGCCACGCTCTGGCAATACCTCCAGCACGCGCTGCAGGTGCTGCCGCTCGATCAGATCATTGTGTTTCCGCAATCCGGCCAGACCACCGCCGGCTACCTTCAACAGCACGGGCCGATCATGGTGATGTCGCTCGGCGTCGCGTTCGTGGTGATGTTTGTGCTCTACGCCTTCACCACGTTCTTCGCGGCCCGCGGCTCGCTGATGTTCCTCGACGGGCTGGTCCACAACCGCGGCGACCTGAAAAAACCGTGGCGGCGGTTCGCGCCGGCCGGCAACGCGTTGTGGCTGTTCAAGGTCGTGGTCACGTTCGTGTTCTGGGTGATCAACTTCGCCACGCTCGCCGGGGCGGTGTGGCTGGTCTGGCCCGACATCGTCGCCCAACTGCCGGGGGTGCGGTCGCAGTGGGCGTTGATCGTCGCGCTGCCGATCCTCACGCTCAACTGGCTGCTGTATCTCAAGGGGATGGTCATCACCTACGACTTCATCGTGCCGATGATGCTGCACGACGCGGACGAGGGGCTCGGCCCGTGGCGGGCGTGGAAGCTGTGGCTGACGCGCTTCCTCAAGGGCCACCTCTGGTCGATCGTGCTGTTCTACCTGATGCGCGGCGTGTTCATGATGGCGATCAGCTCGATCACGCTGCTGGCCTGCTGCTTCACCTGCGGGCTGGCCGGCCTGCCCTACCTCAGCTCGGTCGTGCTGCTGCCGGTCATCGCGTTCGATCGGCTTTACTCGGCTTACTACGTCCAACAGTTCGGCCCGCGCTGGCTCATCTTCCCCCGCGAGGACGCCGAGCGACTGCTCTGCCCCGGCTGCCGATACGACCTGCGCGGCAACCCGACCACCCCCGCCTGCCCCGAATGTGGGTATGACCTGACCACGCAAGCCCCCGCGCCCGCGTAGCGGGCGGGCTATCATCAGGCGTGATGCGAAACGCGCAACACGTGGTCTTGATGCTGCTGTGCGCGATCGTGGCCGACCCGCCGGCCCGCGCCGAACCCACCACCACCCCGCAGCAGCAGGGCGTGGTCTTCGGCGAGGTGCCGCGGCTTAACCCGCTCCGCTACCGCCACCCGCGCGACGGCGACATCTTCTACCCCGTCAACATCAACAACTGGTGGGGCCACATCGCGCAGGACGGCGACCTGATCGTCTTCCCCAACTTCGAGTGGGCCGACTACGAATACGACAGCCTCATCCGCGCGGTCCAGGGCGGGAAGACCGGCTTCATCAAGACCTCGGGCAACTGGTACATCGACCCGGCCTACCCCTACGCCGACCGCTTCGCCGAGGGCTACGCCGTGGTCGGCAACGATGAGGGGAAGTTCGGCTACATCAACAAGGCCGGCCGCCCGGCCGCGCCGCTGGTGTTTGACGGCGCGCTGCGCTTCAAGGATGACGTGGCCGCGGTCCTCAGGGACGGGCGCGTCGGCTTCATCGATAAGCGCGGCCGATACACCATCGAGCCACGCTACATCAAGGCGCGGTCGTTCCATGAAGGCGTCGCGATGGTCCAACTGCCCGGCACGGAGGAACAACCCGGGCCCGTCGGTTACATCGACCGCCGCGGGCAGCTCGCCTTCCTCGACAAGACCGGCCGCGTCACCGACCTGGGTGATTTCAACGACGGCCTGGCCGCGGCCCAGGTGAAGCTCGAAGACGGCAGCCTGCGCTGGGGCTACATCGACAAGACATTCAAGCTTCGCATCGAGCCGCGCTTCGTCGCGGCGCGCGACTATACCGATGGCGTCGCCGCGGTGGCGGTGCTTGATCCCGAGGAGAAGCCGAAGTGGGGCTACCTCGACAAGCGTGGGCAGTGGCTGATCGAACCGATGTTTGACGATGCGGATGACTTCGACGACACGCTGACGCTGGTGCGTGTGGGCGAGGCGATCGGCTACAGCGACAAGACCGCGAGGCGTGGCATCGCGCCGCAGTTCGATTTCGCCGAGCCGTACTTCCGCCGCTTCGCCCGGGTGCAGGCCGAGCCGAACTTCGGGTACATCGATATCAGCGGCCGGGTGGCGTGGGACCCGCGTTGGCCGTTTGAGCAAGGCATCGTGGATCAGACACCCAAGACCCGCGGCGCCGTGGCGCTCTCCGACACGCGCACCGGCGACCAGTTGCTCCCCGCGCCCCCGGCCCGGGAACCACGACGCGTGGGCTACCCGCCGGACCATCTCTACGAGGAAGTGCTGCCGCAACCGCAGCGCTGAAATCGTCGGCACCGTTTAGCGGGCGGCACGAAGTGCCCCGGTCTTGAGCGCAGCAAAGGCAGGGGCACTTCGTGCCGCCCGCTAAACAAAGGACGATTGACTCGGGTTCAAAGCACCGGCGTCGCGGTCACGCCGGCGTATCGCTCGGCCAGCTCGACGAGGTACTGGTTCACCGCCTGGTCGTGGGTGATGTTGATCAGGTGACCGCCATCGGGGATCAACCGGTCCTCATCGCCGATCGGCGGGATGACCCAGTCCTTCGCGCCGTGGACCTGATGCACCGGCACCGGCCACGACCCGTCGTGCTCCCAGTCGATCACCGCCCCGCTGCCCCACTTGACCACCGCCGGGTCAACCTCCGCCGCCATCTCCTTGAGCAGCACGAACCCGTCATCATCCAGCTCGTTGGCCACGGCAAACGGCAGCGACAACACGGTCAGCACCTTCCCCGTCACCGACGCGGGCACCGGCCGCCCCATCAGCTCCACGAGGCGCGACCGCAGCGGCACCGCCTTGTCCCGCCGACATGAGCTGATCAGCACCACCGCTTTCGCGCCGACCGCCTCGGCCATCTCCAGCGCCAGCATCCCGCCCAGCGACACCCCCCCCACGATCAGCGGCCGCTCATCGCCCGGCGCGCTGCGCAGCTGCTCGGCGAAGCGCAGTGCGTAGCGGCGCAGCGACTCGTGCGGCGTGGCGGGGGCGATCAGGTCCGGCGTCTGCACGCTCTCGCGGAACACGCGCTTCTGGTAGGTGAAGAGCTTGTGGTTCGCCCCGAGGCCGGGCAACAGGATCAGGCGGGCGGGCAGTTCGATCGGGTACATGGCCGGATGATAACCTCATTGCCGGGCAATCAAAAAACCCACGCCCCGGAGGGCGTGGGCGTGGTGTGGGCGTGTTGGGTTTGTGGATTACTCGGGGGCTTGGGCGCGGTTGATCTCGAGCAGCTCGACCTCGAAGACCAGCGTCTCGTTGGGGCCGATGGAGCGTCCCGCGCCGCGCGGGCCGTAGGCCAGGTCGGGCGGGATGTAGAGCATGATCTTGCCGCCCTTGCCGATCAGGCCCAGCCCCTCGTTCCAGCCCCGGATGACCTCGCCCAGCGTGAAGGTGGTCGGGCCGGGTTCGCGACCGGGCTGCGGCGGCTCCTTGGAGGAGTCGAACATCGTGCCGTCGAGCAACTCGCCGCGGTAATGCACCGTCACGTCATCGCCGACCGCCGGCGGCTCGCCCTCGCCCTGCTCGATGATCTTGTATTGCAGGCCCGAATCGGTCACCTGCACGCCTTCCTTCTTCGCGTTGGCGTCGAGGAAGGCCCGGCCTTCGGCGATGTTCTCGTTCGCGGCCTGCATCGCCGCCTGCTGCTGCTTCTGCATCATCGACATCTGGAACGACTGGATCGTCGCCTCGATCTGCTCCTCGGTCATCTCGACGCCCTCGCCGCTGAGCCCGGCCTTGAAGCCCGCGGCCATCTTCTCGGCGGAGAAGTCGATCTCCTGGTCCTTGAAGTTCTGCGCCAGCCGCTTGCCGATGTCCGCCCCCATCGCGTAGCTGACCTGTTCCATATCGACCCCGACCGCTTCACCCTCGGCCTGCGCCTGGGCCTGCCCCTCGGCTTGCCCCTCGGTCTGCCCCTCGGTCTGCGCGCCCAGCGGTCGGCCGACCACCCACAACGCACCGACAAACAAAGCGATCAACACGGCAACAACAACACGATGTGGCATATAAACCTCGGGTTCAGGGGATTCGGATCAAGCGGTACATCATACCCGCTGATACCCGGCGACGGGGCCGCTCCGAAAAAACCCCCTGAAAACCCCCGTTAAAATGTCGGGATGGCGTATTATTTCGCGTACGGCTCCAACCTCGTGATCGAACAGATGAAACGCCGCTGCCCCAGCTTCGCGGCCCACCCCGCCGTGCAAGGCCGGGCCGTACTGCCGGGGTATCGGCTGGCGTACCCCGTCATGAGCCACGGCGACTGGGGCGGCGGGGTCGCGGGCCTTGAGCCGGCGGGCCCCGACGAGGCGGTCCACGGGGTGGTGTATGAGGTGGACGACGCGGCGCTGGCGGCACTCGATCAGTACGAAGACGTCGCCGGCGGGCTGTACCGCCGCGAAGCGGTCACCGTCCGCCTGGACGACGGCCGCGATTGCCGGTGCATCACCTACTTCGCCATCCCCGAGCCGGGCGGCCCGTTCCGCCCGTCTCGCCGTTATGTCGACGCCATCCTCCGCGGCGCCCGCGCACACGCCCTGCCCGCCGCGTGGCTTGAATTTCTGGAACAAACCCCGACGCGAGAAAGTTGAATCCCCATGAAGACCCACCCCCCGAAAACCGCCGACCATCCCGAGGCCCACACGACGATCACCCGCATCGCGCTGGTCGGGCACTGCTCGTTCGACAGCGCATCGCTGACCCACGCCGCGTCACGCGTGCCGGGCGTGACGGATGTGCTGCGGATCAACACCGAGGCGGAATTGGCGCAGGTCAACGACGGCTCGACGCTGCTGCTGGTCAACCGTGTGCTCGACGGGCGATTCGCCGTGGACTACGGCGTGGAGCTGATCAAACGCCTGGCCGTCTCCGCCGGCCGCATGCCGCCGAAGATGATGCTGATCTCCAACTTCGAGGACGCCCAGGCCGACGCCGTGGAAGCCGGCGCTTTGCCCGGCTTCGGCAAGAACGCGACCCACACCCCCGACGCCGCCGCGAAACTCGCCGCCGCCGTCAACGACTAAAACAATCCACCTCCCCCCTGCCCCAAGCCCACCCCTGCGAGCGCAGCGCGTTGGGGTGGGGTATCCCGCAGAATTGCTCGCCCATCGTGTTATCATCGCCCCATGCCGCCGCGATCTACATCGCCGACGGGGGAGCGCCGGTACCGCTGGGCCAAGCTGACCGATGAGCGTCTGCTGGCCCTGCGCTTCTGTGACCTGGGCCTCACCGTAGAATCGGTCCACCTCAAGCCGCACATCCGCCGGCTGTACCGCGAGCTCGAAACCAAAGGCCTCAGCCGCTTCCGCCCGCACTGCTGGCTGTCGAGCGAGTGGTTCTCGCCCGATGGCATCCCCGGCATCGCGATCCCGTTCTACCTCGCCCACCCGCGCTTAAAACGCCTGGAAAAAAAACAGGTCCTGCAGGTCGAGGGCGGCACCACGCAATCGCTCATGCGCATCCTGCGCCACGAAGCCGGCCACGCCCTCGACACCGCCTACCGCCTGCACTTCCGCAAGGACTGGCGCGAGACCTTCGGCTCGTTCGCCGAGCCTTATCCCGAGACCTACAAGCCCAAGGCCGGCAGCCGCAACTACGTCACCCACCTGCCGTGGTGGTACGCCCAGGCCCACCCCGCGGAGGACTTTGCCGAGACCTTCGCCGTCTGGCTGGCACCCGGCACGCGTTGGCGGCAGCGCTACAAGGGCTGGCCCGCGCTCAAAAAACTCGAAGCGCTCGACGCGATGATGGACGACCTCGCCGACGCCACCCCCAGGGTCCGCAGCCGCGCCAAGCCCGAGCAGATCGACCACCTGCGCACCACGCTCGGCGAGCACTACCTCGAAAAACGCATGCGCTACGCCGACTCGTTCCCCGACTTCTTCGACACCGACCTGCGCAAGATCTTCTCGAACGACCCGCGCTACGCGTCGCGCCCCACCGCCGCGGCGTTCCTGCGCGACCACCGCCCCGAGCTGCGCGACGCGGTCGCCCGCTGGACCGGCGCGCACGCCTACACCATCGATCAGGTCCTGCGCGACATGATCGACCGCAGCAAGGAGCTGCGCCTGCGCCTCGCCGTGCCCCAGAGCCAGGCCCGCCAGGACGCCATGCTTATGCTCACCGTGCAGACCATGAACTACCTCCAGGGCGGCCACCAACCGGTCGCGATGTGAACCCCAATTCGGTAACCACCGATTTCGCAGATGCCTCCGATAGACCGCCCCTCCCCCACGCCAGACCGGACTGATTGATCTGCGAAATCTGTGTAATCTGTGGTTAAAACCGCCTTTTTCCCGATTGATCCTCAGTGAGACGCAAGCTGCGCATCCTCGTGCTGGTCCATGAAGACCTCGTGCCGCCCGATTCGGTCGAGGGCATGAGCGATGCCGAGATCGACCCGTTCAAGACCGAGTACGACGTGACCGCGACGCTGCGCGAGATGGGGCACACCGCGGTGCCGCTGGGCGTCGGCTCGGACCTGGCCGTGATCGGCGAGGCGGTCAAAGAACACCAGCCCCACCTCGCGTTTAACCTGCTCGAAGAGTTCGACGGCGTCGGCGTGTTCGATGCGCACGTCGTCTCGTACCTCGAGATGATCCGCCTGCACTACACCGGCTGCAACCCGCGCGGGCTGATGCTCGCGCACAACAAAGCGCTGTCGAAGATGATCTGCCGGTACCACCGCATCCCCGTGCCGCGGTTTCATGTCTTCCCCATGGGCCGCAAGGTGCATCGGCCGCGGAACCTGCCCTACCCGCTGCTGGTCAAGTCGCTGACCGAGGAGGGCTCGGTCGGCATCTCGCAGGCGTCGGTGGTCTACGACGACACGAAGCTCGCCGAGCGCGTCGCGTTCGTCCACGAACGGCTCAACACCGACGCGATCGCCGAGCAGTACATCGACGGCCGGGAGCTGTACGTCGGCGTCATCGGCAACGAGCGCCTCGCGACGCTGCCGATCTGGGAGCTGCGGATGACCAAGCTGCGCGAGGACGCGCCGCGCATCGCCACCGGCCGCATCAAGTGGGACGCGAAATACCAGCAGAAGATCGGCGTCAAGACCGACGTCGCCCAGGACCTGCCCGAGGGACTCGAACAAACCCTGCCCCGCCTGAGCAAACGCATCTACCGCGCGCTCGATCTTTCGGGCTACGCCCGCCTCGACTTCCGCCTCGACGAACACGGCAAACCCTTCCTCCTCGAAGCCAACCCCAACCCCCAGCTCATGTACGGCGAAGACTTCGCCGAGTCCGCCGAGGCCGGCGGCATCGGCTACGAACAACTCCTCCAACGCATCCTCAACCTCGGCCAACGCTACCGCCTGCGCGGCCGCGCGTGATTGATCCTGATCTTAGCCGGATCGCTACGCGATCCTGGTGCTTGCCTCTTACAACCAGGGTCGCGTAGCGACCCGGCTACTCATCTCCGCGTAAGGCGCTTTGCGCATCGTCGATCAGTTCTTCAATGAGCAGAGGCAGTTCTTCACCCGCGAAGCGTTCACGCAGCGCGGCCGCGTGCTTCTCGATCAGCACCTCGGCTTTATCCAGGCCCAAGGCACGTTCTTCCGGAGGCAACTCATCGAGGTGCTGCAGCGCGAACCACACCGCCTGGAGCTGGATGATGTCGCCGACCGAGTCGCGCATCCGTCGGCCCGCCGCGTCGTCGGGCAGCGCGACCGCGCTGCGCGCGAACTGCACCCAGCGGCCCAGCAGCACGGCCCAGGTGAGGTGGTCGGGATGCAGCGGGTCGGAGGACATCACTGCCATGCTAACCCGGCTCGCCGCTTGCGGCTTCGCGCGAGCTTCGTGTCGCCGGTGACGTCAAGCTCGCACGAA
>CAZTLX010000005.1:8094-17330 GCA_964614575.1 uncultured Phycisphaeraceae bacterium | reverse complement strand
GCGGCAGTTCCGGGGGCGTCCGGGGGCGCGAAGCCGCGAGCGGCGGGAAACCGGGCCCGCGGGGCCGCGGCTAGACGCGCCCGCCGCCCCGCCCTACTCTTGTAGTCCTATGCCAAGCATCGACGAACGGATCGCGCAGTGGGAGAAGATGGCCGCCGAAGCGCCGGACGACATGGCGTTTTTCAGCCTGGGCAACGCGTACCGCGAGGCCCAGCGCTACGAGGATGCCGCCGACGCCTTCTCCCGGGCCATCGAGATGAACCCCGACATGTCGCGCGCCTATCAGTTGCGCGGCCAGGCGCTGATCAAGCTCGGCCGCAAGGACGACGCCGCGGCCACGCTGACCGAGGGCTACCACGTCGCCGCCCGGCGGGGCGATGTCATGCCGCAGAAAGCGATGGGCTCGCTGCTGGAGCAGGTCGGCGCCCCGGTGCCGCAGGTCGAGTCGGCCCCGGAAGAAGAGCCGGTGGCCGAGGGTGAAAACGCGATCATCGACCGCCGCACCGGCCGCCCGCAAACCCGGCTCGACGGCCCGCCGATGAAGGGCAAGCTCGGCAAGTTCATCTACGACCACTTCGGCCAGCAGACCTGGAACGAGTGGATCGGCCAGGGCACCAAGGTCATCAACGAGCTGCGCCTCGATTTTTCCAACCAGGCCCACCAGGACACCTACGACCAGTACATGCTCGAATGGCTGGGCATCACGCCCGACGAGGTCGAGGACTACGCGAAGCAACAAAACAAAACATCGTCCACAGATTGACACGGAACGACACCGATTGAAGAAGTGGGATCAAGACCGCTCGCCTCTGCATTACTTAATCTGTGTCATCTGTGATAATCTGTGGATAAAGAAAGAAGAAAAACCATGCCCACCGTTGCCCTGATCGGCGGCACGCACATCCACACGCCCAACTTCGTGAAGAAGATGGCCGAGGCCGACGACATCACCGTCAAGTACGTCTTCGATGACGATGCCGACACCGCGAAACGACGGGCGGAGGTGTGTGGCGGACAGGTCATCGACACGCTCGAACCCGCGCTGGATGATGCCAAAGTGGACGGCGTGGTGATCTGTTCCGAAACGGTGAAGCATCTGGATCTGGTCAAGCGCTGTGCCGCGGCGGGCAAACACCTGTTTGTCGAAAAGCCGCTGGGCATGGGCGCGAAAGACGCCTACGCGATGGCGGATGCGATCGAGAAGGCCGGCGTCAAGTTCCAGACCGGTTTCTTTAACCGCGGCCGCCCGCCGGTGCGGTTCATCCGCGACGCGGTGCAGAGCGGCAAGCTCGGCCAGGTGACGCGCGTGCGCGTGAGCAACGGCCACCACGGCGCGATCGGCGGGTGGTTCGACACCGAGTGGCGCTGGATGGCGGATGTCGCGCAGGCCGGGTGCGGGGCCTTCGGCGACCTGGGGGCGCACGTGCTCGACCTCATGCTCTGGATCATGGACGGCGACCCGGTCGAAGGCTGCACCGGCGTGATCGGCGAGGCGATCCACAAATACGGCTGCGATGAGTTTGGCGAGGGGCTGGTGCGCTTCAAGAGCGGCGCGGCGGGCGTGGTCGCCGGGTCGTGGGTCGATCGCGCCAACCCCAACTTCCTCGAAGTCAGCGGCACCGAGGGCCACGCGTCGATCGGCGTCGGGGGGTTTCGCCTCACCAGTGAAAACTTCAAGGACGCCGACGGCAAGTCGGATTACCCGCTGGCCGATGAAGCGTGGCCTCACGCGTTCGATCTGTTCCTCGATGCGCTGCGCGGCAAGGACGTGCCGCTGGTCGGCGCGCGGGAAGCGGCGTATCGCAGCGCGGTGATGGAGGCGATCTATCAGGGGGCCGAGCAACAGGCCTGGGTGACGCCGGCCGGTTAATAGGTCGAACGATTGACTTTGTTCCGAACCCGCTTGCGGCCCCCGGAAGCAATCGACTAGGAAGCGGCCCCCCGGAAGTTTTACATACGGATTACGCTCACCGTCCCGCGCGGAGCAGGGCGACGGTTTCGTGTTGGTACCAGGAGTTGCGGGCGATGTCGCGCAGGGCCTGCAGCGCCGCGGCACTGATGCACAGCACGATGGCGTAGAACGTGCCGACGAAGAGGATGATTACCGCGGAAACCGCGCCCCCCGCCACGCCCTCGGCGATGCCGGTGCTCGCCCCGCCGATCAGCGTGAGCACCGCGATGCCCAGCGCGATAAGCAGCACCAGCCCCGCGATGCCGTAGATCAGAAACGCGCCGATTTTCAACGCGGTGTAGTCGGGCGGCTTGGTGTGGCGGACGTTCGTGGGCGGCGAGGACGCAGCCGGCGTCGGCGGCGCGGGTTCGTATGCGGGCTGATGAGCCGCTACCGGGGCCGGGGCTGCTTCCGGGGCTGCTTCCGGTGTCGGGGCCGGGGTCGGGGTGCTGCGGCGTGACGCGGAACTGGTGCGTGATGACGGCGGGGCCGGCGCGGGGTACGACGGTTCGGGCGCATTGAGCGCCGCGGCCAGCTCGTTGGCACCGCCATCGCCCCCCGCCGCGGCCGCAAGTGCCCCGAGGCCATCGTCTTCCTCTTCGCTCTGCATGAACTCGTCACGCGGCTCTTCTTCCGGCGGCGGGGCTTGCACCCGGTTGCCGGTCTGGCAATGCGGGCAGCGCACGGTCTTGCCGACGTAGGTCGAGGGCACGCCCAGCTTGTGGCCACAGTTGGAGCAGCGGAATTTGATCATGGCTACCTCGGGTTACGCAATACGCGGGAGGCGCATGATCGGGCCAAGGGGGGTCGGTGGCAAATGATGTTTTGGTTTGATCCCACCGAAGCTGCGCTGCGCATGAGCGGGCTTGCGGGCGTGGGGGGTCAGGCGGCGCGGATGAGGCGGTGGTGGAGGGCGGGCAGCGCGGCGGTGGCGTGGTGCTCGGCGGCGCGGACCATCCATGCGTTGTTGTCGAACTTCGCCAGGTCTTCGAGCACGCGGAGGGTCAACGCTTCGCCCCAGCCGGTGATGAGGCTGCGGACGGGGGCGTCGTCGTGGGTGAGTTGGGCAACGGTGACCGCTTCGATCAGCCGGGTCACGCGCAGCAGTTGGAACCCGCTGTCGCGCTGCTGCATCCGCTCGACGCAGCGGCGGGCGAGGCCGAGCAATGCATCGCCCCGCAAACGGCCGTCGAAAAGACGATCAAACACGTGCGTCGCGGCGTTGTTGAGGCAGTAGCTGGCGACCCGCAGCGGCGAGGGGATGCGGCGGTCTTCGGGCAGGTCCTTCACCCGACGCAGCAGCTTCCTGGTCGCGGCGTCGTCATGCAGTTGCTCGGCCCGATCGGCCAAGGCAACCAGGCGTTGCACGTACGTCGCCGAGTCGAGCAGGTAACGCCCCGCGACCAGCACGTTGAGCCGCGCCATCACGCCCGGAAGTGAATCGGCACCCGTTAAGTCGGTCACGACGCGTGTGCCGTCGATCACCAGCCGCATGTCGGCCTCGGGGTCGCCGTCGCAGTCGCGCAGCGTGCGGAGCAGGCGCTGGACGGCACGCGATTCATCGTGCGGCGTGCCATCGAAGCGCAGCTCGGCGAAGCGGTGGGCGAGGGTCTGGGGGTCGATCGCGTCGGGGATGCCCTCGCCGAAGCCGTGGTCGATCAGGCGGCCGGCCGCGGCGCGGATCGCGGCGAGGATGTCGAGCGCCAGGTCGAGGGACGCATCGGCGTCGTCGGCCTGCGCTTCGGCGATGCGGTCGCGCAGCGCGAGGGACGCGTCGAGCGGGCAGGGCTTGCGGACGCGTGGGGTGTTCTTGACGATCTGTCGGCGGGCCTTGCGCAGGTGGCGCACCGCGGTGCGGATGCGCTTCGCCGTGAAATCGGTGCCGAGCGTGGCGTTGATCTGATCGGTGAGGGCGTTGAAGTTGACGCGGGTGCTGTCGGGGCCGGGGCGGAGGCACGCGTCGATCACCTCATCGAGGTTCAGCGCTTCGCCGTGGTCCACCGCGTGCGCGAGCCAGGTGAGCACGGCCTTGGCGGCGTCTTTCACGTTCTTGCGTACCGGGTCGAGCTGGTCATCGACGGTGGTGATGATCGGCCGCGGCGTGGAGGCCGGCGTGTCGTTGGCCGCGTGCTGCGAGAGGGAGGGTCCCAGCTTCGACCAATCCACGAACACCGTGCGGTAGCGCCGGGCCTTTTGACCGGGGGCGGTTCGCGGGGTGGGGGTGGCGGTGGGCATGGGGCGGGTTGGTGTGGTGCCGACGCAAGTCGGCACGCGTGGTTAGAGGTCGCGTCGGGTCGGGAAGGTTCAGCGGGCGGCGATGGTGGTGGTGCCGCCGCCCCCGCCTTGGGCGCGGCCGCGGTCGTGGCAGCCGGACTCAGCCCACGCGGAGCCGGAGAACGCCGCGAAACTCAGCAGCGTGACCGCCACCAGCAGCATTTTCTTCGCCCAGGTCGCTCGTTTGGTCTTGCGGGTGAACATGTCGGGTTCCTTGCTGGGAGGGGTTGCCTCGAAAGAACGTGCGAACGGACCGGCTTTTTGCCTGTCGGCCCGCAGACACCACCCCCCAGCGGTTTAAATCATTCCCACGAAAGCATTTATCGGTAAATAATTTTACGCGACGGCCGGACACCCCCCGCCGCTCCGCCGCCGGGGCAGCCGGGCCGGTGTCGCACGACAACCCCAGCCCGGATACAGACTTACAGCGGTCGATGCAGGGCTGCGAGGCCCAAACCGCGTCGGTTGCGCAGCTCACCGGAAGCGGCGGCAACGGGCCGTCGCCATCTGGGTTCGAACACGAAAGGAGCTCACCATGCGAACCCCCCCGAATCAAGGGCCTCGAATCAGCGGCGTGGCGACACGGATCGCCGGCCCCATGCTCGCCCTCGGCCTGACCGCCGTGATCGGCCTCGGGACCGCCACCCCCGCCGCCGCGGGCGACGTGAAGGGCAAGATCAGCTACGGCCAGCGGCAGGTGGATCGGCACCACGAACGAGGTTTCAACGTCTCGATCCGCTTCGGCGATCGCGACCGCGGGCACCGCTACGAACGCGGGCACCGTCACGCTGAAAGCGGGCACCACCGGGGCATCGATCACGCGCGTTGCGGTTACTACAAACAGGTGTGGTCGCCCCCGCGATACGCCTACCGCTACGACGCGTGCGGCCGACGCTACCGCGTGCTCGTCAAGCGCGGCTGCTATGAGCGCGTGTGGGTCGCGCAGTGCAACTGCAACCAACGGCGTGCGGCGGTGTGCCGTTGATCCGCGGGCGCGCACGCCGTATCAGACCGCAGCCGGCGAGGCGTAGCTCGCCGGCTGCGGTTTTTCTGCGGCGTGGATTTTTTACTGCGCAGCCTCGGCTTCGTGAGACACCGGCTGGTGCCGCGGCTCGGCCTGCTCGCGGATGCGTTTGGCGGCGGCGAGGCAGAGGTCGATGGGCAGGGCGTAGGAGGCGACGCGGCCGGCGCGGGCGATGTTGAGCCCGAGCACGCGGCCGTCCAGATCGACCACCGGCCCGCCGACCTCATGCGGGGCGAGGACGGTGTCGTGCTGGATGACGCGTTCGAAGCCGTCGGCCCGGGCGCTCAGTTCCCCGCCCATGCGGTTCATGTGGGCCGCACGATCGAAGCGACTCTCGGGCAGGGGTGCGAGGTCGATGGTGAAGGAGAGGGCCTCGTCGCCGCGGCGGACCTTGACTTCGATCAAGTCACCGGCCGACAGACCTTTGAGGCTCGCCACGACATCGTCGCGGGTCTCCATCGCCTTGCCGCCGACGTGGGTGATGATGTCGCCGCGCCTGAGGCCGGCCTTGTCGGCACCCATGCCGGGGATGACGCTGCGGACGCGTGGGCCGCGGTCGTCGGGGCGGATCTCCACGCCGATGAGCACGCGTCGCGGCGGGATGGCAAGTGGCTCGACGCTGACGATGCCCGCCGCGACCGGCGCGCGGCCCGGGCCGACGGACACCAGCCAGGTGCCGGGCGCGATGCCCCGATTGGGCGCCTGGTCGGGGTTCGGCGGCCCGAGGGTGAGCGGGGGCAATTCCAGACCTTCGATCCGCAGCAGCGCCAGATCGGCCGGCTTGTCGACGCCGATGAGCTGCGCCGCGGCCGACTTTCCCCGGGCCAGTTCGACCTGCAGCCGGCCGTGGGCCGGCAACTCGCTGGCCTTGGTCAGGGCGTAGCCGTCGGCATCGATCACGGTCACCAGCGCCACCACGTCCTGCCCCGCGCGCAGGCGGAAGACGCTCTGCCGTGCTTCGGCGGTGGCGGGCGCGAACGCGGACCACACCCCGCTGGCGGTCGGCCGCGCCGGGCGGTGGCGGCTGTCCACGCCGGCGTGGGCGGGTGGGAAAAAGGTGCCGCCGGCCGCGATGAGCAGGGCGGCGAGGAGATAGCGCGAAGCGGCAAGCGGCGGCAGCGGCGGGCGACGGTTACTCCGCATCGGCGTCGCTCCTTTTCTCGATGGTGGCGCGGAGGGTCTGCGGGCGGTCGTCGCGGAGGATGACGATGTCGATCGCCTGGCCGACCTTGAGCTTGCCGACGCGGTCGATGAGTTGGGCCTGGGTCTCGATCGGTCGGCCGTCGATCGCGGTGATCACGTCGTTGATCTGGATGCCCGCCTGCTCGGCCGCGGAGCCGGGCACGACCGAGAGCACCTGCACGCCGCGGCGGCTGTCGCGCCCCGCCACACCGAGGAACGGCGCGTCGGGGTTGCCCGGCAACCGCCACTGGTTCCAGACCTCGTTGTCCTTCATGCGGTCCCAGCCCTCGCGGAAGACACGGATGGGCACGTGGACGTTCTGCTCGGTGCTCAGGCCGATGCGCGAGTGGATGCCCACGAGCTTGCCGTCGAGGTTGAACAACGGCCCGCCCGAGTCGCCGCCGATCAGCGTGCAGCTTGAGGTGATGCCGCCCCACCCCAGCGATTTGACCCGCCCCAGCCGGGCGACGAACGGCCGCTGGGCCTCGTAACCGCCGGGGTGCCCGATCGCGATGACGTAGTCGTGATCGACCAGCGTGTCATCCTCGGCCAACTCGACGAAGGGCCACCCTTCTTCAGGTGCCTCGTCGATGAGCTGCACCATGCCCGCGTCCTGGCGGACGTTGTGGCCGAGCGTCTTGCCGGTGGCGCGTGAGCCATCGGGGAAGATGAGCGTGACGGGTCGGCCGGGCCGGCCCGAGACGTGGGCGGCGGTGAGCACCAGGCCATCGGCGCTGACGATCACGCCCGAGCCGGTCGCCCCGCCGATGAGCAGGCAGACGGTGGCGTCGGCGTGGTCGGCGATGACCGCCTGCGTGCGGGTCTGGATGTCGCGGAGCTCGTCGAGGGAAGAACCGGTGGCGGCTGGCGTGAGCAGAAGAGCGAAGATCAACGCCGGCCGCTGGAGCATGCTCGAAGACCTCGGTAAGGAAGACCTCGTATGTTAGGCGGACTTGAGCCGCGGGGCTGTCGGGTGAGAGCAACCGTCGAGCATCGACGCGATCAATCAGTCGGGGATCCCGCCGTGCGACGTGCCGGGGTTGCAGAACAAGGCGTTGGGGACGGTCTCATCGGTGCGAATCGCGACGTCGAAATGCCGCAACCAGGACCAGGCTTCCACGTGGCCATCGAGGAAGCCGACGCTGCCCGCTTCGTTGTGGCGCAGGGACGGGCCCTGGCTGTCGGGGTCGTTGTTGCCGTCGTTCCAGTGGCCGGTCGGAGTCGCCCCTGAGCCGGGGGGCGGGGTCTCGGTTTCGTCGCCCTCCCACATGGCCACGGCATTGGAAGGGTTCTTGAACGCGTCGATCGCCCAGGCGGGGTGGCGCGGCAGGGTCTGGTTCCAGCCGTTCATCGCCCGGTTCATGACGTAGCTGGTCATGTAGCGGGTGCCGAAGCCCGTATCCCCGATCGGGTAACTCAGCGCGTCGTCGAGTGAACAGTGGTACACATCACCCACACGCAGATACTCCCACAACGCACCCTCCTCGCGGCGCTCGGTCGCGTAGTCCAGACCGCCGCCTTCATTGATCGGGCCGCGGTAGAGCCACCCCGCGCCGACCCAGCGTTCGGCGTTGGACATCGCTTCACCGCCCTCGGAGTTGGTGTACGGCAGCGTCGGGTGGTCCGTCGCGTAGATATTCAGCGCCGTCATGAACTGCCGCACGTTGCTGCCGCACTGCACGGCGTGGGCCGCCTTGCGGGCGTTGGCCAGCGTCGGCAGCGTCATCGCGATCAGGACCGCGATAATCGAAATCACCAGCAACAGCTCAATCAGCGTAAATCCTCGGTCCCTCACGGCTTTCATCTCACACATCCTTCAATGCTTGGGGCACGGGGGCCACTACGGCCGATAGACGCCCCGGGTTACAGGCCTCGCGTCTTTGTCCATCCTGAACAGCCCATCCTTGGGCGCTTTCCTGGACGCCTTTCTGGACGCTTCGCAGGTCACAACGTTCCAGCCGCCAAATTATTGTCGGCCAACCTGCTGGGGTTACCCCCGGAATTTTGCCGCGGATAAGCGCCCCGCAAATATCCCCCTCCGTCGCGTCCTGAGCACCGTTAAGGGCCGGATCACCCGCCCGGTCACGTTATACGGCCCTTCGTCGTCTCGCCACCTCTGGGTTCGACTGGGGAAAAAACAACCCCCGGCGTGGCCGGAGATTGCGGGGGACTCACGTTAGAACAGCGTTCAGCCCTTGAGTCTGGCCTCGAGCGCATCGAGCTGCTTGGCCAGGCGGTCGGGCAGCTTGTCGCCAAAGCGGGCGTAGTGCTCGCGGTACTGCGGGAGCATCGCCGACCACTCGGCCGGATCGACCTTGAGCAGTTCGTCGAGGTCGGCCTCGGGGATGTCCAGACCCGCGAGGTCCAGCGCGTCTTTCTTCGGCAGCAGGCCGATGGGGCTTGCGACCCCCTCCGCCTTGCCTTCGCACCGCTGACATACCCACTTGAGCACGCGGCTGTTCTCGCCGAAGCCCGGCCAAAGCCACTTGCCCGCCGGGTCCTTGCGGAACCAGTTGACGTAAAACACCCGGGGCATCCCGCCGCCCCCGGAAGCTTCGCCCTCATCGCCGACGTTGAGCCAGTGTTGCCAGTAGTCGGCCATGTGGTAGCCGCAGAACGGGAGCATGGCCATCGGGTCGAAGCGCAGCTCGCCGAGGTTGCCCGCGGCGGCGGCGGTCATCTCCGACGCCATCGTCGAGCCCAGGAACGTGCCGTGCTCCCAGTCGAAGGCTTCGAGCACGAGCGGCTGGGTCGCGGCACGGCGGCCACCGAAAAGGATCGCGTCGATCGGCACGCCGGCGGGGT
>CAZTLX010000005.1:0-8084 GCA_964614575.1 uncultured Phycisphaeraceae bacterium | reverse complement strand
TCCTCCCAGTTGGGCGCGATGACCGGGCATTGGGCCGCCGGGGCGGTGAAGCGGGCGTTGGGGTGGGCCGCCTTCTTCCGGCTGCCGGGGGTCCAGTCCTGGCCGTGCCAGTCGGTGAGGTGCTTGGGGGTGGGGCCGTCGATATCTTCCCACCACACGTCGCCGTCGTCGGTGTGGGCGACATTGGTGAAGATCGCGTTTTCTTTAAGCGACTCCATGGCGTTGGGGTTGGACTTGTAGTTGGTGCCGGGCGCGACGCCGAAGAACCCGGCCTCGGGGTTGATGGCGAAGAGGCGTTTGCGGCCGTGCTCATCGGTGCGGAACTTCATCCACGCGATGTCGTCGCCGACGCACTGCACCTTCCAGCCGGGCAGGGTCGGGTTCATCATGGCCAGGTTGGTCTTGCCGCAGGCCGAGGGGAACGCCGCGGCGAGGTGCTTGACCCCGCCCTCCCCTTCCGGCGGGGTGAGCTTGAGGATGAGCATGTGCTCGGCCATCCAGCCCTGCTCGCGGGCCATGACGCTGGCGATCCGCAGCGCGAAGCACTTCTTGCCCAGCAGCGCGTTGCCGCCGTAGCCCGAGCCGAAGCTCCAGACCTCTTTGGTCTCGGGGAAGTGGGTGATGTATTTGTTATCCGCGTTGCAGGGCCAGGGCACGTCCTGCTGGCCCGGCTCCAGCGGGGAGCCGACGCTGTGGACGCACGGCACGAACTCACCGTCCTCGCCGAGCACATCGAGCACCTTCCGCCCGACGCGGGTCATGATGTGCATGTTGGCCACGACGTAGGCCGAGTCGGTCAGCTCCACGCCGATGTGCGCGATCGGCGAGCCGACCGGCCCCATGCTAAAGGGGATCACGTACATCGTCCGCCCCCGCATACACCCGCGGAAAAGGGGCATGAGGATGCCCTTCATCTCCTGCGGGTCTTTCCAGTTGTTCGTCGGTCCCGCGTCTTCGGGGTCCCGCGAGCAGATGAAGGTGCGGTCTTCCACGCGAGCCACGTCGGCGGGGTCCGATCGCACGAGGATGCTGTTGGGCTTTTTGTCCGGCGACATCCACTGTGCCGTGCCGCTCTCGACCATCAGGTCGAGCATGCGCTGGTATTCCTCCGGCGAGCCGTCGGCCCAGACGACGTCATCGGGCGTGGTCAGCTCCGCGATCTGCGCAACCCACGCTTTGAGCTTGGTGTGCTTGGTCATGGCCGAGTCTTGCGCTTGTGCGAACCGTGTCACGGCAGGCTCCTGATTTGGGGGAGGGAGGGGTGAGGGTCTGCTCTTCGAGAAGCGAATCTTCCGCAACCCCATCCTGCGCAAATGCCACGACATTACAAGGGGTTCAGGTCGTTTAAGACAAAAAACTTACGCGCCGGCAATCGTACCGACGACGTGCGGATTGGTTTGCGGCCTCTAAGGCGATTCAGCACGTTCGGGGTTCGGTTTCGTCGCAGCAGACCCCAACTCGTCTTGCGGCGCAGCCAGGGCGCGATCGATCACCGCCTCGCTCTGCCCCACCGCCACGACTTGACCCGCGCCGTCGAGCAAGATCAGCCACGGAAGTCCTTTGACGCCCAGCCGCTGCGCCGGCCCGTCCAACGCCAGCGACGACTCGGCCACGGGCCAGGGTTGATCGCCCGCCTTGCGCGTCGTCGGGCCGATGCTGATCGACAGGCGTCTGGTCTTCGCCTGCGCCAACGCCTCGCCCCGCGCCGCCAACACTTCAAACAACGCCACGCTCTGCGGGGACCAGTCGGCGTAAAAATGCACCAGCACCGGCTGTTCGATCGACGCGCTGGTCCAACGCTCCCCCGCCAGCGTGGTCACCTCGATCGCCACCGCTTCGCCGATCAACTCACACACCGCCGCGGCATCGGCCAGCGCCAGACGCCGCGGATCGTCGGCCGGCAGCTCCTCCCGCAATTCCGCCAACAATTCACACGCCCGCGCGTTGTTCCCCGACTGGTGGTGCAGGCGGATCAGCGCCGCTTTGACCTGCGTCGTGATCGGCTCGGGCGTGGCTTGCACCTCGTGGGCCGTGAGATACGCCTCGAGCTTCGCGGTCGCTTTGGCCTGACGCTGCGGCAGCGCGGCGACGTTGCGGTTGATGTCGATCAGGTCCGCCAGCAGCAGCCAGAAGTCACCCGTCGCCGCGGCGAAGCGGTTCTCGGATTGGCGCGTCTGGGTCGCGGCGTTACGCAGCTGCGTCAGCCGATAGCTCGCCTCGGCGGCGCGGTCGTTGACCACCGCGTCCTGCGCCAGCGCGTGGTACGCCCGCATCTCCACCTGCTGCGCCTGGTATTGCACCCGCGGCTGGTCGGGGTTGTTGCGGGCGATCGTGTTGGAGGTCGAGGCGATCTGCTCCAGCCGTTTCTGCGGCGGCGTCGCGGCCTCGCCCGTGCCCGCATCGCCGACGCGGCGACCACCTTCCGGGGGCGGGGCGACCAGCCCGTCGGGCGTCAGCATCTCATCGATCTCGGCTTCGAGTTGCGCCAGGGCCGCGGCGTCATCGATGGGCGGCGTGTGCGCCGCCTGCTGAGTCGTAACCGCTTCGGTCGCGCCCGGTGGCGACCGCACCGGCTCCGCTTCCGGCTCCGCCTCAGCGAAGACCGGCCCCGTGCTCACCGCGAGCAGCAACGTCCCGGCGAAGAACCATTGTGTGCATGAAAGCATCATCACCTCGTGTCTTCATCTTACGCCCGGCGTCGGCCGTTATCATGCCGGGCCTGCCAACCGCCACGTTCGGAGACCTACACTATGCCGCAATGGACCGACGCCGGCCCCGCCGCCGACCTGCCCGAGGGCCAGCGTCTCTGCACGCAATTGGCCGGCAAGCCCGTGCTCCTGTTCCATCAGGACGGCGAGCTGCGCGCCATCCAGAACATCTGCCCCCACGCCGGCCTGCCGCTGGAAGACGGCGAGCTGCGCGGCCGGGTGCTCACCTGCCCGTTCCACGGCTACAGCTACGACATCGCCACCGGCCGCAACGTCGATTTCCCCCACGACGAGCTGCCCGTCCGCACCTACCCCGTGCGTATCGAAGCCGGCCGCATCGAGGTGGACCTTGAGAAGTAAGCCCATCACTTGATTTTGGACACCCCTTCCCCCGAAAAGTTCCCCATGATCGACGCCGTACTCCAACAACTCGACGCCCAGACCGACGCCGCGAACCGGCGGCTGATCGAGCTGCTGCGCATCCCCAGCATCAGCACCGACCCGGCTTACGCGAAGCAGACCCGCCGCGGCGCCGAGTGGGTGCGCGACTGCCTCGCCTCGCTGGGCCTCGAAGCGTCGATCATGGAGACCGCCGGGCACCCCGTCGCGTTCGCGAAAACCACCGACGAGCAGGTCCTGCACCCGAAACAACCCCGCGTGCTGTTCTATGGCCACTACGACGTGCAACCGGCCGACCCGGTCGAGAAGTGGACCACCCCGCCCTTTGAGCCGACGCTCCGCCCCGCGGCACACGCCGAGGAAGGCGAGGCGATCTACGCCCGCGGCGCGCTCGACGACAAGGGCCAGACCATGTGCTTCCTCGAAGCCTGCCGGGCGTGGGTCGCGGCCCACGGCAAGCTGCCCGTGCCCATCACCTTCCTCATCGAGGGCGAGGAGGAGATGGGCTCGATCAACCTACCGCCGTTCCTCAAAGAACATAAAGAACTCCTGAAAGCCGACTTCGCGCTGGTCTGCGATACCGGTTTGTGGGAAGCCGGCGGACAAGCGACGCCCGCGATCACCTACGCCCTGCGCGGCCTGGTTTATTTCGACCTCAAGCTCCACGGCCCGTCCCGCGACCTGCACTCGGGCATGTTCGGCGGCACGCTCGCCAACCCCGCCACCACCCTCGCCCGTGTGCTTGGCCGCCTGTTCGACGAGCAAAACCACATCACCATCCCCGGCTTCTACGACGAGGTCGATCCCATCACCGAAGCCGAACAAGCGCAGTGGAACAAGCTCGGGTTTGATGAACACGCGTTCCTCGATGGCGTCGGCGCGACGCCCTTCGGCGAGGCGGGCTTCGACACGCTGGCCCGCCGCTGGGCCCGCCCGAGCTGCGATGTCAACGGGCTCTACGGCGGGTACATGGGCGAGGGCGCCAAGACCGTCATCCCCAGCTTCGCCGGGGCGAAGGTCAGCTTCCGCATCCCCGCGAGCATGGACCCGCGGAAGGTCGCCAAACAGTTCACCGACTGGCTGGAACAGCAGGAGGTCGGCGGCTGCCGGTGGCAGATCACGAACCACGGCGAGGCGTGGCCCGTCGCCGCGCCGCTCGAGTCGCCTTACGTTAAAGCCGCCGCCCGCGCGATCGAAGCCGCCGCCGGCCGACCCGCAGCGCTCATCCGTGAAGGCGCGACCATCCCCATCTCCGCCGACTTCAAGACCACGCTGGGCCTGGACACCCTATTCGTCGGCTTCGGCCGCGAGTCCGACAACATCCACTCGCCGGACGAACACTTCGCCCTCTCACGCTACCACCTCGGCCGCCGCACCAACGCCCACCTGCTGCATGAGTTGGCGCGGTTGGTGTGACCAACTTTGTATAGCGGGTGGCACGGAGTGCCCCTCAGTGAAACCCGAAGATCGAATGACCAAATCCGAAAGAATCACGAAGGCAGGAAATATCGAACCTACCGCCTTCATTTCGATGTTCAACATTTTTTCGGATTTCGGGTTTCGGTCTTTTCAGCCGGGGCACTTCGTGCCGCCCGCTAAACGGGAATCACGGTAATCTGATCTTCCCGTGAATCACCCCTGCTTCCACAACCTCGCCGATCGCCTCTTCGGCATCGACGCCCGCTCGCTCGCGGTGTTCCGCGTCGGGCTCGGCGTGCTGTTGCTGTGGGACCTGGCGATCCGGGCGTCGTCGATGGGGATGCATTACACCGACGATGGCGTCATGCCGCGGACGCTGCTGATCGAGACGTGGCGGCAAACCGGGCGCTGGTCGTTTCACCTGCTGGCAGGCGGCACGGCATCGCAGGCGGTGATGTTCATCCTTGCCGCGGCCGCGGCGGTCGCGCTGACCCTCGGCTACCGCACGCGTCTGGCGACGGTCGTCTGCTGGGTGCTCACCGTCTCGCTGCAACACCGCAACCCGCTGGTCAACAACGCGGCGGATGAGTTGGTCGCCGCGCTGCTGCTGTGGGCGATCTTCCTGCCGCTGGGCCGATGCTGGTCGCTGGATGCCCGACGCCTGAGCGCGCCCACGGCTGTGCCCCTGCCGGTCAATGTCCTTTCCGTCGCCACCGCGGCGATCCTGCTGCAGGTCGCGCTGATGTACGTCGTCACCGGCCTGTTCAAGTGGAACGAGCTGTGGCACGAGGGGGTGGCGCTGCGCCGCGTGTTGCACAACGACCTGTACGTCCGCCCGTTGGGCCTGTGGCTGCGCGATCAGGCGGGGCTGGTCTCGTTGATGACCCGGGCGGTGCCCTGGTTCGAGGTCGTCGGGCCGCTGCTCGCGTTCGTGCCGATCTTCACCGCCCGCATCCGTCTCGGGTTGATCGTGCTGTTCCTCGGTTTCCACCTGGGCATCGAGCTGTCGCTGACCGCGGGGCTGTTTCCTTACGCGTGCGCGGTGGTGTGGGTGTTGTTTGTGCCGGGCATGGTGTGGGATCGTTTAAGCAAGCCGCGCGAAGCCCAGCGCGGCGGTGCGCTCAAGCCCTGGCACGGGTGGGCGGGGCAGGCGGTGGTCGCGGGGCTCTTTGCGATGATGGTGTGGTGGAACGTCGCCGACATCCTGCGGCCGACGATGCGCCTGCCGCAGACCGGCGTGCTGCCGAGCCTGCAACACGCGCTGCGGCTGGATCAGCGGTGGAACATGTTCGGTCGGCCGAGCCTCAGGGGCGGGTGGTACGTGATCGTCGGCACGACGGAGGACGGCCGCGCAACCGACCTGCTCGCCAACCAGCCCTTTGATCCCACACAGGCCGACCGCCCCGACCGCATCAGCGCGATGTTCCCGAATCACCGCTGGCGCAAGCACTTCGCGCTGCTGACGCGCGACGGCTACCAGCGGTATCACCGGTCGCTGGGCCCGGCGCTTTGCCACTGGTGGAACGCGTCGCACGATGAGGCCCAGCGCATCGACCGCATCGAGGTCAACTACATCGAAGCGACCTATCCGGAAACCGGCGACACGCCCCCGACCCTCCGCCGCCTGGTCTTCTACCGCGGCGTGTGCGCGAAGCCCGATGACATCGTCCTGCCCCCACCCGCCCCGGAAGGGATCTGAACCACGCCGCCCCCGGCACCTCCGCTCGCGGCTTCGCGCGACCGTCTCGCCGCCATCTCACTTCAGGTGTGCCAACGACGAAAGAGCCGCGCTAAGCCGCAAGCGGACTTGCGGAGAACATGCGGGGAACTTCCGGGGGACTTGCGGGGAACTTACGGGGACTTGCGGGGAGCTTCCGGAGAGCTTCCGGGGAGCTTCCGGGGGTCAGTGGCCGAAGAGGTTGTTCTGAGCGAACATCCCCGCGTCCTCGAAATACCGCAGCGCTTCTTCGGTGGACTTGAACACCTTCGTCGCGGTCTCGGTGATGAAGGGCGAGGGGTTTTTCTTCGGCTTCCAGACGACGTACACCTCCCGGCCGTGCTCGAACGCGTGGTGCAGCTCGCGCTCCACGCCGCTGGAGAGGCCCGGCATGCCGCCCCCGGAACCCGAGCCGGGCAGCTCCGGCACCAGGGAGACGATCATGTCGCTTTGTCGGACCATCTTGAAGTCGCGGGCGTAGATCTGCCCGTCCACATCCCCCGCGATATCGAGCACCTGCTTGACCGGCACCGGCAGCTTTTCGCGGCCGCCGGTAAAACTCCCGGCATCCATCTCCACAAAATCCTTGCCCTCCTTGGCCGCGGCGATCGCGGCATCAAGCAGCAGCTTCTCATCGACATCGCCCGGATCGAAGGCGATAAAGTGCTTGGCCAGCTCGGCGCGGAACGCGTCGATCTCCGCCAGGGTGTCGGGCAGTCCGACCACGTGCGTCATCGGGAACGAGGGGTAGACCGTGCGCATGTCCGGCCGACAGATCAGCCGATAGCACGTCTCGACGGTGTCGATGTGCCGGCCGCGGGAGAGGACGTAGAACCGGTTGGCCACGCCCAGCGCCTGGGCCAGCAGTTCGGTCGCCATGATCTCTTCCTCGCGCCAGACCATGAGGTCCTTGAGCGTGGCGTCGATGATGTGCTCGCGGTGGAGGCGGGCGTGGACGACCTCGATGTTGTCCAGCAGGCAGATGAGGCAGTCGGGGGCCAGGGCCTGCATCTGATCGAAATCGAACGCGGCGAACAGGCCGTGCCGCCAGCGGAAGGTGGCGTGGGTGTTGACGATGACGTGTTCCTGGCCGTCCGCCTCGCGGATGATGTCCTTGAAGGCCGAGCGGCGCAGGGCGTTGAGGCGGGAGAGCTGGAGGTCGAGGATCTTGCCGGGGCGGACGTCCTTGGCCTCGTCGTACATCATGTCGCCGACGTGGTAGGTGTGGAGGGTGTGGCCGCGCTCGGCCGCGAGGCGGGTCACGGCGTTGAGGTACGCCTTCTTGTCCATGCCGACCTGGCCGGTGATAATCGCACGCAAGGCTGTCTCCTTCACAAACTTGAGGACCGCGCCGCGACGCGGGCGGGGCAGGGATGGCGATTATACGGTTTGGCCACCGTCAGACCTGCGCGTGGCACCGCGGCGGCCCCGCGGTATCATGAGACCGGCGATACGACGTACGTCGCGCCCTTCGTGTCCTTGATCCGCTTCGACAGGGGAACCCCGTCATGCCTGCCATCGCCCTCCTGCTGCCCACCCTCGCCCTCGAACCGCTCGCGGTCGCGCTGACCATCGGCGTCGTGGTCGTCGCGCTGATCGTCCTGTTCCTGCTTTTCTTCGTGTTCAAGTACTTCGGCCTGTGGTTCCAGGCCACGCTCTCGGGCGCGAGCGTCGGTTTCTTCCAGATCGTGGGCATGCGCTTCCGTAAGGTGCGCCCCGAGACGATCGTCAACGCCCGCATCACCTCGGTCAAAGCCGGGCTCAACATCAGCTCGAACATGCTCGAGACGCACTACCTCGCCGGCGGCAACGTGCCGCGCGTGGTCAACGCGCTGATCGCC
>CAZTLX010000004.1:0-62896 GCA_964614575.1 uncultured Phycisphaeraceae bacterium | reverse complement strand
TCATGCACCAGCACGACGTCGAACGTCCGCCCCAGCCGCAGCGTCCGCATGTCCCCCACGATCGTCTGTGCCCCCGGCACCAGCGCCCGGCAGTTGGCCAGCATCGCCTCGGACAGATCGACCGCCACGCAATCGAAATCATCCGCCAGATGCACAAGCGTATGCCCGCCGCCTGCGCCTAGTTCGAGCAGCGACAAACGCCCCACCTGATGACGCGAGCGAAAGTGCTGCGCGATCAGCTCCCGCAACACCTCCGCTTCCGGCGCATAATGCTCCGGCGGCGAGAGCAGCGGCCAGAGCCAGGCGAGGTCGTCGTAGAGGCGCGGGGTGGCGGCGTCGGTCATGGAGAAACCGCATCCTCGGGCCGAGCGATCCGCTTGAGCACGGTGGCTTTATCGAGTTCGAACTGCTGGTCGGCTTTGTCCGGGTCGATGAAGGCGTTGAGTGCCTGGGGGGCGGAGGTGATCACCACCTCGGTGGTGTTGTTCTTCCGCACGACGCTGCCGTCAAGAGCGCCGCTCTCCACCGCGGCCGCGAACGCCGTCACGCGGGGTGCCGCAACCTGCATGCTGCCATCCTCCCGCACCACCAGCCGGATGAAGAAGTAGCGCTGATCTTCCTCGGCCGGCTGGTCCTTCGGCTTGATATCGATCGGGCGGAAGTTGATGAACAGCACACCGTCGTCTTCAAGCAGCCGGCCGTTAAACGAATCGAGCTTGAACTCCTGCGCTCCGTCGTCCCAACTGATGCCCGCGGCCACGAGCTTGCCATCACCGAGGTACCGCAGGTGAATCGGTGGCCGCGGTTCATCGCCGTCGACCACCCACACCCCATCGACCTGCGCGGCCACCTCACCGACGGGCGGCGTGCCGACCGGGTGGACCGAACTGGCTGAATCGCAGCCGACACCGGCCAGCGTGGTCAGGAGCAGGCAGAGCGTTAAGCGAATACGTGTCATGGCGTGGCTCCAGAAACCGAGCATCGTCGTCCCAGTTTAACCGACGCGACCGGATCTCACGCCAAGCGCGCAAGGCACTGACGCCTGACCGATGCGACGCGACTGACCCTACTCGCTCGCGCGGCCGAGGTATTCGCCGGTGTCGGTATTCACGCGGATCAGCTCATCATTGGTGATGAACGGCGGGACGCGGGTCTTTAAGCCCGTCTCCAGTTCCGCTTCCTTGAGCTGATTGGTCGCGGTCGCGCCCTTGATGCCCGGCGGGGTATCGACGACCCGCAGCACCACCGAGCCGGGCAGCTCGACGCTGACCACGTTCTCCTCGTGCATCAGCGCGGTCAGCGTGCCGTTAGGCTTGACATAGAGCAGCGCGTCACCGAGCACATCCCCGGCGATGTTGAATTGCTCGTAGGAATCGTTGTCCATGAATACGGCCCCGGAGCCGTCGGAGTAGAGGTACTCGATCTCGCGTCGGTCCAGGTCGATGCGTTCGATGTCTTCGCCGGAGCGCAGGCGTTTCTCGATGGTCTGGCCGGTGGCGATGTTCTTGAGCTTGACCTGCACGAACGCGCGGAGGTTGCCGGGCGTGACGTGCTGGAAGAAGGTGATGATGAACAGTTGGCCGTCGATGCGGACGGCCATGCCGGTCTTGAGATCGGTGGACTTCACGGACGTGCTTCCCGAGGAGGGGTGGCCCCGCGGTGTGGTGAGTTACACCCGCGAGAGGTATTCGCCGGTGTCGGTGCTGATGCGGATCAGCTCGCCGGTCTCGATGAACGGCGGCACACGGGTCTTGAGGCCGGTCTCGAGTTCGGCCTCCTTGAGCTGGTTGGTCGCGGTCGCGCCCTTGACCTGCGGCGTGGTGTCTTTGACCACCAGATCAACGGTGCTGGGCAACTCGATGCTGATCGGGTTGCCGTGGTGGTAGAGGCCGACGACATTGGTGTTGGGCTTGATGTAGAGCAGCGCGTCGCCGAGCAGGTCTTCACCGATGGTCATCTGCTCATAGGACTCGATGTCCATGAAGACCGCGCCGCTGGCTTCGGAGTAGAGGTATTCCATCTCGCGCTTGTCGAGCGTCACGCCGGCGACGTCTTCGGTAGAGCGGAAGCGTTTCTCGACGTTCTGGCCGGTCTTGACGTTCTTGAGCTTGGTCGCGGCAAACGCGCCGCCCTTGCCGGGCTTGACATGATCGACCTTGACGACGACGAAGAGGTTGCCATCGATTTCGACGGCACGACCGGGCTTGAGTTCCGAGGCTTTCACGGGTGTTCTCGCGGGCGGGGGGCGTGGGCGGGGGATCGTACGGCCGGGTCGGCCGAGCCATGTATCATGCCAGCGCATCCGGGCTACGTCAAAAGCATGTACACGTGAGCCAAAAGGGGTCAGCCAAAAGCCGAAAGCCGAGCCCTGCTGGCTGCGCTGGGCCGGTTTTGTCACCCCGCACGATCCGGCCCTTCGCTGCGGTCAGGGCTCGGCCGGGGTGTCCTCCTCCGAGGACTTGGTTTTCATGATCTCGTCCAGCACCGTCGTAGCGAAGCTGCCGCGGGGCAGCTCGAACGCGACGCGGATGTACGGGCCGTGCTCATCGACCCCGCCGGAGAGGTCGGCATCTTTGACGGGGATGCGCAACGGCCGGCGCGCCCCGGCCGCTGCGATGCGGTCCTGCCCCGCCAACTGTTCGAGGCCGATGCCGTAAGCCTCCAACGCCGCGAGTTCCAGCGCATCGACCGCCCCGCCGGCCCGCGTCATATCCGGCCCCCACATCGGCCCCGAGGGTGAGACCACGAAGCATGCGATGCGCCCGCCGGCCGCGTTCTCCAGCTCGGCGGTCGCCTCATCCACCGCGAAGCACGCGCGGTTCTCGTGCTTGAACGCCAGATCACCCGGCAGCAAACGATCAAACGTGCCCTCCCTCAGCCGCGTCGCCAGCACGTCGTTGAACACGGCGCTCTGGAACGCGCTGGTGAGGAACTCGATCTGTCGGCGGTCGATCGCCAGCACCGCTTCACGCGGCGGCTTGCCGCGACGCAGCGCATCGAGCGCCTGGCGGTCGTGCCGCAGGGACTTGGGCCAAAGCTCCAGCGCTCCGGCCAGGTCGCCCGCGCGGTAACGCTGGCGCGCCTCGATCAGCACCGGCGTCTCATGGTCAACCGCCCGGCCGAGCAACTCCGCGAGCACGTCCCCATAGCGACCGAGCAGGAAAAAACGCCCCAGCTCATGCGAGTTGTTGCGGTAGCCGAAGCGCTGCGCACCGATGTAGTTCGGCACGCCACGCCGGGTCAGTTCATCAAGCACGCGCTTGGCGTGGATCACCCCCGTCGGCGACACCTCGCGGATGCGGATGACGAAGCGGTTGCCCGCGAGGTGGCCGCGGCGGAGCTTGTTGGCGTGACGCGTCGCCCACAGCAGCTTGATCTTCGGGTGGTGTTCGAGATTGGCCGCGAGCCTTGCATCATCGTCTTCGCCGCCGGGCAGGTGGATCGAGAGGTGCTGGCGGGTGATGGCGTGCTTGTCTTTGAGGCCCGCGTAGCCGACCGACCGCCGGCTGACGCGGAAGGCCCTGGCCACCGCGCGGATCAGCTCCTCGGTCGTGAGGCCGCTCTTCTCGACGAACAGATACAGGTGCTCGCCCTGCCCGCCGGGCTCGTAGAGCGGCTGCTCCTCGACGAGGAAGTCTTCGTTACGCTGCTTGATGACCCCACCGACGCCGGGGAGATCGGCGGTGAGATAGGGGTGATCGGTGGGCGATGGGCGATGGTCGATGTCAGACATGTGCCAAACCACACTGCGGTCCCACGATGCCCGAGCCGGGGGCGATCGAACATCGCACATCGAACATCCGCGATCAATCCTCGAGCACGCCGTCGGCGATCATCGCGCGGAAGGCCTTGATCAGCTTGCGGGTGACCGGACCGGGTGTGCCGTCGCCGACGGTATGGTCATCGACTTTCGTCACGGGGATGACCTCGGCGGCGGTTCCGGTGAGGAAGATTTCGTCGGCCGCGAACACGTCATCGCGCGTGATCGTTTGCTCGCAGACGCTGAGGCCCTGCTCGGCGGCCAGCTCCTGCACGATCCGCATCGTCACGCCCTCCAGGATGCCGGCGCTCAGCGGCGGGCGCAGCAGGCGGCCATCATTCACGAAAAAGATGTTGTCGCCCGTACACTCGCAGATGTGCCCCTCCCAGTTAAGCATGATCGCCTCGAGCACCCCGGCGTCGATCGCTTCGATCTTCGCCTGGATGTTGTTGAGGTAGTTCATGCTCTTGATCGCGGGCGAGAGAGCGCGCGGGTCGTTGCGGATCGTCTTCGCGATGATCACCGCCATGCCCTTCTCGTAGAGCGCCGGCGGGTAGAGCTGGATCGACGCGGCGATGATGAACACCGTGGGCTGATGACAATTAAACGGGTTGAGCCCGAGCGTGCCCGCCCCGCGCGTGATGCACAGGCGGATGTAGGCGTCCTGCCGCTGGTTTGCCTCACAGGTGGCGTAGATCGCCCGGGTCAGCTCCTCGCGGCTGTAGGGCACGGTAAGCCGCACGGCCTTGGCCGAGGCGTACAACCGATCGAGGTGGGTCTTGCACTTGAGGATGCGTCCGCCGTACATGCGGATGCCCTCGAAGACACCGTCGCCGTAGAGCAGCCCGTGATCGAACACGCTGACCGTCGCCTCGGCGGGCGGGACCAGCTCGCCGTTGATCCACACCGCCCTGACCGTGGGCACGGGCGACGCGGGCGCATTGGGGGGCACGGCGGTCGTGGAAGAGTGGGCGGTGTGGGGGGTCATCAGGGTGGTCATCAGCGGGCGAAAGTCGAGCCACGGATTATACCTCACGCGACCCGCCGCGGGGCACGCTACACTAAAACATACCGAAACGACCTGGCGAGACTCATCCCGTGACCCTCGGGGGACCACGATGCCGACCGACCCCGCCGCCCTTCTGGCCGAGCACTTCGGCTACGACACCTTCAAACCCGGCCAGCGCGCGGTGGTCGAGCACCTGCTGGCCGGCCGATCGGCCGCGGCCGTGTTCCCCACCGGCGGGGGCAAGTCGTTGTGTTACCAGTTGCCCGCCCTCGCGTTCGAGGGGATCACCCTGGTCGTCTCGCCGCTGATCGCGCTGATGAAGGACCAGATCGACGCCCTGGCCGCCCGCGGCATCGCGGCTCAACGGCTGGACTCGACCCTCGACGCCGAGGGCTACCGCGCGGCGATGGACCGCGTCCGCTCCGGCGACCTGCGCCTGCTCTACGTCGCGCCCGAGCGGTTCAACAACGAACGCTTCCGGCAGGTGCTCGATCAGCTCGACGTGGCGCTGTTCGCGGTGGACGAGGCGCACTGCATCTCCGAGTGGGGGCACAACTTTCGGCCGGACTACCTCAAGCTCGCCGGGTACGCGAAGGCCGCGCGGGCCAAACGCGTGCTCGCCCTGACCGCCACGGCGACGCCGAAGGTGCTCGACGACATCTGCCGGGTATTTGAGATCGATCCGTCCTGTGCGGTGCGCACGGCGTTCTATCGGCCGAACCTGACGCTGCGGCTGACGCCCTGCACGCGGCGGGAGCGTTCGGCGTGGCTGATCGATCGGTTCAAGCAGAACCCGCCGGGACCGACGATCGTGTACGTCACGCTGCAACGCACCGCAGAGAAGGTCGCCGAGCGTCTGACCGAAGCGGGCCATGCGGCCCGGGCTTACCACGCGGGCATGAAGCCCGAGCAGCGCAGCGACGTGCAGGAGTGGTTCCTGGGCAGCGGGGATGGGATCGTGGTGGCGACGATCGCATTCGGCATGGGCATCGATAAGGCGGACATCCGCTACGTGTACCACAACAACCTGCCCAAGAGCCTGGAGAACTACGCGCAGGAGATCGGCCGGGCCGGACGCGACGGGAAGCCCGCGCTGTGCGAGGTCTTCGCCTGCCCCGACGACCTGAACACGCTGGAGAACTTCATCTACGGCGACACGCCGACGGCCGAAGCGGTGAGCGGCTTCGTCGCCGATGTGTTCGCGCAGGACGAGGCGTTTGATGTGAGCATCTCTGATTTGTCGCGGGCCCACGACCTGCGCGAGTTGGTAGCGCGGACGCTGCTGACCTACCTGGAGCTGCTCGGTTATCTGGAGGGCGGCACGCCGTTCTACGCCAGCTACAAGTTCCAGCCGCTGATGTCGTCGAAGCAGATTCTCGGCCAGTTCGAGGGCGACCGCCGGGCGTTTCTGGCCGCGGTGCTCAAACAGGCGCGCAAGGCGAAGACGTGGTTTGATCTGGACGTGGACCGGGCCGCGGATGATCTGAGCCAGCCGCGCGAGCGGATCATCGCGGCGCTGGATTACCTGGGCGAGCGCGGCATGATGGAGGTGAGGGCGGCGGGCGTGCGGCATCGGTTCCGCATGCTCAAGCGGCCGGACGACCTGCCGGCGCTGGCGAAGAAGCTGCACGACCGCGCCCTGCGCCACGAGGCCAACGAGCTGGCCCGGCTGCGGCAGGTGGTCGATCTGGTCGAGCACGACGGCTGCCAGGTCGCGGCGCTCAGCGCCCACTTCGGCGAGCGGCGTGAGCCCTGCGGCCATTGCTCGTGGTGCCTGGATGGGCAACGGCCGGCGCGGATGCCGCCACGCGGGAACGTGTCGATCGATGAGGACACCTGGCGCAAGGCCGAGGCGCTGCGGCGCGAGCAGCGCGAGGCGCTGGTCCACCCGCGGTCGCTGGCGCGGCTGCTGTGCGGGGTCTCGTCGCCGGCGCTGGTCAAGGCGAGGCTGACGAAGCACGAGCTGTTTGGTGCGCTGGACCGGGTGCCGTTCGGCGTGGTGCTGGCGCGGGCGGAGGGGGCATGAAAAAAGCGTCGCCGGGTTGAGGGGCGACGCTTAAGGGTTTATTGTATTTTATCCCGCCCAAGCTTCGCTGCGCTACGCATGAGCGGGCTTGTACGGGAAAGGACCTGACTCAGGCACCGACCTGATAGCGGGCGAAGGCTTTGATCGTCGCGCCCTTGGGCAGCACGTCCTTGATCTGCTTCTTCTCGTCGAGCACGAAGTTCTGCCGCAGCAGCACGACCTCGTCGTAGTACTTGCGGACCTTGCCTTCGACCATCTTCTCGGCGATGTTCTCCGGCTTGCCGGATTCGAGCGCCTGGACCTTGGCGATCTCGCGCTCCTTGGCGACCAGCTCGGCGGGCACGTCATCTTCGGACAGCGCGATCGGGTTGGCGGCGGAGATGTGCATGCAGACCTGCTTGAGCAGCTCGTCGTGCACCTCGCCCGCGACCTCGATCAGCACGCCGATCTTCCCGGTGTGGTGGACGTAGGAGCCGATCTTGCTGTCGGGGCCGCCGAAGACCTTGCCCTCGGCGAACTGGGCGTTTTCCTTGGTGGTCACGCGGACGTCGTCGATCAGTGACTGGATGGCGTCGGTCTTCTGCACCTCGCCGGGCTGCTGATCGAGCGCGGCCTTGGCGACGGCGGCCATCATCTTGCCGAAGTCTTCGTTGTTCGCGGTGAAGTCGGTCTCGGTGTTGACCACGACGATCGCGCCCTTGCGGCCGTCATCGGCCACGGCCACGGCGACCTTGCCCTCGGACGACTCGCGGTCGCTGCGGCTGTCCATGCGGGCCAGGCCCTTCTGGCGCAGCAGGTCCTTGGCGGCTTCGAGGTCGCCGTCGGTTTCTTCCAGGGCCTTCTTGGCCTCCATCATGCCCAGGCCCGTGGCCTTGCGAAGCTGCATTACGTCCTTGGCGGTGATTGTCGCCATGGGGGTCTCTCCGTGGTCGGAAGGTTGCGGTTGCTAGATAACGGGATGGTAACCCGCCCGTGTGAGCGGGAGGTTGGCGGGCGGTGCGGGCTTATGCCTGCGCCGAGCTGGCGGCGGCGTGCTCGGCGGGGGCGTCGGCACCTTCGCCTGCCGGGGCCGACGCTTCGCCCTCACCTTCGCCCGCGGCGGATGCCTCATCGGTCGCACGGAACTGGGCCCGGCGGCTGCGGCGACGCTGCGACTGCCCGCCCTCGGCCGACTCGCCCTTGCTCGCGGCGGTGATGGCCCGGCTCTGCTTGCCCTCGGCCACGGCCGCGCACAGGCTCTGGATCACCACCTCGATCGAACGCATCGCGTCGTCGTTGCCGGGGATCGGGATGTCCGCGTAGTCCGGGTCGCTGTCGGTGTCGATCAGGCACACCGTCGGGATGCCCAGCTTGCGGGCTTCCTTGAGCGCGTTCATCTCGTGGTTCACGTCGATCACGACCATCGCCCCGGGCAGCTTGGTCATGTCGCGGATGCCGGCGAGGTTGCGCAGGATCTTGTTCTTCTCGCGGCGGAGCTGAGACTCCATCTTCTTGGAGTAGTTGTCGATCTGCCCGGATTCTTCGATCGCTTCGAGCTCTTCGAGGCGCTTGAGACGCTGGCGGATGGTGGCGAAGTTGGTCAGCGTGCCGCCGAGCCAGCGCTCGGTGACGTAGGGCATCTTCTGCTCGCCGACGTTCTTCTCGATGATGGCCCGGGCCTGGCGTTTGGTGCCGACGAACAGCACGTCCTTGCCGGAGGCCACGGTTTTGGTGACGAATTTGCGGGCCAGCAGCAGGCCCTTGACGGTTTCCTTCACGTCGATGACGTGCATCTTCTGGCGTTTGCCATAGATGTAGGGGGCCATCTTCGGGTTCCACGCGGTGGCGCGGGAGCCGAAGTGGATGCCGGCTTCAACGAGGTCTTTAACAAGCGAGGCCATGAACGCGACTCCTGTGAGGGGCTTGCTCTTGGGTTTCGAGCCCCTCGATTTCGGGGATTCTGTCTCGATCCGCGTGCGGCGACGCGGGTCGCCGATATGGGCCACAGCCGATGACAAGAGCGGGCGTCCGATCCGTCGGGCGTCCGGGTCAGGTCAGCGGCGACACAAGGAAACCGGTCGGACTAGGTGACCGGCGTGGCCGTCTCGGTGGTGAAGTCAATCCTGGGCCTGCCTGGCCGCGAAACCGATGCGAAGGATCATCCTGATCGACCGGTCCGGCGCAAACCCACCACGATGAAGGTCCTGACACCTTCTTCGCCGTATTGTAACAGTGGACCCCGGGGCTGCAAGCGTGGGATTGAACCCGAAGGATCCCGCCCTTCGCTGCCGCTCAGGACGGGCGTTTTACACACCATTGCCCAGCCCCAACGCCCGCCCCTGAGCGGCAGCGAAGGGCGGGATCTCTTCCGCGCGTTATCATCTTCACCGCACCATCAAGGAACCCTCCCATGCCCACCCCGGGGAAGCAGTGGTATCAGATCGTTCTGAACACCCACCGCTCCTGGCTGCATGGTGACCGCCGAGGGTTCCGCGCCAAAGACCACCGCATCCACTCTTCCGGCGACTATAAATCACCACCGCCAGAAGGCGAACACGCGGGGCTGTATCGTCACGAGCAACGCTTCGGCCCGCCGGTGCGGTTGCACAAGCGGCTGTGGCCGATCATCGGCGGCAAACTCATCGAGAAAGTCCGCCGCCAGGGCCATCGTCTGCTGGCCGTCAGCGTCGATGAATTTCACGCCCATCTGCTGGTGGAGTTGCCGCCGGACCGCGAGGCGATCAAGGGGATCGTTGGTCTCTGGAAGCAGGCCGCGTCCCACGCCGTGCGCGACGTCCTGCCCGGCCGCATCTGGTCGGAAGACTGCGACCCCCAGCCGATGCGGGACCGGGAGCATCAGATCAACACCTTCAACTACATCCTGTCCCACGCGCGGAAAACCGGGGCGTGGGTCTGGCATTTTCAGATGACGGACGATGAGGGGTTCGGCTTGTAACGCACGCGCTTGCGTATCCCGCCCTTTGCTGCCGCTCAGGGGCGGGCGTTAAGTGCATGTGGACCGCGCCTAACGCCCGTCCTGAGCGGCAGCGAAGGGCGGGATTCCTCCAAGCGCTTATGACGCCTGCGACGCTTCGCCGGTAGTGCGGCCGTGGTCTTCGCCGGGGAGCGGGGCTTCGACGGGGGGTTCGTCGGGATTGGGCTGGGCCGGGGCGGTGCTTTCCCGCGGGGCGGGGGCCGGGGTCAGCAGGCCCTGCTCGGCCAGCTTCTCGCGGATCAACTGCTGCTGGCCGACCTTGAACGCGGTGACCATGATGAAGCCGTAGAGCACCACGAAGACGACCATCACGTTTCGCCAGCGCAGGTCCAGCGCGATCATCGACACCCCCAGCACCGCGAAGGTGATCGCCATCAGGTACATCACCAGCACGGCTTTCTTCACCGACAAGCCGCGCTTACGCAGCAGGTGGTGGAGGTGCTGAGCATCCGGCGCGAACATCGACTGGCCGCGGATCTTGCGGCGGATCATCGCCAGCGAGGTGTCGGTGATCGGCAGGGCAAAAACAATCAGGCAGGCGGTAACGATCTTGAGCGCCGCGACCTCGGTGTCGGCGAAAAGCAGGATGGTGGTCATCGACAGATAACCCAGCAGCAGCGAACCCGCGTCGCCCATGAAGATGGTGGCCGGGTTGAAGTTGTAGGGCAGGAACCCGGCGATCGCGCCGAGGATGGCCAGGCACATGACGATACGGGCGGTGTCGGAGAGCTTGAGCACGCCGATGGTGTCGCTGGCGGCCATGTGGTCGAGGGCGACGAGGCCGGCGATACAGAGGAAGCCCCCGACCGCGATGGCGACGACGCCGGAGGCCAGGCCGTCGAGCCCGTCGATGAGGTTGACGGCGTTGCATCCGCCGAGGACGAAGAAGGCGATGAGCATGGTGCCGCAGACGTAGATGAGCCAGTAGGGTGCCCCGCCGAGGCCGATGATGCTGAAGATCGACCCCATGAGTTGGATGCCGATCGCCCCCCCGCCGGGCGTGAGTTCGACCGACGCGAGTGCCGCGGCCGCGAAGAGTTGTCCGCCGACTTTCACCCGGGCGCGGATGCCGTAGACGTCATCGAAGATGCCGGTGATGGTGATCGCGGCCGCGCCGAGGATGATCTCGATGGGGAACGCCCGCCCGTCGGCCAGGAAGTAGCAGCCGACCACGCCGGCGAGCCAGCCGAGGCAGATGCCCAGGCCGCCGAGGTAAGCGACGGGGGTGAGGTGGGCCTTGCGCTGCAGGTCGGGCCAGTCGATGATGCCGTTGCGGATCGCGAGGGTGCGCATGATCGGCGTGGCGATGATGCTCACAAAAAACGCGACGAAAAACACCGGCAGGTAAGGGTTGATGACTTCCAGCAGCGCGGGCTCTTGGCCCACGGCCGCCGCGGCATCGGTCGCCGAATCGACGGCCGAGGTCATCTGCGGTGTCTGGTCCGCCTGGGCCAGCAGGTACGGGGATTGATCAACCAGGATACTCATGGGGTCACGGCCCGCGGGGCCTCCCGGTTGACAACATCGGCCGGCCGGGCGATGCGGATTAAATCGTCGATCGTCTGCCGCAACCCGATGCGGGAGGCAAAGCCGATCGCGTTTCGTACTTTACCGATATCCGGCTGACGCTGCTGCGGGTCTTCGAATCCTTGCCCGTAGATCGCCTCGTAGGGGATGTGCCGCTTGCCGGCGGTCGAACCCGAGGCCTCGATGATCAGATCGGCCAGCTCATCCACCGTGATGGGTTGATCGGAGCCGAGGTTGTACACCTGCCCGTGGCATTCGGGGTTGGCCAGCAGCCTCGGCATCGCGGTGACCGTGTCGCGCACATCGCAGAAGCTGCGGGTCTGCCGGCCGTCACCGTAGACCTGGATCGGCTCGTTGCGCGTGGCCCAGGCGACGAAGCGCGGCACGACCATGCCGTAGCGCCCCCGCTGCCGCGGACCGATGGTGTTAAACAGCCGCACCACGACCGACCGCAGCCCGGCCCGGCGGTGCAGGTCGATCGCCAGGTGCTCGTCGATCGCCTTGCTCAGCCCGTAGCTCCACCGCGACGCGGTCGTCGGGCCAAAGACCAGGTCCATGTCTTCCCGCAGCGGCAGCACCGGGCACTTGCCATAGACCTCGGAAGAGGAGGCGATGAGCACCGCGGCGTTCGCGAGCTGCGCCGCGTTGAGCACCGCGACGGTTTCTTCCACGTTGTTGTGGATCATCGCCGCCGGGTCGTCGGTGATCAGCCGAACCCCCACCGCCGCGGCGAGGTGATAAATCTCCGTGCAATCGGTCAGCACTCCCGGTTGATGGATGATGCGGCCGGCCTCGCCCACGATCAGCTCGCAGCGATCACCCAGCAGCGGCTCCACGTTCTCGCGCCGCCCCGTCGCGAGGTTATCGATCAGCACGACCCGCCGGCCCGCGCCAAGCAACGCCTCAGCCAGGTGCGACCCGATGAACCCGGCACCGCCGGTGATGATCGCCTTGGGGGCCAATTAAACCTCCCGGCCGTTCGTGGCCGATGGCCCCGGCAGCTTGCGGTGCCGAATCAACCCTGCTTCGGCTCATCCGCGTCGTTCTGCGCGAAAACGGAGGCCAGTTCGTCGGTGTCGGCCTTGCGGTCTGCGTCGGGGTTGCGGTTGGCCAGGTCGGCCATACGCCTGCGGTCGATATCCACCGACCCGTTGGCCGGCTTGCGGTAGCGGTAGAAGTCCTGGTAGCTCTTGCGGAAGTAGCCGCCCGCGGAGCTGCGCACACCGTTGAGGATCACGCCGAGGATGTCGGCCCGCTGCCCGTCGAGCTGGCGGATCATGCGGTCGATCATGCCGCGCTTATCCACCGACGCCCGCACGACCACGGCGATCGCATCGACCTGCTTGGCGAGCATCTGGCTGTCGCTGGTCAGCAGCGTCGGGGCGGTGTCGATCACGATCAGGTCAAACGCCGACTCCAGCCGCGCCATCAGCGTGCGGAAGGCCTGGCCCTCGAACAGCTCGGGCGCGGCTTCCGCGGCGTGGCCGGTCGGCATGACCGACAGCGGCAGGCCGTCGATCGGGTAGATCACGTCCTCGGCCACGACCTTGGCGGTCAGCACGTCATACAACCCCTGCCCGTTGTCCACGCCCATCAGCCCGTGGACCGCCGGACGGCGGAAGTTCGCGTCGATCAGCAGCACGCGCCGGCCGTTGAGCGCGACGCTGGCCGCGAGGTTCTGCGCCACCGAGCTGGCCCCCGACGCCGGCTGCGCCGCGACGACGACCAGCGAGCGGTAACCGCGGCGGTCCATGCGCGAGAGGATCGCGGTGCGGGTCTGGCGGAACGCCTCGGCCATGAGGCCGGCGGGCTGACGCTCGACCACGCGCTCGACGCGCGTCGCGCCGGAGGGGTCTTCGCCGGCGTCGGGCAGCATGCCGAGCATCGACACGTTGGCGAGCATCTTGATGTCCGCCGGGCTGCGCAGCCGGGTGTCGAGCATCTCTCTCAGGAACAGCAGGCCGGTGACCGCACCCAGCAGCAGGATCGTCACGCCGGGCACAATGATCTCGGGCTTGGGGAAGGTCAGTTCCGCGTCATCGGGGCCGGCCTGTCGGCGGACCCGCTGGGCGTAGGGGTGGGCGTTGGTCATGCGCACCGTGGCCAGGCCGTCCACCGCCTTGTCGTATTCCAGTTGCGCTTTGGCCAGGCGTTCCATCAACGCTTCGTATTCGTCGAGCTTGGCGCGGATGTCGATCATTCGGCGCTGCGCATCGGCGATCGGCGAGGTGAGCGAGCTGAGCTGCGACTTGAGGCTCTCGATCGCGCGGGCCGCGCTGGCGATCTGCCCGGCCATGCTCTCACGCACCATGCGCTCCTGCTCGGCCTTGAGCTCGTTCTCCATCGCCGCGAGTTGCTCACGTGTGCGGCGGACCGCGCGGTGCTCATCGCCGTAGCCCCCCGCCCGCAACGCCGCGAGGTTCGACTTGACCTCGTTGATCTGCTGCTGGCGACCGACCATATCCGGCCGGGTCATGACCGACTGCACCTGATCGGCGGTCGGCTCGCCCCCCATGTCTTCAAGCATCTTCAGGTCGTTGTACATCGCCTGCGCCTCGGCCAGCGCGTATTCCAGCGACAGCCGTTGGCGTTCGAGGTTCTCGAAGGTCAGGCGGATCGACGTGTTGCGCTCGTTGAGCGCATCCATGTCGTTCTCACGGGTGAAGCGGTTGCGGGCTTCGGTCAGGGACTCGACCTGATTGCCCCAGCGGGTCTGCTCGTCGATGAACATCCGCCGCAGGCCTTCGCTGTCGCGCGCGGTGAGCTGGCTCAGCTCGTCGAGGTACACCACGATGATGTTTTCGAGGATGATCTGGGCGTCATCCTTGTGAGCGGTATGCACCGCGAGGCGCATCAGCGGGGCGCCGCGGATGCCCGAGGCGCTAAAGTCGTCTTCCTGCAGCGCGATCATGGCGTCGTTCATCGCCGCCTGCCCGCGGAACTGTTTGAACCAGTCGGTCGCCTGCACCTCGCTGCGACGGATCGCGCGGGTTAGGATCTCGTTGGATTTGAGGCGCTGGATTTCGCTCTGGATAAACGATTCGATCTCATCGAGCGACGCCCGCCCGCCGGTCTGGCTGGGGGTGGCTGAGTTGGGGTCGACCAGCGGGGCGCTGACGTGAAGCAGGGCCGGGGAGGTATAGCGCGGGGCGAGGAAGCGCAGGGTCAACCACAGGCCCAGGCCGAGGACGATGCCCACCACGCCGGTGATGATCAGCAGGCGGATGTGCTGTCGGAGCAGCTTCATCGGATCGACCGGCTTGAAGGGGCCGGTGGGTCCGCCGGGCGCGGGGCCGGACATCGGACCCAGGGGCGGGATGTTGGAGATGGGGTTCGCGGTCATGATCGGTGCCTCCTCCCGGCGATCGGGCCGGGGGTATGCAGGGGGTGTTTTGCTATCTGTACCCCGTCATGGGGGGCTGTCCAGCGTCGCGGGGACGATTTTTTCAGTTTCCGGGTGTCGGTGCCGTTGCAGACCATTCATCCAGTTTGGCCTGCGCCATTTTGAGGAATTTCGGGTCGTCTTCCCGCTGGGCGGACGTGACCGCCGACTGCAGCCTGCTCACCGCCCGCTCCCGCAGGTTCCGCCGGATCACCGGGTCGGCGGACGCGTCTCGCTGGGCATCAAGCACCATCGCGAGGTGGTAATGCGTCGCCGCCAGATCGCTCAGGGTCGCCGCCCGCTGAAGCGTCTGCCGGGCCTGCTCGGTCTGCCCGGCCTTGAACTGGGCCCAGCCCAGCGTGTCGAGCACCGCCCCGTTGGCCGGGGCCTGGTTCGCCGCCTGTTGGGCCAATCGAACGGCCCGGTCCATGTCGCGGCCTTCCTCCAGCAGCAGGAACGCGTAGTTATTGAGCGTCTGCGTATCGTTGGGCGCCAACGCCATCACCTCTTCGTACGCCGCGGCCGCCTCGTCGGGTCGCCCCATCTGATAAAGCACGACGCCCCGCAACCGCATCAAACCCACCTGCATCCCCTGCTGCTCTTGCGGCAGCGCGGCCAGGGTCCGATCGATCCGGCTCAGGGCCTGATCATACTGCTCGGCCGACGCCTCGACCTGCGCCTGCGCGAAGGCCAGCACGCTGCTGAGCGCCGGGTTCGTCGCCGATTCCAGGATCGCGATCGTCGTGGCCGGATCGTCGTACGACGCGCCGATCTGCTCGCTGACCTGCAGCAACTGGGTCGGGTTGGTCGCGGCCTGCAGCGAGTCGATGAAGACCTGACGGGCCGACTGGGTCGAGCCGGTGGCGTGCAGGACCCGGCCGCGCAACGCCGAGAGCGCGACCGACGCCTGCACCATCTCGCGATTGGTTTCCATCAGCGACAACGCCTCGCTGGCGCGGTTCTGATTAAGCAGCAAACCGACCAACGAGCCGAGGGCATCGGGGTTGGGCTGCAGTTCCATCGCCCGGCGCCAGTTGCTCTCCGCCTCGCCGGGGCGCTGCTCCGCGAGGGCGACGCGGGCGCGGAACTGAGGCCACAGCGGGTCCTCGGGGGACTGCTCGATCGCCTGATCCAGCAGCGTGCGGGCGGCGGGGAGGTTGGGCTCGGCCAGGTAAAGGTTGACCAGGCGCAACCGGGCGTCACGGTTCTGAGGGTTTGCCGCCAGCACGTTGCGGAGTACCCGGGCGGATTGGTCGAGTTGGCCGTTCGCGCCGTAGCAGGAAGCGAGCAGCATCTGGGCCTGGAGCAGATTGGGGTTGAGTTCGACGGCCTGTCGCAGGTCACTGATCGCACCGCTAAAGTCCTGCTGGGTGTTGGCCAGGATGTCGCCGCGTTGGAAGAGCAGCATGGCCCGGCCGTTGTTGTTGCCGGACTCGGCCAGGGCCTGATCGATCAGGCTGATGGCTTCCTGCGGGTTCCCGCGCTGCCGCGCCGCCATCGCCTTGAGCAGCGTCGTCGTCGCGTTGGATTCCACGTCGCCGATCAGTTTCTCCGCTTCTTCGGGCTGGCCGGCGCGGATGTAGGACTCCGCCAGACGCAGCTTGATCGCTTCGTCGTCCGGCTTCTCCTTGTAAAGCTCCTGATACATGGTCAACGCGGTGTCGTTGATATTGATCGAGAAGAGTGTGTCGGCGAACTCGCGGCTGGCCGAACGCGTCTGGGTGTCTTCCACCGCGATCGCCCGATGGTAGGCCCGGACCATGTCGTCCAGCCGGTCGATCGACCTCAGGTAGCGGGCCTGGAGCAGGTAGTCCGCAACCGTCGCCTGATCACCCCGGGTGGCGAGGTAATCCTCAATGATCTGCAATCCCTCGTCGGGCTTCTCCGCGACGCGATGCACGGCGGCCAAGGTGGCGATGTTCGAGAGCGTGCGGCCTTCCTCATCGATGATCGCGTTGACGACCTCCAGCCCCTCGGCCAGACGCTCTTCTTGCGCCAGCAGGATCGCCAGCGCCCGGCGGTTATCCATGTCCTGCGGGTTGATCTGCGCCCGTTCGGTGCGGGCGGCGATCACCCGCGCGGCGCTACCCACGCTCTGCTCGAGCTGGGCGTACTGATTAAACACCAGGTTGTTGCGCGGGTCGGCCTGGTAGGCGCGACGCATCGCGCTCAAGGCGTCGGCGTTGCGCTCCATCAAGGCGTAGGTCGATGCCAGCGCCACCAGCGTATCGACGTTATCCGGCTGATTGTTCAGCGCCCGGTTGAATGCCGCGACCGCTTCGTTGAGTTGGTTATTCTGCCGCAGCAGCAGGCCCAGCAGGCGGTGGCCTTCGGGGTATTCGGGCCGAGCTTCGAGGCCTTGGCGCATCTGCTCGATCGCCGGGCGCAGCTCACCTTGGATCGCGAGGAGCCGGCCGCGGTAGAACGCGCCGTTGGCCAGGTCCAGGTTCTGGCGGGCCGCTTCATCGGCCAATTGCTTGGCCCGATCGAATTCGCGGGCGCTTAACGCCTGCTCGAAGCGCAACTCGATGACCCGCGGGTTGCTGGCATCGATGGCCGCGGCTCGCTCCAGCGCCGCCTCGGCGGCTTCGGTTCGCCCGGCCTGCCGCAGCAGCTGCGCCTCGCGCAGCGCCGCGTCGAGCGGGTCGTCCATGCCTTGGGTCATCAGCGCGACCACTTCCTCGATCTGCAGTTGATCGCCCCGGACCTGGCGGGCGAACACGTCGAGCATCGCGCTGTCCACGCCCGCCTCGCGCGCCTGCTCGATGATCGCCAGTCGCTGATCTTTGTCTTCGGCCAGCGCCAGCATCAATTGCATGAGCGCCACGTCGGCGGGGTTCTTCGCGTAGCGCTCGGCCACGATCTGCTGCGCCTTGTCGCGCTGGCCCGTGCCGATATACGCCTGCACCAGAGGCCGGAGCATGCCCGGGTTCTGGTCGAGATCGACCTGCTCGTAATAGGCCAGCGCATCGGTGAAGTTGCGGCCCTGCGCGAGCATCGCGGCCCGCAGCCGCGGTACGGCGGGGTTGTCCGGCTCCGTCGCCTCGATCTGATCGATCTCGGCCTGCGCCTGCTCGAACGCGCGGTGCTCGACCAGCAACTCGGCCAGCCGCGTGCGGAGCTGGACCAGCTCCGGGCGACGGCCGAGCACCGAACGCAGCCGGTTGACGGCCAGGCCCCAGTCGCCGCGGCGGGAGGCGGCGTCGGCGATCAGCAGCAGCGTCTCCATGTCGCCGTCTTCAAAGCGGTCGTTCGCGCGGCTCAAGCGCTGCAGCGCCGAGTCGAACTGCCCGCGTTGGAGCAGGACCTTGCCGCGGAGCTTGTTGACCAGCGGCGCGTCGTCGCCGGCCATGGTCTGAAGTTCATCGGCGGCCTGATCGGCGCGGTCCAGCCATTGGGCGCGTGCTTCGCCGACTTCGGTCGCGGCCTTGATCGCCGCCAGATCGCCGGACTGATACGCCGCCTGCATTTGCAGGTTAGCCCCGCGGATGGTCTGCAGCGGGTTGCCGCGGGCTTGCATTTCCCGGGCTTGATCGAACTGCGCCAAGGCCTCATCAACGCGGTTCATCCGCCGCAGCGTGTTGCCCAGCAACACGCGGTGCGAGAGGCTGTCGGGGTTAGCCGCGACGGCGGCCTGCAGCATCGCGGCCGAGCGTGCCAGGCCGCTCGTGGTGGCGGGTTGCCCCTCGCCCTGCTCGACCGGCTGCGTGTCCACCATCGGCAGGACGTTGGAGACGGTGACCAGTTGGGTTAATGTCGCGGCCGTCGGGTCCAGGGCCTCTTCCAGATTCTCGGCGATGGCGGCGGCGGCGGTCAGGTCGCGGACCATCGGCTGGATCAGGAGGGTCAAGTGCTTGATGGCGCGATCGGCGTCGTTGGGATCGATCGCGTACATCGTGTCCGAGACTTCCAAGGCCTCGGCCCGCAGGCGCTGCGCCTGCACCGGGTCGCCACCCGGCCGATCCAGCATCTCCGCGCGTTTGAGCTTGTAGAGCGCCAGGTGGTGCAGGACCTCGGCGTTCCTGGGGTCGGCGTTGAAGGCGGCGGTCAGGTCGTTTTCCGCCTGCTGGATCATTTCGGCGGGCATATCCGCGGTGAGGCGCACGGTCTGCGCGATGCCGCGGTACTTGATCGCGATGATCTCCTGATCGCGGTCCTTGAGCCAGTTATCCGCCAGCTCGTACAGCGAGTTGTAGAGCGCGGGGTCGCCAAACTGCCGGGCGAAATCCAGCTCGAAGCGGAAGAGGGCTTCGAGCTGCTGAGGATCATCACGGCGGTAGTTGGCGGCCTGGCGCAGCGCCCCGCGGATTTTGGACAGCGTGTCCCGCGCTTCGACCACGCTGCGCATCTGCAGGCCTTCGGCCAGGTCGATGTATTTGTTGAGCAGCGCGATGTTGTCCGGCTCGCGGCCGATGCCGTTGAGATACGCCTCGGCGGCACGCTTGGGCTCGCCCTCCACCAGCAGGGCATCGCCCCGCTCTTCGTAGTAGGCGGCGCTGCGGTTCATGACGTTCGCGTACAGCACCACCATGATCCCAACCATCACGATCAGCACGGCACAGAGGGCGATCACAAATTTGGTATTGACACGGCTTGCCATCAGGCGGGCCTCCTCTTTAGCGGCAATCAGGGCTTTTGATCCGCGGCGGTGGGATAGCGGCCGGCCTGCACCTCGGACCAGTCGGGCAGGGTCGCCAGGATCTGGGGCATCAGGTCGGTCAGCAACGCTTCAACTCGCTCGCTCGCAACTTCGGGGTCGGATACACCAAGCGCTTCGGCCTGGACCTTGAAGTAATACGCGTATCGGTCACGGAGGTTGAAGCCCTCCAGGCGCACATCCAGCGGGGAGGCCAGATACTTGCCGTTGGCCACGAAGAAGTAGATGACGGTTTCCGCGGCCTCGGGGTTCATCGGCGGCGCGTAGGTGAAGGCGCGGCTGTGAAAAGCCAGCTTCGGCGAGCGCACGACCGGCTCCAGGAGGCTGTAGGTTTCGTGGACCTCCAGCTCCTGGTTCCAGGTGTATTCGCCGTTGTCGATGTTGAGGGGCAGCTCGAAGCTGTTGCCGATGGCATTGAACCCGCCCGCGACGTTGCAGCGCTCGGGGACATGGGGCACCGCGTCGATCATGCCGGTGTAGTAGGCCAGGTGCAGACGGATGATGGAGCCGGGCTCGAAGTTGCGCCGCCGCACATCGACATCCGAGGCGTGGGCCAGGCGTTTGTCGAGGAAGTACCAGCTCAGGTATTGCTTGGTGCCCAGCGTGTCTTCGACTTCTTTACTCAGCGGCGGGTCGCGATACACCACCTGCCACGGGCCGACGCTCTCGGGGAGCATGAACAACTCGTGACGCAGCGGCACCGGGTCCTTGACGATCACGACCTTCTGGGCCGCGAGCACCGCCGACTGTGTGCCGAACCACGCGACCAGCAACGCCAGACACAGCCCCAGCCCCGCCCCGCGACGGCCGGACCCGGCCAGGCGACGGACCAGCGGCAACAGCACGGCGACCAGAGCGCCCACCAGCAGGACACGGGTCAACGCGCCCCATTGACTTTCCAGAAACGGCAGGGCTTCGAGCACCACGTCCGGCAGTCTGAGCATCCCCCAGTAAACCAGCCCCACCACCGGCACCAGCACCAGCCCCACCGCCGCTCCACGCGCGATCCGCGGCCAATGCGTGGGCTCCGTTGACGCCGAAGCCCCCGCGTCTTGCCCGGCCTTCGGCCCCGCCGTGCCGGCCGCGTCGGTGGCCTCCGGCGGGACGATGATCCGGTCCATCACCCAGCCCAGCAGCAGGAAGATCAGCCCCGCGGGGATCAGCATCAGCATGCCGACGAAGGTGTGAAAATCACCCTTGGACAGTTCAGGGTCGTGCAGCGCCAGCAGGCCGATTGCCGTGACCCGGCCGATGTTGACGCCGACGGCGATGGGGATCGACATACCGATCATCACCAGCCGTTGCCACCACGGGCGTTCGAACAGGAACGCCATCGCCACCCCCAGCGCGATGAATGCCATGAGCATCCGCAGGCCCGAGCAGGCCTCGGCGACGTTCATCGCGTAGGGATAAAAGGGGATCTCGCCCATCTCGTAACGCTGCATCAGCTTCGCGTTGGCGAGCTTGATGGTGTTGCCATCCTTCTCGACGTTGAAGTCGATGCCCAGGGTCAGCAGCTTGAGCACGAAGGTCGCGCCCTGAGCGGCGATGTCCTGAAGGATGTTGGCGATCCGTTCCCACAGCGCGTCGGCGACCTTGACCGCGAAGACCATAAACAGCACCGGGAACCAGAGCACCCGCATCATCGCCGGCCCCAGCAGGAACAGCACCATGCCGAACAGCGAGATCACCATGCTGTAGCCGCGGAACATGTCGTTGCGGCCGGGGAAGATCCACCAGACATAACTAAAGAGCCCGGCGAAGAGGATGGGCAGGCCCCACCAGCAGAGGGTCGGGGTGATCTGCCGCAGTTGGTCGCGCTTCTGATAGATGTAATAGATCGAGATCAGCGGGATCGCCACGACGTGAGACCAATCGGCGCGGATGGTGCCGTTGTCCGTGGTGTAGATCATCGCGGTGCGGCGGATGAACTCCCAATGAACCGCCACAAAACCGATGCCGAGGCTGATCAGCCACGCCCAACCGCGCGGGCCAAGCAGGGGCCGATCCGCGGTGGCGTCATGGGTGAGGCTGGTGAGCGTGGTGCTGGTCATGGCGTCGGGCACGGCGAGCCGTAGGCGGTCGGAAATAACCCTGTGATGACGAGAACAGGCCCCGCGTCGCCGAATTCCTCCTTTTCATCCACGTTACGCGGGCACGATCGCCGGGGTTCGGGCATTGCCGGACCCATACCGAGAATCCCACAAAGTCTAAACACCCTGTCGATCTCATCCGGCCGGGGCACCCCAGCCTTCCCGCGGGGCGGGCCGATTCCTGCATCCGGGTCTTTCGGGCACGGGCCCGACCCGTGGCCCAACCAAGCCACCCCCGCGTCGCTAAACGCGGGGGTGTTGAAATCACCATTACTGTGCGTTAAAGACGCTGTTCTCGAAGTTGCGGTCGATCACGAATCCGAAGCCGTACGTCGCCCGCAGCCCGTTGCGGAACACCGCCAGCGGCACCGCCGGGAAGTTGGTGCCGACGTTGATCAGGTCGTTGGGCTTGAGGAAGATGTCCGGCTCGTTGCCCTCGAAGATGTTGCGGAGGTTGAGCCGAACCATCGCCTGCCGGCTGTTATCGACCCGGCGGACCAGGTCCACGCGGCTGGGGATCGCGATCCCCGAGAGGTTGCCGCCGGATGCGATAAGTTGCATCAGCGTCAGGTCTTCTTCGCCGGGCACGGTGTAGGCACCGGGGCGGTTGACCGCGCCCATCAGGTACACGAAGCCGCCGGTCGGGTCGGGGATGCGGATCACGTCGCCGGGGCGGACGATGATGTTGTAGCGCATGTCGCCGGAGAGCAGGCGGTCGTAAGGCACCTCGATGATGCGCTGGGTAATCAACTCGCTCAGCGCGCTGAGGTTGGCATCATCTGTGCTGACGGGGGCGGAGTCCGGATTCACCCGGACCCATTGGCCGCCGGGGCCTTTGACCCACTGGCCATCGTCTCGCGCCTCGTCGAGGCCGCCGGCGAGCGCGGGCGGGGCATCGGGGCGGTCGGCCGGCCGAGTCGAGGCACCGTTATCGAGCGGCGCGCCGTCTTCCAGGGCACCGTCCAACTGATCGAGAATATCCACCGGACGATCGGGCGCGGGCGGGGCTTCCTCCACCGCGTCGCGCTGGGTGTGGCCGACTTCCATATCCGGCGAAAGCGGAGTCTGACGGAACACGAGGATGCGCTTGGTACGACCCGGCGCACCACGCGCCAAGGCCAACGCTTCGAGGATGCGGAAGTCCGGCTTGGGGATCACGTAGGTGCCGAACGCCGTCGAACCGGAGAACGGCTCACCGATCACCGAGTAGGTGTTCTGCCGCGACTCCTGCACCACCGCACTGACAGTCGCGTCGGTGAGCACGCCTTCACGATCGAGGACCTTGACGATGTCTTCTTCCAACTGGCTGGGGGTGCGGCCGGTCGCGCGGACCTCGCCGACCACGGGCAGGCGGATCGATCCGGTCTCGTCCACGCGGCGGGTCTGGACCGCTTCGACGCCGGGGGTGATCAGCTCGAAGACGGTGACGGTCAGCAGGTCGCCGGCACCGATGACGTATTCGTTGTTGTCGGGCAGCAGGTCCGAGGGCTGGACCTGGGTGACGGGCAGGCTGGTGGCCTCGGGCTCGTCGATGACGTCGAGCCGCGAAAGGATCGGCAGGGTCTTGGGGGTGGACTCCCAGTTGCCGACGACGGACGGGTCGAGGAAGGAGTTGACCTCACAGCCGGCCACGGTCAGCAGCGAGGCCGCGATGGCTGCCGCGCATCCGCCCCAAACAATTCGTCCAACACCCATGCCCCGTTTGCTTTGATCTGCTTGCCTCACGACATGCTCCCGCAGTAGTTTCGGATGATTTCGGCGACACGAGCGATTTTCGCCGCGTCTGACTACCCGGCCGACGCCAGCCTGGGCCTGACGTACCGGGTCTTTATAGTAGTCAGTTTCCGGGCTTAACGCATCCCCAAGCTCTCAAGGTTCTCTAATTCCTACCGCGCAATTGCGCCAAGGCAAGTGCAAACAGACCCTCCGGCCCGTTATCCCTTCATCGACCCCCTACACCCCGCAGCTTAGGCCCAAGCCGATCAAGGCGCAGGGTCCGATATTTTGAACCCTCCGGGCGGCCGAGGTCGGGCCGGCCGGGGCGCCACCTTGCCTCGCATCGGGCTAAGGCCCACAATGCCGGGAATCCGACTCGCTCCCCCCCCGCCGAGCCCCGAACCACTATGCCGCAAACCCCCATCACCATCATCGGCGACGGCGCCATGGCCACCGTCATGGCCCTGCTCCTCGAATCCAAGGGCTGCCCCGTGACCATCTGGGGCGTCTCCGCCGAGCACGTCGCCGAGCTCATCCAGACCCGCCGCAACGACCGGTACCTGCCCGAGTCGCGCATCCCCGACTCGATCCGCCTCACCGCCGACGAAGCCGCCGCCTGCGCCGATGCGCAGATCATCCTCAACGCCACGCCGACCCAGTACATCCGCCGCGTGTGGGAACGCCTCGCGCCGCACGTCCCCGCCGGCATCCCCATCGCTTCGGTAGCCAAGGGCATCGAACAGCAAACCCTCCTGCGCCCCACGCAGATCATCGCCGACGTTCTTCTAAACACCGCCACAGCCACGCCTGCCTCTGAGCGCAGCGAAGTGCGGGATCAAACTTCCAGCCACCGCGATCACCCCGACCTCCCCGCCCGCCCGCTCGCCTCGATCTCCGGCCCCACCGTCGCGCACGAGCTGGCCCGTTGTTTGCCCGCCACCGTCACCGCCGCGTCCGATGATGAAGCCTTCGCCAAGCACTTGCAGGACGTGTTCACCACGCACTGGTTCCGCGTCTATACCAGCTACGACCTGCTAGGCGTGGAACTCGCCGGCGCGCTCAAGAACGTCATCGCCGTCGCCGCCGGCATCCTCGACGGGTTGCAGGCCGGCAACAACGCCAAGTCCGCCCTCCTCGCGCGCGGCCTCGCGGAGATCACCCGCCTCGGCGTCGCGATGGGCGCCTCGGCCGAAACCTTCTTCGGGCTCACCGGCGTCGGCGACCTGGCCACCACCTGCTTCTCCCCCACCGGACGCAACCGCACCTGCGGCGAACAGCTCGGCCGCGGCCGCAAGCTCGAGGAAGTCCTCGAAGAGATCCCCGGCGTGGTCGAAGGCGTGCCCACCACGCGCGCGGTCGTTGAACTCGCCAACAAATACAAGGTCGAGATGCCCATCACCCAGACCGTGCATCAGGTCCTCTTCGCCGGCCTCGACCCCCTGGATGGCATCAGCCAACTCATGAGCCGCGCGAGCAAACCCGAAACCGTGGGGTGACTCCTCTCACCCCACCAACCCATCCCGGTCATGCGCAGCGGAGCTTGGCCGGGATAGCCCCGCGTTATCATCTCCTCATGCCTGAACCCCCCACCCCCTACTGCCCCGCCTGCGGCTACGACCTGCGCGGCAGCACGGGGGCCGCGCAATGCCCCGAGTGCGGACAGGCGACCGATGAATCGTCGCTGCGGGCGATGCAGGTGCCTTGGGTCAACCGGGCCGATCTCGGCAAGACCCGGGCGCTGCTGCGCACCGCGTACCGCGCGACGTTTCGCACAACCCGCTTCTGTCAGGCCGTGGGCCAGCCGGTCGATTACGCCGACGCCCGAAAATTCCAGCGCACCGTCGTCGGGCTGGTGTGGTTCATCACGCTGATCGCCGCGGGGTTCATCGTGGTCGCGTTCGGCATGGGTAACATCGACAACGACTGGTGGCTCGAAACGCTCGGCCTCGGCCCGTCGCTCGCGCTGGGCGTCGCGCTCGCCCTCGGCTGGTACCTGTTCCTGCTGCTGGGCAGCGGCGTCCACACCTACTGGTTCCACCCCAAGGCGATCTCGGTCGAGCAGCAGAACCGCGCGATCGCGCTGAGTTATTACGCGTGCGCGCCGCTGTTGTGGAGCATCGCGGCGTTGCCGCTGGCGATGATCGGCGCGGTCGTGGTTGCCGGGAGCGATCCCTACCGCAGCGACACGGTCTATTTCGCCGGCGTGCTGCTGATTTCTGCGGCAATCATCTGGGCCGGGGCGATGCTGGTCGGCTTCGCCATCAACTGCTTCATCATGGCCGGCCGCGCCGCCCACCGCGGGTTACTCGGCCGGCTCACCCTGCTCGCCGCCCAGCCGCTGCTGCTCGCGCTGCTCGCGTGTGTCACCGTCCTGGGCTTCCCCGCGGTGGTGGGTTACGTATGGCTGATCGCGATCACGTGGTGAAGCGATCGCGACACACGCCTACGGCAACGTGTACGGCCCCGGCTCCGGGTCGAGCAGGAACCAGTGGTCGGCGTGTTCTCCGAAACGCCCGTTGTTATAGAGCTGACCACCGCCATCGAGTTCCACCGCTCCGCCGTCGTCGCGCCCGTTTTTGCCAACGCAATACAGGATCGCCGGGCCCGGCTCCGCCAACACCGGCGGTTGGCTGTGGTAGCTGTCAACGACCAGCGACGCGCCCTGCGGCCGATAGCGGATCGGCTGATCGAGCGTGTACGGATCGCGCGGCACGGCGGGCAGGTAATCGGGGACCAATTCGTCCAATTTTTCGGGGCGTGGGCCGTGGTCGGCCTGATAAAGCCGGATCGCCAGCGCCGTCGCGGCCATGCGCTGCGTGGCGGTGAACTGCGTGTGCGTGTGTGAGACGGCACTGAGGCCTGGCAGCGAGCTCGCGCTGAGCGGGTGAAGCAGCCGGTGTTCCTCGATCCGATCAAACCGGTCCAAGCCGAGCTGCGCTTCGACCGCCGCGTCAAACGCCGGGCCGGTCGTCGCGGTGCGCGAAGCTTCGACCAGCGCGGTCATGCAGGTCTGCAGGTAGGCCGCGTCGTTGACGATCACCGGCTTGAAGAAAGCGAGTGCGAGTTGGTCGGCAAGGCCCGGCTGCCCGCCGCTGTGCATGATCGTGGTGATTCCGACCCGCCCCTCCACGATCGCCCGCACCGCGTCGTGAAACACCCAACGCTCGCCCACCCACGCACGAAGCCTGCCTCTTTGCAGGGCTTGTTCATCGAGCAGCCGGTCCAGCAGCGCCCGGGCCTGTCGGCGGGCCGGGGCGGCCGCGTCGGCGGGCAGGACCAGCGTCGGGGTCATCTCCTCCACCACGCCGCACGCCAGCGCGTTGATCGAGATCGTGACCACTTGTCCGATGACCGCGGGGTATTCATCGTTGGCCGCGGCCCCGATTGCCAGGGTCAGCCTGATCCATTCGATAGCACCGGCCGCATCCCCCGCTGCATTTGCCCGCTTCGCGGCGTCCTGGATGAGCCGCGCCAGGCCTCGCATCTCGCCATAGGGCGGCATTTGCCAGTTCTGGATCACCGGGCTCACCGGCCGCACGCCCCAGTCGCAGCCGGGTGCCGCGTCCATCGCTCGCAGGTGCGCGAGCACCGGCTGCAGTTGCTGCAGGTACGCCGCGTTGTCCGTGATCGGGTCGGGGTGCTGTTCGGGGTCCATGTACCAATCGGTGTCCGTGATCACCACGCCCTGCCCCGGCACCGTCGGCCAGGCGGCCATCGCCTGCCGGAAGTGATACGCCTTGTTGTCCTTGTCCGGCACCGGGTCGATGACCAGGTCCTGGAAGTGGATCGGATCGCCGGTGGCTTCGATCTCGGCGATGAGGGCGTGGTAGCGGGCGTTGGCGCGGTGGCCCCACCACAGCCGCAGCCCTACCAGCAGCAGCACCATCAGCAGGCCCACGCCCAGCAGGCGCTTGAGCCAGCGGTAGCGCGGCGGGTACGGCGGCGTCGTGGGGGGTGCAGCGGGTTCGGCCATCAGAAAAGTCCCGGGTGAAGGAATCGACCGCCGCAGCATACGCCCCGGCCCCGCCGCGGCCAAGCGCGAGCAGCATCGCCGCGACGGGGTGATGCAACAAACCGCGGCCCGAGGCGTTGTGCCTGCTCCGGGGGTGGGGATCGGGATCGCGCCGCCGCGGTGGCGACGCGGATCATCCGCTCCACGACATGCCCGCAATGGAAGGCCACACGATGACCCGTTTCACTTTCTCGGCCCTGACCCTCAGCCTCGCTTGCCTCATGGCGCTGACCCTCTCGCCCGGCATCGCGCTGGCGCAGGACGGCCCGCCGCAACGCGGAGAGCGCGGCGAACGCCCGCAGCGCGGCGGCGACCGCGGCGACATGATGAGCCGTATGCTCGATCGCGACCCGTCCGAGGGGTTCGTCGGCCTGCTCTCCGAGCTGAACATGACCCCCGAGTTCACCCTCAGCCCCGAGCAGAAGACAAAGATCCGGGACCTGCGTGAGAAGTTCATCACCGACCGCCGGGCCTTTGTCACGGATCACAAGAAAGAGTTCGACTACCTCACCGCCCAGATGACCGAAGCCCGCACCGCCCGCGACCGCGAGGCCATGGGCGAGGCCATGGAAAGCCTGCGCGACCTGATGGCCAAGGGCCCGACCGGCGACAAACTCCTCGAAGACCTTAAAGCAGTGCTCACCGATACACAGCGCAAAGCGGTGGACCAGCGCCTCGAAGAGCGCGAGCAGCGCATGCGCGAGTGGCGCGAGCAGCGCCAACGCGGGCGCGACGGCGGTGAGAACAATGACGAAGGCCCCGTCATCTGATCCAGCGCATCTTGATGAGACAGAACCCAACCCCGGCGATCGGCCCAGGTCGAACGCCGGGGTTTTTGCCGATCAAACCCCCAGCGATCTGCCCGGCTGCGTGGCGCGGCGGTACGCCGAGGGTGTCTGCCCAAACTCCCGCCGAAACTCCGCGGCAAAGCGGCGCTGATCCGACAGCCCGCACGCCAGCGTCACGCTGAGCACCGACATGTCCGTCGTCCCCAGCAGCTCGCGGCCACGCTTAAGCCGCGTCCGGCGGACCTCGTCGTAAGGGGTGCGGCCCAGCGCCGCGGCAAATCGACGCTCCAGCGAGCGACGCGAGACCGGCAGCGCATCGACCAGGTCCTCCACGCTCAGGCCCCGGCAGGCCTCGGCACGGATCAACTCCAACGCCCGGCGGACCACCGCGTCGCCCACCGCCAACGTGTCGGTGGAACGCCGCGCCACCACGCCCAGCGGCGGGATCAGCGTCGTCTTCCGCGGCGGGGCCTTGCCCAGCATCATCCCGTGCAACACCGCCGCCGCCTCATAACCCACCCGGTGAAAGTCCGGCTTGATGCTTGAGATGGTCACGCGCGACCACTCGCAGGTCAGCTCGTCGTTATCGACGCCGAGGATCGCCAACTGGCTCGGCACCTCCAGACGCAGCTCCTCACAAGCCTGGATCACCCGCTGGGCGACATCATCGGAGGCGGCGAACAACGCCGCGGGCTTGGCCAGCTCACCGAGTTGGTCACGCATCGCGGTGTGGCCGGAGTCGATCATCACCGGGGCGGCAGCGCCCGCCGCGGCCAGGCGGTCGCGATAGCCCGCGTATCGGCCTCGGGAAAACGCAAGCGACGCGAAGCCGCAGAACGCGAAATGCTCGAAGCCCAGGTCCAGCAGCGTGTCCGCGGCGAGCGTGCCGATGGCGTTTTCATCGCTATAGACGCTGACCGCGTCGGCCGGAGGGTCGTGGTTGGAGATATTGATCCACGGCAGCCCAGACGCCCGCCAAGTCGCGGGCACCTCGGCGCGCTCGGCGGCAAAGATGCCCAGCAGGCCGTCCGGCCTTGGCTCGATGCGCTCGGCCGGGCCGTGATAGAGCAGCAGCCGCCAGTCGCCCTGCCGACGGGCGTAGTCCGCCACCCCGCGGCAGATGGCGCGGCTCCAAGTGTTGTTCGTATTGACGCTCATGGCGATGTGGTTAGCCATACCCCCGCAGTTTACCCGCAAATTGACGCATGATGCGACACAGATTGACGCTTTATACGCCAATTTTGCCCGGCAACCCGCCTAAGATGGGTTACCACAATCGTTTGTGGGTTTCTCGGCTGGGTTACATCGTCGCGGTCTGCGGCAGGAGTCGACCATGCTTCGCATCATCACATTGGGCCGCACATCTCGGGGGCGGTCGGCATTTACCCTGATCGAACTGCTGGTCGTGATCTCGATCATCGCGCTGCTGATCGCCCTGCTGCTGCCGGCCCTGGGCAACGCGCGGGCGACAGCGCGGACGACGCTGTGCATGGCAAACATCAAGCAGATCGCGCTGGCGAATCAACTTTATACGGAAGACTGGAAGAGCTACTTGCCACCCGCCATGGTCGCCAGCACGGTGACGGGATATCCTCAAGGTGATATTTTCTCAAACATCTTCGTTCGTGAGGGGTATTACAGTTCCGCCGCCTCGGCAGGCCTCTCCTCGAACAATCCATTCCGGTGCCCGGAGGGTCAGGACTTTAACAACCACACGTTAGGCTGGGTGTCCCTCGCAACCGTCTCGCATACCACGCCGAAGCATTTCAACTACAACTATCCCTCCGACGCCGATCCGACCGGTGAAGACCCCCAACCGATCGATGGCGTGAATGTACCGACCTGGTATAACCTGGCCGGTGGCGATCACCCCAATTGGTCTTTTCAGTGGGTTCGCAATGACGGGCATTGGAATCGCACGCACCGAATCGACGACTTTGTCGATCCCTCGGTGCGTGTCGTGGGAGGGGAAACCTCGAATCTGAATGCGGGTCCCCCGTCTTACGGCTCCAGCCGCATCGCCGGTCGCCACGGGGCATTGACGAACGGCGGACTCGATGCCTTCGCCGGTCTGGTTTTCTTCGATGGTCACGTCGAACTGGTGGCGACCGAGAACTGGTACCCGGGCGGGGACGTGAGCCCGATCAAGTTCCTGTTCAGCGAATAAGTCGGCACCTTAATAGTTGTTGCATTTCCGGATGGATGGCCACGAATGATCGGCCAGCACCGCCGCGATGCGCACGCCGCTGTCCCCGCGGCCGTAGGGGTGGCGCAGGGTGCGGCGGTTGATCCGCAGGGCTTGCTTGAGCGCGGCGCTGACCGCGGCCCGGCCGTATTCACCATCCACCACGCTGCCCGGGCTTTCGCGGCCGGCCTGTCGTGGGCCGAGGTTGACGCAGGGCACACGCAACGCCGCGGCTTCGATGAGGCCCGCCGAGGAATTGCCGACGATCGCTTTCGCGCCCGCGAGCAGGGAAAGAAACCGTTCGCGCGGCAGGTGTTCGACGGCATCCGCCTTCGCGTGTTGCCCGATCGCGCGCACGATGCCGGCGCGGCCGGGGTCGTGATTCGGCATCAGCACGATGCGTGAATAACCCTTGGTCGCGGCCAGCGTACCGCGCATCCACTTCGCTTCCTGAGCCTCACTCGCGCCGATCGGGTGTTGCATGACGATCAATTCGGGCGCGTCGGTGGCGGGCGTCATGTCGCGCAGCGCATCGATCGCGGGTGAACCGAGGTTGAAGATGTGAGCCGGGTCTTCGCCCATGCGGATCAGCCGGCGGCGGGATTGGGCGGTCGCGGGGAAGTGCAGGTGCGCGAGCTTGGAGATGGCGTGGCGCATCGCCTCATCGGCGACGCCCTCGGCCCGGTCGCCGCCGTGGACGTGCGCCACGAGCGTGCCGCCGATCGACGCCGCGCACGCCGCGGCGAACGCCTCGATGCGGTCGCCTAGCACAAGCACGGCATCCGGTTTCATGTTTTCAAATGTCTCGCCGAGCCCGCGGACGCCGCGCCCCAGCGCCGCCACGTCCGCCGCACGCCCTGTGACACCCTTGCGTTGCATCGGCACCTTCGCGTCGAGGGCGAACCCCGCGTCGCGCACGTCGCGCCACGTGCCCGCGGTCAGGTGCGTGCCGGTGACAACAGCGCGCAATCGCAGCTTGGGGTGGGCCTCGATCGCGTGCATGACCGACGCGAGCAGTCCGAACTCGGCCCGCGTGCCGGTGACCACCGCGATGACGCGAGCCGTGGGCATATGTGATTTCATACGCTCGAAGGTTTAGCGGGTGGCACGACGTGCCCCGTCTTACGCCGCCTCGGCGCGCGTCAGCCGCAGCATGCGCCGGTCTTCCTCCGCCCGCTCGCGGATCACCGCGCGGGCCAGGAGCAGGTCGCGTTTGGTGTCGATGTCGATCACCTCGTCGGCCCCGGTGATGATCGCGCGGCGGTCGCTGCCGAGGAACGTGTGCGGCGAGGAGCGGTCGTAGGTGAAGAGGCTCGCGCGGGAGACGGCGATCACCCCGCCGTTGAGCTGATACACCGCGGGCAGGTCCTGCCGGCGGTCGATGCTGTTCTCGACATAGGGCATCAGCGCGTCGTGGTGGGTTGCGTCGCCGACGGTTTTCATCCAGTACGGGTGGCCTTTACCGACGGGCGCGATGGACTGGACCGAGTCGCAGCGTGTGTGTTCGAGCTTCCGCAGGGCGCGGGTGGTCAGGTCGGCCGGGCGGATGGGCACGTTGCCGTAGAGGATCGCGACCGCGTCGTAGTGCCCGATGCCGGCCTCGTCGGCGGCGACGGTGAAGCGGACGGCGTCGGCGACGGAGGCGGTGTCGTCGCAGAGGTGCGGCGGGCGGAGCACGACCTCGACGCCGTAGCGTCGGCCGATGCGGGCGAGCTTGTCGGAGTCGGTCGAGAGGACGACACGGGTCAGGCCGCGGGTCGCCAGCGCGTGTTCGAGCGTCCAGGCCACGACCGGCTTGCCGCCCAGGGGCAGCGCGTTCTTGCTCGGCAAACCCTTCGACCCGCCCCGCGCCAAGACCACCGCTATCGCATTATTCATCGCGTTCACTCCACGACCATACGTCGGCCAAAACAGGCCCCGACTTATCCCGCTTCGGCAAACTGTCGCGCGTCTTGCCAGATTTCGTGCAGCGGCCGCTCGCCCAGCCCGCCCAGGCTTTGCTCGCCCAACCAATCCCCCCGCGCCGCCGTCACCCGGCCGTCGCTGAGCACATACGCGCAGCGGCCGTCCAGCGGCGTGCGCAAGGGCGTCGGCGGGTCCATCGGCACGGGCGATAAATCCGGGGCCCGGCCGTGCCCGCAATCAAAACGCTCGATCACCGCGACGCCGCCGATCGTCACCCAACGATCAAAAAACGATTCGATCTCCCGCACGTTATCGCGCACCTTGGTCAGCCGCGGCACGATCCAGGGCGACGCCGGCCGCACCACCGCCCCGCCGAGATGCGGCGGCCGCCCCGGCTGCCGCGTCAGCGTGAAAAGCTGCTGCAGGTTCTTCGCCACCTGCTTGAAACGGTCCGCGCCCATGACCTTCGCATACGCGTTGCCCGAGTCGGCGTTGATCTGCACAACGATCAGGTCCAGCGGCAGCGCCGCCAGCCGCTCCAGCGTCGCTTGATCGCAAAGCAGGTCGGTCTCCACCCCCAGGCCGAACACTCCGGCCGCGTGCGCCGCCTCGACGACCTCGGCCAAGCCTTCATGCATCAACGGCTCGCCCAGGTGCCCGATCAGCAAGGTCGCTGCCGGGAAGTCGGTCGCGAAACGTTGCGCGAACCCGATCGCCTCCGCGGTCGGCATGTCGGGGCGGTCGAGCGTGAGGTAATGCTGCGGCGTGACCGGGCCGCGGACTTCACGCCGCGGCGTCAGTTCCAGCCAGGTGTGCGATAAAACGCAGGAAGCGCAGAAATCGCCAGAAGCGCAGAAATCCGCCAGCGCATCGATTCCCGGATATCCTGAGAATTCTGTGTTTTCTGCGATTTCTGCGATTTGCCTCACCACCGCTTGCCCACGCGGCGTGTCGTACACAAAACGCTCGAACGTGTCGCGCAGCGCGGGAGGAACCGGCAGGCAGACCTCGCGGCTGATCGGATCAATCACCGGCTTGCGCGGGTTGTAGCCCAGCGCGTTGCCGAAGCCCGCCTCGTGCCTGGCGAAGTCTTCCAGCACGCCGCGGCTGGTGACGACCGGGCTCAGGCCCGGCGGGGTCTGGGTGAAGACGATCTTCATCGCGTCGGGCGAATCGACATGTGTCTTCAACTGTTGTGATGCCAACGCGGGGTCAAACAAGCACCAGTCCCCGCCGAGGATCACCGCGGCGTCGGCCTGATGTTCCCGCATCGCGGCCACCAGGGGTGCGGCGGGCAACAGCTCGTCGTAGCACGTCGCGCCGGCCAACCCGCCACGCCAACTCGTCAACGCCCACTTGCGCGCGGCCAGCCGCCGACGATCGGCGTCGTGTAGGCCGGCAAGCCCGACCCGCGCATCGGCGAAGGCGTGGACCGGCTTGGTGAGGCTGAAGCCCGCGATCGCGCCGAGCACCTCCTGCCCCGGCGGATGCACCAGCACGATTCTGCTGATGCCTTGGACCCGCTCGGCCCGGCGGAGCGTATGCTCGAGCACCGGCCGGCCGTGCAGGTCATCGAGCAGCGTCCGCGCATGGCCGAAGCGCCCGCGTTCGAGGTCCGTGATGATCAGGGCGAGGGCGGTCATGGGGTTCGAGGTCCAGCTTTCTTGCCCCTCCCTTGAGAGAAGGGGGATCCATTCTCGCGCATCACGCCGCGGCGAGGGCGGGATTGGGCTTGCGGTTCCTGCCGTATTTCTCGTCCATCCGCCCGCGCGCCTCGTGGAGGATATTGAGCGTCTCGTCCGCGGCCTGGAGCATGAGGTCGAGGTTTTCGATGTCGCGATCGAGCTGCGCGAGCTGGCGGGCGTAGGCGTCGCCGGCGTTGTAATTGATCACGCGGTCGGCGCGCTGGCGTCGGAAGGTGCCGATGGTGTTGAGGGTGCTGACCAGCGCGAAGGCATCGGTGAGTTGCTTCTCCACGTGGCGCTGCTTGCGGTTGAGTTTGTCGAACAGCTCCTTCATCTTGCGTGGGTCGCGCTGGTGTTCTTTCATGCGGCGGATGATGCCGATGGTCTGGCGGGTGATCTCCTGCATATCGTTGATCTGACGGATGCGCTGCCGGAGCATGTCCGCGGCCAGGTCGAGGCGGGTGCGGTCCAGCTCGCGCGGCGGGACGGGCAGCCTCGGCACCGGCCTTGTCGCGTGCGCCGCCAGCGCTTCGGCCAGCGGCATCGCTTGGGTGTGCTGCTTGGGCATGCCGCCCTCGGTCGCGTCGATCACCGTCTTGCCCGCCGCCACGCCCTCCGCGAAGTCGCGCTCGAACTGCTTGAGGTACGTCATCATCTGCTCGTCGGAGAAGATGGGGTTGTCGTGGATGTCCTGATGCCGCGAGAGGTGGCCCTTCATGCGGACGATGCGCTGCCACTCCATCATCTCGATAGTGTTGAAGGGGTTGAGTTCGGCGGCCCAGACTTTGTGGACCGCGGTGCCCGGCGCGTAGTACAGCCCGTCGGAGAAGCCCAGGTCCTGGCCGATCATCATCACCGGGTCGCAGCCCAGGTGCCACGCGAGGTAGAGCGAGAGGTGGGCGACGGTCGCGCCGGCTTTCATCGGCACGATCGGCCGGGCGTGGTCGCCGAGCAGGCGGTTGAGCCAGTCGGCGTTGCACACACGGATCGGGCCGGGGTAGCTGTCGAGGATCGCGCAGTTGGCCTTGGGCTCGACGACCAGCGTCACGTCCGGCAGGTCCGGCAGGCCCTCATAAAACTGCTTGCACACCGGCGAATAGTCGAGCGCCGTGACGAAGTCCGGGCGGATGCCCCGATCCAGCAGCGGCCGCAGCGCCGTCTGCACCGCGATGAGCACGATGTTTTCACGCACCGCCGGGTCACGCAGCAGGTCCACGTTCTTGACCAGCGAGGGCCCGGCGCTGACCAGCACGGCGGGATAACCGGTGGCGTCGTGGTGCAGTTCGTTGACGGTCGCGCCCGCGGCGTAGTGGTCGAGGTTGAGCGCGAGGTTGCGGCAGGTGCGGGCGGCGTTGACCAGCGCGGTCGCGACGTTGGTGCGGCAGAAGGCGAGCGTGTCGGTCACCATCTTCGCGAAGCCGCCCAGCGCTTCGCCGTGCATCCGCCGGGCGGCGGGGTGGGTGAGCAGTTGCGTGCCCTGGGTGACGAGGGCGGAGAGGCGTTCGATGCGGGTGGTGAGGCTGGCTCGATCGATGCTCGCGTCGCAGAGCAGCACGTTCTCCGCCCCGAGCCAACCGCTGTGGTCGATGTGTTCGAGCACCGCCCGCAGCAGGCTCAGGTCAGGCTCATAGATGATCAGCAGCCCCTGCCCGCGCATGTCGGCCGCGACTTTCTGCGCGTGATAGCCCAGCGTGAAGCCGAGCACCGCCACGCAGGCGGTCTTCACGTGATCGATCGAGTCAACGAGTTTGGCGGCCTCGGCCTCGGGGTCGTAGCGCGAGGCGAGGGCCAGCGGCTTGCCCGCGTGGTCGAGGCTGGCCCACAACGGGCCACGCCTTGATGGGGCAAAGGTCATCGCGGCGGGCGTGGCTTCTTCGATCCGCTGGGCCAGCGCCGGGTCTTTGCGCGCCAGCGCCCGCAGGTTTGCTTGCAGGACGGGGGTGGCGGCGGGCATGCGGGGACGAACTCCGGGGGTGGCCGAGGAGCGGCGGTATGCGTGTTATCGGAATCCCTCGCGGCTGGGCTTTGAGATTCACGGGGGCGGATACTGAAGCCCGAACCCCGAAATCCCACAGCATGTCGAACGCCCGATTCGCCATTCACGTTTCAGAGCTTCTTTTCGGATTTCTGAATTTCGGATTTCGGGCTTCACCCTTGGCCCCCGGCCCGATAAAATGAGGGTGAAACCGCGTTCATTCGTCTCGCCGCCATCTTCTCACCCCTCACCCGGAGGCCATCATGGCACTGCTCACCAACCGATTGACCGAGTATCTGGACGAGGCCGGCGTCGATTATGAGATCGTGCATCACCGGCTGGACTTCAGCGCCCAACGCGCCGCCGCCGACACCCACACCCCCGGCCGGGCGTTCGCCAAGGCCGTCGTCCTCAAAACCCAGGAAGGCTTCGCGCTGGCGGTCATTCCCGCCCACCTCAAGATCGACTTCGGCAAGACGCACGACCTGCTGGGCCCGGAGGTCCACCTCGCCGACGAAACCGATATCGCCCGGCTGTTCCCCGACTGCGAGGTCGGCGCCGAACCGCCCATCGGGCACCTCTACGGCCTGCCGGTGTACCTCGCCCCCGACTTCGCCGACGACGCCTACATCACCTTCAACGGCGGCACGCACCACGAAGCGGTCCGCATGCGCTATCAGGACTTCGCCGATCTGGTCGATCACACGATCGTCGATCTGTGCTGGCGGCGGTAGCGTCCATGTTGATGCGTCGGGCGTAGAATACGGCGGTGCATCTGCTCCTGGAAAATCCGTGGCCGATCGTCATCGTGCTCATCGGGGTCGCGGCGGTGCTGCGGGTGGTCGGCCGCCGAAACGACAAGCGCGGGCTGAGCCTCGCCGCGCTGATCGCGCTGCTGGCGGCGGTCGGGGTATACGTGTTGGCCACTTTGGTAGACACGCCACGCGAGCAGGTGACCGCCGCGACCCACGCCCTGCTCGACGCCACCGTCGCCAAGGACGCGGCGGCCATCGATCGGTTGCTCGACCCGCGCGTGGTGCTCGCCGATGAACGCGGCAACGTGCGGCTGACGATCGGCGAGCTGCGCCCGGGCCTGGACCGCACGCTCGAGCGGTTCGACCTCGCCTCGCAACGCGCCAAGAACCTGCTCGTGGACACGCAGACACCCGACGCGGCCACGGCCCACCTCGACCTGCGCACCGGCTTTACCGACAACGCCTTTCCCCCCAGCCACACCCGCTGGCAACTCGACTGGCGCCGCGACGCGGACGGCCGCTGGCGGCTGACCGAGGTGCGCTGGTTAGAATGGATGGGCCAAACCCCGCCCTGGCATGGATTGCCTTGATCGACTTTTGCACTCAACCCAAGAGCTCCGCATGACCTTCCGCCGCATCGTCTGTTTGATCCTTATTCTGCCGTTGCTTCCGCTGATCGCGCACGCCCAGCCCGTCGATCTGCGCCCGCAATGGACCGCGGGGCAGACCGCGCTGTATGAATTCTGGAACCAGCGGCAGCAGAAGACGACGATGAGCCTGGGCGCGAACCAGCGCGAAGCGGGCATGACCATCACCACCGAGGGGCGGACGCGCTGGACCGTGGACCGGGTCAACGCCGACGGCTCGTCGCAATGCACCATGACCCTCGAATGGATCACCGCCGAGATCGAGGCCAACGGCCAGAAGCAGGCCAACGACTCGCGACGGGGATCGGGCGATTCGGAACCGATGCACAATCTGCTTCGGGCGATGGTCGGCGTGCCGTTGAAGGTGGCGGTTAATGCCGATGGCTCGATCGATTCGGTGCAGGGCGTGGACGCGATGAAAAGCAAGATCGGCGCGGAGCTGGAATCGCTGATCCCCGAGCCGCTGGACTTTGTCGAGAGCGCGACGGACCTGGCGACGATCCCGCACGCGCCCGCCGAAGCCGAGCCGGGCGAGACGTTCGACGCCAATTACCGCTGGACGCACGAGCTGGGCCACACCGACCAGGACTGGACGTACGAGCTGGCGTCGGTGGAGCAGATGGAGGGCGTGCGGATCGCGACGGTGACGGGGCGGGGCAGGCTGACGCTGGATGTGGATCGTTCGGAGCTGCCCGCCGACGCCCCGCCGACCGACATCCGCATGACCGAGGGCGGCGCGACTTCGCAGGTCTTCTACGACCTGTCCCGCCGCGAAGCGATCGGCCGTCACGGCACGCAGGACACGACCATCGAGGTCAACATCACGCTGCCCAACAACCGCGGCACGCTCAAGCGCGTCACCGTGCAGAAGATCCAGAGCCAGACGTTGCGCGTCGAAGAGAGCGGGTGATTCCGGGTCCCCCGCTTGCGGCGATAAAAAAAACACGGGAACCCGAGTCTCTCCCGGGCGTCTGATCGGGCGGAACCTCAAGACAAAGGAGACCGCCATGCGACGTTTAGCCCCCCTGCTCGCCCTCACCGTTGCCCTGCCGCTTACCGGCACCGCGCTGCTTGCGGAAGATCGCGCCGAACCGGTGCCAACCGCCACCGTCGCCCCCGCGCCCCCCGAAGCCGTCGCCCCGCGCATCCAGATCGCGATCCTGCTGGACAACTCCGGCTCGATGGGCGGGCTGATCGATCAGGCGCGGGCGCACCTGTGGTCGGTCGTCAACGAGTTTGCCGCGACACGCTACGAAGGCAAGCTGCCGCAGCTTGAAGTCGCGCTCTACGAATACGGCTACGGCCGCCCCGTGCAACTCTCGGGCCTGACCACCGACCTCGACGCGATCAGCGAGAAGCTCTTCGCCATCGGCATCTCCGGCGGGTCGGAGTACTGCGGCCAGGTCATCGACGCGGCGGTCCGCAGCCTGGCGTGGAGCGACTCGCCGACGGATTACCGCGCGATCTTTATCGCCGGGAATGAGCCGTTCACGCAAGGCCCGATCGATTACAAGGACGCCTGCAAGGCGGCGATCGCCAAGGGCATCCTCGTGAACACGATCCACTGCGGCGACGAGCAGGCGGGGGTGGATGGCAAGTGGCAGGACGGCGCGCTGCTGGCCGATGGGTCTTACCTGACGATCGATCAGAACCGCGCGACGATCTACGTCGCAGCGCCGCAGGACGCCGAGATCGCCCAGCTCAACACCGAGCTCAACGGCACCTATGTGTACTACGGTGCGGCCGGTGAACAAGCGGCGGCGCGACAAGAGGCGCAGGACGCCAATGCCGCCAAGCTGTCCATGAAGTCGTCGCTGGACCGGGTCGCGGCCAAATCGAGCGGGCAGTACCGCAACGCGGGCTGGGACCTGGTCGATGCGGTGGCGGAGGAGAAGGTTGACCTGAGCGAGGTGAAGCCCGAGGAACTGCCCGAGGCGATGCGCGAGATGGATATCGAACAGCGCAAAGCATATGTCAACGACATGGCCGCGAAGCGGGCCGAACTTCAGGCGAAGATCAAGGAACTGACCGCGGCCCGCCATGAGCACGTCGCCGCCGATCGCAAGCGGCTGGCGGTGGAGTCCGGCGAGGCGGACCTGGGCGAGGCGATGGTGACGGCGGTGCGTGAGCAGCTCAAGGAGAAGAACTACGAGCTGGAGCAGGCAGAATAAGGAACGCTTGATTGCGGATGCGTGACCACATAGCGATCTCCAACGCGGGCGCCGCGCTTGTCATCCTCGCGGCGTCCGCGTTCTGTTGCGCGGCGCTCTGCGCCTGCCGCGACGCCACGACCACCGCGCAGGCCGACGCCGTCCCCCACGTGGCGCAAGAGGAAGCGCTCGACTACGAAACCCACGCCGCGGCTTTGCGTGAACAATGGGGCGAGGGGTTCGTGGTGTTGATCGAAAAACCATTCGTCATTGTCGGCGATCAGCCCGAGCCGGTCGTCAGGCGTCACGCGCAGCGCACCGTGCGTTGGGCGGTGCAGAAGCTCAAGGCCGAGTACTTCGAGCGCGACCCGGACCACATCATCACGATCTACCTGTTCGGCGGCAAAGAGAGCTACGAAACCCACGGCGAAACCTTGATCGGCCGCAAGCCCGGCACGCCGTTCGGCTTCTACTCCGCGTCGCGGCGGATGATGGTGATGAACATCGCGACCGGCGGCGGGACGCTGGTGCATGAGATCGTCCACCCGTTTGTCGAGGCCAATTTCCCCGACTGCCCCGCATGGTTCAACGAGGGCCTCGGCTCGCTGTACGAGCAATCCGCCGAGCGCGACGGCCGCATCGTCGGCCACACCAACTGGCGCCTGCCCGGCCTGCAACAAGCCATCATGGACGGCAAGACCCTCCCCTTCGCCGACCTGTGCGCCACGACCACCGAGCAGTTCTACGGCGAACGCGCGGGCCTGCACTACGCCCAGGCCCGCTACCTCTGCTATTACCTGCAGGAGCAAGGCAAGCTGCGCGACTTCTACCGTGCGTTCGTCAAGCACCACGCCGACGACCCGACCGGCTACCAAACGCTGGTCCAAACCCTCGGCGAACAAGGCGAAGACATGACCGCGTTCGAGCTCGACTGGAAACGCTGGGTGCTCAAGCTCCGCTTCCCGTGATGATTGGAACCGCCAAGACGCGGAGCACGCCAAGGAAAGCAAAAAAGCGGTTGAACCACAGATTCCGCAGATGACACAGATAAAGCAGTAGCCACAGAAAGTCACAAGAGGCACAAAAGTGAGGGCCGGATATTTTTGTGCCTTTTGTGCATTCTAGTGGCCACTTGCCTTGAATCAGCGAAATCTGGGCAATCTGTGGTTAAACCGCTTTTTGTCTTTACCTGGTTCTTTCACGCCGCCATGGCGTGCATCGGGTCGGGGCGGGCGAACTGGTAATCGCGGACATCCTGCCCCTCGCACTCGTCGATGTTGAGCCCATCGACCTTGGCCAGCTCGATCGTCTCGCCCAGTTGCAGGTTCTCCGGGTCGAGGTTCTCCGCATCGTTGATGATCTGGATGAGCGGGCGGCAGGGTGTGTCGGGGAGGTGGTCGATGACCACGGCGTGGCGGCCGTCGCTGAGCTTGACGATCGCGCCGGGCGCGAACGGCGGCATGACCTCCAGCAGGGCGTGGAGCACCGCGGGGTCGAACTGCGCGCTGAGTTTGGGCCCGACCAGGTGGTGCAGCACAAACGCGGTGGATTGCGGCGGAAGCTTGCGCGGGCTGCGCATCCGGTCCACCGCGTCGGCCAGCGCGACCACGCGTGAGAAGACATGGATGCGTCGGCCTTCGAGCGCCGGGAAACCCGGGCCGGTGAACCCCTTGCCGTCGAACCGCTGGTGGTGGTGCAGCACGACCGTCGCGGCCGAGGGATCGATGTGCCCGCGCACGGTCTGGTAACCGATCGAGCAGTGCTCGCGGAACCGCGGGTCGGCGTCGTCGCCGGTCTGCTCGAACTGCTCCTTGAGCTCCTCGTCCATCATCACCAGCCCGATGTCGTGGAGCATTGCGCCGATGCCCAGGCTCACCACTTCCTTGGCCCGCATCGGGTTCACGTGACGCCGCTCACGCACGAGGTAGCCCTCGAGCTTCAGTCCCATCAGCAAGGTGAGGTAGGTCACCGCGGAGCTGTGCCGCATCAGGCCGGACGGGCCGTCGATCAGGTCGCCGAGGAACACCGCCGACGAGGGGTTGGTCACCAGCGACTGGACCAGCGATTCGATCGAACTGGTGTAGGTGTCGTAGGGCAGCTTGGCGCTGGCGTGTTCCTGCAACGCCTCGAAGGTTTCGGCGATCTGTGTCACCACCTCGCTGCGCGCCTCGGCCCCCTCGCGATCCACGAACTTCTCCAGAAACGCCAACGCCGGGCAACGCACCCACACGAAGCGGATGCCCAGGTTCTGCAGCTTCTCGATCATCGGCGCTTCAAGCGGGTAGCCCGCCTTGAGCAGGGTCCGCGACGGCACCTGCGGGTTAGGGATCGGCAGGGCCAGCACCATCCCCGGGCGCGCGCGTTGAAGATCGACTCGAAGCATGGGACCGTTCGCCTCAGTACTACAAAATCACCTCCAGAAAGGGTGTCTCCTTGGGTTCTTCGGCGCGGTGCGCGGCCCGCTTGAACCGTTGTGCGGTCGCGACTTAGATTCGGTTGATCCCCCGATAGCACCGCGCGGCCCCGCCGCCCTCCCCGGAAACATGCCACGTCCGGAAACATCGCCCCACACTACCCCGCCCGTCGCGGCATCGGCCACTGCACCAGCGCCACCCCCGCCAATATCCCCGCCAACGCGACCACCTGACTCGCGGTAATCGGTTCGTTATCGGCCCCGCCCCACAGCAACGCGCCCATCGGCACCAGATACGACACCATCCCCGCGAACAACGGCCCCAGCCGCTGCACCAGCCCGTAGAACATGACCATCGCCAGCCCCGTCCCCACCACCCCCAGGACCCCCAACGCCGCGACCGCCCACCAGCCCGTCGTCGCGTCCGTCCATGTGACCGGCTCGGTGAGCATCCCCAGCGGCAACAACACCACCCCCGCACCGCTTAGCGCCAGCGTCGTCAGCTTGATCGGCTCCACCTGCGACAGGCTCCGTTTAATGTAGGTGTTGCTCAGCGCGTAGCAGGCGGGCACCGAGGCCGAGAGCAGCACGTCGTACCAGGGCACGCCGATCTCACGGCCCACCCCTATCAAAAGACCCATGCACCCGAATCCCAACAGCACCCCCACCGCTTGCCGCGGCTTGGGGTACACCGCCAGCATCGGCACGCTCGCCGCGATCGTCAGCAGCGGCACCAGCCCGACCATCATCCCGAAGAACGCGCTGTTGCTGTGCTTGTGGATCAGGTAAGGCTGCATCGCCCACGGGTACGCCATGCCGATGAACACCGGCACCCCCAGCTTCCACCACCCGCGCCGCGCCAGGCCCGGCGCGCCTCTCCTGATGCCACGCCACGCCGGCCCGCTCGAGGCCCGCCTCATGCCCCGCGCTTCGCCTCGGTCCGCCCCGCGCCTGCCCTGTGCCATCACCCACCACACCGCCGCCAACGCCGCCGCCCCACCCAGCGACCGCCCCGCGCCGATCGTCATCGCCCCGAACACCGGCCCCGCCATCTTCATCAAAATAAAACTCGATCCCCAGATCACACACACTGCCGCAAACAACACATAAGCCATCGCACGAGTATAGATGACCCTCGCGGGCCGCACCCCTGACGGCCGGCAATCCATATCGGCCTCCGCCCGCCCGGCCTGTTTCGCAGGGCTCGAATGAGCCCCGGCCACGCATTTCGTGCGCGGCCGGTGCCTCGGTTCGGCTCGCGATGCTAGACTTGAAGGCGTTTCGGATACCGCAATACCTCCACAGGAGCGATCAGATGCAACCCAAGCAAGTCCTCACATTCGGCGCAGCGGCGTTGATGCTCAGCCTCACGGCAAGCCACACCCCCGCGGAGCAGCCCGAAGGCCCACAGCCGTACCGCGCTCCCGCGGCACCCGCGAAGGCGGAGCTGCGCGGCATCAAGGTGGATCGGGAGGCCGGACACCTCGACCTGACCGCGAAGGTCGTGCTGCAGGAAGGTGAGTGGCTGGAGCTGCTGGCCTGCACGCCGGGCACCCGGGAGCACGAGTCGATCCTCACCGTGGACGCCCAGCCGCGTGACATCCACCTCGCGCTGATCCTGCTCGGGCTCGAGCCCGGCTCGCCATTGAAGTGGGAACGCCTCGAGAGCGGCGAGGCGAAGGTCCACCCCCCCACCGGCCCGGAGGTCGCCGTCATGCTGATCTACGAACACGACGGCCAGACCAGAACCGTCAACGCCAATGAATGGGTCGTCGATCAGCGGACCGGCCGGGTCATGGAGGGCAACGTGTGGCTCTTCGCCGGGTCGCGCTTCGAGACCTACGACGGCAAGCAGATTTACATGGCCGACCCCAACGGCAGCGTGCTTTCGCTGGTGAACTTCGGCGACGACGTGCTGGCCCGCGATACCGAGATGACCCGCGACAACGACGACCAGGCCTGGAACACCAACACCCCGGTGATCCCCAAGGAAGGCACGGTGGTGACGATCCGGCTGTCGCCGGTGAAGGAAGCGGAGGCGGCGGAAGCGGCAGATCAAGCACAGGAATGACCAATCGCATAGCCCGCGGGCAACGCCCGCGCGGGGCTCTCGCGCACCTGTTGTCGCGCCTCTCCGCGCCGGCGTTGCCCGCGGGCTGATTCAGGTGTTGCTTGACTGATTTCGTGCGTGTCGTTCGCGTAGTTCGAGCCAGGCGGGCATGACGGTCCAGCAGGCGAGCAAGGTGAAGCCGATGCCCAGCGCGAGGGTGAGTCCGAGCGAAGCGATGCCGCGGTGGTCGGCGATCAGCAGCGAGCCGAAGCCGATCATCGTGGTGTAGCTGGTCAGGGCGATGCCCTTGCCGGTGCCGGCGGTGAGTCCGAGCGGCCGGGAGGTGCGGTCCTGTCGGTAGCGGTGGATGATGTGGACGCCGTCGTCCACGCCGATGCCGAACATCAGGGGCAGGACGATGATATTGGCGGGGTTGACACCGACGCCGCAGAGCATCAGCACCGCGAAGGTGGCTCCGAACCCGAGGCCGACGGGGAAGAGGCACAGCAGCGCATCGCGCAGCGAGCGGAAGTCGACCAGCAGCAGCACAAACACCGCAAGCAGTGCATAGCCCCCGGCTTGAAGGTAGGCGGTCCAGATCAGCGTGCCGGACTCGTAGATCTGCACGATCACGCCGGTGATGGCCGGGTCGGCGGCTTCGAGTTGGCTGGCGAAGTTGCGCAGGAAGCGCGGGTCCAGGGGGTCGCCGATGGCGGCCGGCACATCGGGATACACCTCGAGCGCGAGGAGCGGGCTGCCGTCGGTCGCGACACCGAGATACGGTGACATCACTGCCGCGGGCAGGTCGGTCGGTTGCAGCGGCGCGGGGTCGAGGGCGGCGTTGATCTGCCTGGCGGTCTGTTGCCGGAAGCGGGCGTAGTCGCGTTGCAACGCGCTGAGCCGCGCATCGCGTTGCTCGGGGGGCAGCGCGGCGTGCGCCTGGCCGAACGTGTCGATCGCCTGGATCACCGCCTCCGCCGCCGGCCTTGCCGCGTCGGGCAGGCGATCACGCCCGAGGCTCAGGCCCAGCCGCAACCCCGCCAGTTTCGGCAGCAACGGTTCGGGCTCGATGTCGGCTGTCGCCGCACGCAGCGCGTTGTCCAGCGCCGGCTGCAGCGCGGCGCGCGTCGCGGCGAGGCGCTGGAGCTTGACCGGTTCATCCGCCGGGATCAGCAGGCCGATGCCGCCGAGGCTTTCGACGGTATCGAGCAGGCGCATGCGCCGGGCGACCTGCCGCGCCTCCTCCATGTCCCGCACGACGCTCACGCCGTAGTACACGCTCTGCCCGCCGTCGCGCACCGCGCGCTGCTGCCACACGACGCTGTCGGCGCCGGCGGGCAGCAGCTTCATCAGGTTGTAATCAAACCGCACCTGCCCCGCCGCGAGCGCCGAGCCGACCATCACCATCGCCGCCAGCAGCACCGTCGCCCACGGCCGTCGCACGAACGGCATGACCCAGCGCTCCTCGAAAAAGTGGACATAACGGTCTTCCATCCGCACGAGGTGGCCGTGATCCGCCTTGAACAGCCGCAGCAACGCGGGGAACACGCTCACCATGGCCAGCAGACACAACATCACCCCCGCCGCGGCGATCAGCCCCATCTCCGCGACGCCGACGAAGTCGGTCAGCATCGTCGTGCAGAACGCGGCCGAGGTGGTGATCGCGCCGGTCAACAGGCCCGGCCCCATCACCTCCAGCGTGTCCCGCATCGCCTCGGCAAAGCCATCCGCATCATCGGGGAAGCGGTGGCGCACCAACTCGTAACGCGACACCAGGTGGATGCCGAACGCCACGCCCAACCCGAGCAGGATCACCGTGAATACCACGGAGATCACCTGCAGGTGGCCGATGACCAGCGTGAGGAACCCGAACGACCAGGCGATCGCGATCAGCAGCGTGGCCATCAGCAACAGCGGCGCGCGGACCGAGTGGAACGCGGCGATCAGCAGGCCTGCGATCAGTGCCGCGGCGAGGACGGAGGAGATGGCCGAGTCGCGTGTGGTGGCGCTCGTTTCGTCCGCTTCGATCGCCTCGATGCCGGTGAGCCCGAAGCAGACCCGCGGGTGCCGCGTCTCGGCGTCGCGCAGGTGATGCCGGACCGCCGTGATGGCCTCGGTGTAGGGGCTGATCGCGTCCGGGGTGGCCCGCGGGGTGATGCGCATGACCAGCAGGCGCTGGTTCTCGGTGGCGAGGTAGCTCCAACCGCCCCGCCCCGCCGCGGCCGCGCTACGCTCATACAGATCGATCGGCTGCTCGGCCGGCGTGGTGAGCCGCGCGGTGAAACCTTCGATCATCGCGGTCAGGACGCGCAGGCCTTGCCCGAGCTGCGCATCAGACAACGCCGAAGCCGCGGGTGAAGCGGACATCTGCTCGACCAACGCCGCGGGCGTTGCGCTGCGCAGCACCGGCGCGGCCTGCATCAGCTGCGCCAACTCCGCCTCGAACTGCTCCCGAGGCAGGACGCGGATCGCGCGCGGGTGGACCGTATCGGGGTCGGTGCGGTAACGCCAGACCGCGCGCTCCACGGCCGGGTCTGCTTCCATCGCCACACCCAGGTCATCCATCAGCGCGTGCGCCGCGGCAACGGTCGCGGGGCTCCGCGTGCCGTCCTCCGCCTGCGTGTCGGCCAACACATACAGGTCGGCCGTGCCGGGGAACGCCTCGCGCCACGCGATGAAGCGCTGGTTCCAGTCGAGGTCGTCGCTGATCAGGTCGTTGCGGTTGCCCTGAAAGGTTAGCGACGTCGCGGCATAGATCACGCTGACCACCGCGGCCAGCAGCGCGACCGCCAGCACCTTGCGGGGGTGATCCGCGACGAAGTGCGCCCAGCGTCCCAACAGCCTGTGCCGCCAGCGATCGAACATGACGCGAAATCCTACCGATCCGGGTGAGGGATTGCGCGCACAGAGCACGCGGGGGGCGGCCCCTTTCCTAGCCCACATCGACCAGGCCCAGCGCGTCGCCGTACTGGTGCAGCAGGACCTTGCGGAGCAGCGCGTGGCCGGGTTGGTTGAGCGTCGGGTCGTTCTGGATCAGCGCGGCGGCGTCGCGTCGGGCGAGCTTGAGCAGGTCCATATCGCGCGAAAGGTCGGCGACGCGCAGCGGCGGCAGGCCGTGCTGCCGCGTGCCGAACAGCTCGCCCATGCCGCGGATCTCGAAGTCGTGCTCGGCGATCTTGAACCCGTCGCCGGTCTGCCCGATCGCCTGCATCCGCGCCTGCGATTCCTCGGTGGTCGGCTCGGCGATGAACACGCAGAGGCTCCGCCGCCCCGTCGCGCCGCGGCCGATGCGCCCGCGGAGCTGGTGCAACTGCGCCAGGCCGAAGCGCTCGGCGTGCTCGACCACCATCAGCGTCGCGTTGGGCACATCCACGCCGACCTCGATCACCGTCGTCGCGACCAGCGCGTCGATCTTGCCGGCGCGGAACCGCTCCATGATGCGCTGCCGGGTTTCGCGCTTGAGCCGGCCGTGGACCGCCGCGAGCCGAAACCCCCTGAAAAACTTGTCCTGCAGCAGCTTCATGTGGGTGTTGACCGACTTGAGCTGCTTCTCGGTGGCGAGGCCCGCCTCGTCGATGGTGGGGACGACGATGTACGCCTGCTCGCCGCGGCCCAGCCGCTTGCGCAGGTAGGTGTACACCTCGTCGGCCTTGTCTTCACCCACGACGCGCGTGTCGATCGGCGTTCGGCCGGGCGGCAGGCCACGGATCGTGGAGATATCCAGATCGCCGAAGACGGTCAGCGAGAGCGTGCGCGGGATCGGCGTGGCGGTCATGACCAGGTGGTGCGGGGTCAACACCCGGCCGTCGTCCGCCTTCGCCTCCTCGCCCTTGCGCGCCCGGAACGCGGCACGTTGCATCACGCCGAAGCGGTGCTGCTCGTCGATCACCGCCACGGCCAGGTCGTGAAACCGCACCACATCCGACACCAGGGCGTGCGTGCCGACGACGATGTCGATCGAGCCGTCGGCGATGCGTGCGAGCTGCGCCTTACGCTCGGCCGATCCCGCGGTGCTCTGCCCGCCCGTCATCAGCTCGACAGTTACGTTCGAGCCCGCGAGCATCCGGCTGATCGACAAGAAGTGCTGCTCGGCCAGCAGCTCCGTCGGGGCCATGAGCACGCCCTGCTTGCGGTCGGCCACCGCCAGCAGCAAGGCGTAGAGCGCCACCACCGTCTTGCCGGCACCGACATCACCCTGCAGCAAGCGATTCATCGGGCGTGGCCGCTGCAGGTCCGCCACGATCTGGGCGACCACCTCGGCCTGCGAATCGGTGAGCGGGAAGGGGAAGCGGGCGCGGATGTGCTGATCGATCGCGTCGTTGAACGTGAGCTTCGGCGCGACCATCGTGCGTTCGACGAACGCCCGCTTCATCGCGATGCCGGTCTGCAGCAGCAGCAGTTCGTTATACGCCAGCCGCCGCCGCGCCGCCTTGTGCTCATCCGCCTCGGTCGGCTGGTGGATCATCCGGAACGCCTCGGGCAGCGTCGGCATCGCGTGGTGCGCAAGCAGGTCGGCCGGCAGCGGGTCAACCAGTTGATCCGCAACCCGCGGCAAGACCTGCGCGATCAGCTTCTCGATCGCCGGAGACGGCAGGTCCTCGGTCGCGGGGTACACCGGGCGCAGCCGCGCATCCTTCTCCGGCGCCTCGTCCGGGTCGGCCAGCTTCTCCCACTTGGGGTTGACCATCTGCTTGTAGTCGCGGAAGGTCGTGACCTTCGCCTGCACGCGGATGACATCCCCGGCGGCCAGCTTGTCCTGCAGGTACGCGGCGTTGAACCACGTCACGCTCAGCGTGCCGGTGTCATCGGACAACGTCGCCTCGAATCGCCCCTTGCGGCCGCGGCCGTGCATCGACACCCAGCCGCAGTAGTCGATCGTGCCCCGCACCGAGCCGATCTGCCCCACCGCGAGCTGCGCGATGGTGGATTCGGCCTGCTCCTGCTCGTAGCGCATCGGCAGGTGGCGGATCAGGTGGCTGACCTGCGTGATCTCCAGCCTCGCGAGCCGCTTGGCGCGCGTCGGCCCGACGCCGGGCACGTCCGTGATCGGCGTGGCGAGGCGGAGCTGGCCGTCGGTCTGCGCGGCGGTCGGCGGGGGCATCGTCGAATCTTAACCCGAGAACAAGGTTCCCCGCGATCCGCGGATGTGGCATAATGGCGGCGGGAGAGGAAATCGTATGACCCGAATCACCCCCGTCCTTGCCCTTTTCTGCACCGCGCTGGCCGCACCGCCGGCGCTTGCGCTGTCGATCGACGACCCGGGGCAGGGGTTGGTCACGCTGGGGCCGGCGGTCGGGGCGGAACTGTCCGGCCTCGCTTACGTCGGCGGCAATCAGTACCTGGCGGTGGGCGACAAGGGCGGGAAGCTTTACAACGTCACGATCGATCTGAGCACCGCGACGGGGCTGATCGATCCCGCCACCGCGGCGCTGGGCGCGTCGGTCGTGTTGGCCGGCTCGACCGACCTGGAAGACCTGGCCTACGACCCGACCACCAGCACCGTGATCGTCGTGGACGAGACCGGGCCGCGCGTCGCGCGGTATCAGCTTGATGGCACGCAGGTCGGTGCCGACCTGGGCATCCCCGCGGTCTACGCCGACGCGCGCAACAACCTCTCCCTCGAATCTATCGCCCGGCGCGACAACGGCGACCTGTGGATCGCCAACGAGGAAGCGCTGTTCAAGGCCGGCGGCACCGATGACGGGCCGACAGCGAGCACCACGCAAGGCACGGCGGTGCGCATGACCAACCTGGCCAACGGCAAGCAATGGGCGTATGTCACCGACCCGATCCGCAACACCGCGCCGCTCGCGCCGCCGCTGGCCAGCGGGGTCTCGGCGATGCTGGTGCTGCCCAACGGCAAGGTCCTGGTGCTGGAGCGCGAGGCGAGCCTGGGCGCGCGGTCGCGGATTTATGAGGTGGACTTTGCCGGCGCAAGCGACATCGCGTCGATCGCCAGCCTCGATGCCGACGGTGATGGCAACCTGGCCGACGAGTCCTGGACGGCGGTGGGCAAAACGCTGTTGTGGGAGCGGACGTTTCTGACCACGAACTTCGAGGGCCTGGCATTGGGGCCGAAGCTGGACAACGGCGACCACGCCCTGATCCTGGTCTCCGACGACGGTGGTGGTCTGACCCAGAGCCTCTATGTGGTGCATCTGGAAGGCAACATTCCCGAGCCGGGGACGCTGGCGATGCTGGGGGCGATGGGGGTGCTGGTGTTGCGTCGGGGGCGGTGAGGGGAGGGACAGACGAATCTCGATCCCGCCGAAGCTCCGCTGCGCTGCGCATCGGCGAGCTTGGGGTGGGGAGTGATGGGGGGTGGATCACAAGTCCTGGATGAGCAGGACATCGACGCGGCCGGGGCCGTGGACACCGGTCACGAGGATGCCCTCGATGTCGGCGGTTTTGGAGGGGCCGGTGATGAAGGCCTGGCTGGAGGGCAGGTCGCGGCCGGGGATGCCCTGGAGGCGGGCCCAGTAGTCGAGCATGTCGGGCAGGATGTCGGAGGCGCGAACAAGGGCAAGGTGATTGGGCGGGACCAGAGAGGTGGCGCGTGGGCGATCGCGGCCGCTGCAGCAGATGAGCGTGCCGGTCTCGGCGAGCGCGGCGTGGACATCACTGATGCCCGCATCGCTGTCGTAGCACGGGCCGAAGCCCTCGGCGTCGGGTTCGATGAAGGTGAAACAACCGCCGAGGGCTGCACGCAATCCGATCGCCTCGCCGGTCGCGCCGGCATGGCAGACAAGGCGCGTCGCGCCCAGTTCACCGAGCAGCGCGACGGCCTTCGAGGCGGCGTCGGCCTGGGACACGCGATGCACCTTCAGACCGACTTCACCCGCACGCCGGGCGAACAGGCCCACCAGATCGTCGTCGGCCGAGGCGAGGCGGACCAATGCTTCATCGACCGCGGGCGCGGGCTCGTTGGGTGCGGCGGTGGCGTCGCGGCCGAGCGCCTGATGCACGCGGGCGAGGAACGATTCGCGGGATTCGCCGAGTTGGGCGCTGTGGTGGGTCATCGGTTGATCTCCCCGCGGGCGTGCTCGTGTTTCCACCAATGCCGGAAGCTGCGTGCGGGCGGCGTGGGCATGTCGCGGGCGGCGGTCCAGCCGGCAACGGGTCCGGGCGCTTTGCGGAGCCAGCCGCGGGCGGCGTAGTCGCTGCCGGCTTCGTGCGAGCCGTTGAACGTGGCGAGCAGGCGGAACATCCACTTCTGGCTCCACCCGCCGAGCCGGAAGGTGGTCTGGTTGCGGAGGCTGCGTGCCCAGAGGCGCATGAACGCGCGGTCGGCGGGCTTGTCGAGCCGGGCGTTGACCAGGTCGGCGCGGAGCTTGATCAGATATTTCGGGATGTTGATCTTGACCGGGCAGGCCTCGTAACACGCGCCGCAGAGCGACGAGGCGTGGGGCAGGTCGGGGTAGTTTTCCAGGCCCTTGAGGACGGGGGTGAGGATCGCGCCGATGGGGCCGGAATACACCGCGCCGTAGCTGTGCCCGCCGATCTTGCGATAGACCGGGCAGGCGTTGAGGCACGCGCCGCAGCGGATGCAGCGGAGCATCTCGCGGGTCTCTTCGCGCAGGGCTTCGGTGCGGCCGTTATCGACGAGGACGACGTGCATCTGCCGCGGGCCGTCCGGCTCGTGCTCGCGCCTGGGGCCGGTCATGATGTGCGTGTACACGGTTAACGGCTGGGCGGTGGAGCTGCGGGCGAGGACCTTGAGCATGACGCCCAGGTGTTCGAGCCGCGGGATCATCTTCTCGATGCCGACGAACGCGATGTGGGTCTTGGGGGCGCTGGTGCAAAGGCGTCCGTTGCCCTCGTTGGTGCAGATGACGACGCTGCCGGTCTCGGCGACCAGGAAGTTGCCGCCGGAGATGCCCAGGTCGGCCTCGCGGTATTTCTGCCGCAGGTGCTCGCGGGCGATGCGGGTGAGTTGCTCCGCATCTTCGGTGTACTCGGCCCCCAGCTCGCGCACAAACGCGCGGGCCACCGCGGTGCGGTCCTTGTGGATCATCGGCGTGACGATGTGCGAGGGCGCATCGCCATCGAGCTGCAGGATGAACTCGCCCAGGTCGGTCTCGATGGTCTCGCAGCCGATGCTTTCGAGCGCGGGCAGCAGGTGGGTTTCTTCGGTGACCATCGACTTGCTCTTGACGCAGAGCCTGCAGCCGTTGGCCTGGGCGATGCTGACCGCGATGTCGTTGGCCTGCTTGCCGTCCTTCGCGAAGTGGACCTGCACGCCCGCGGCGGTGGCGTTCTCGATGAACTGTTCGAGGTAGTGGTCGAGGTGGTCGAGGGTGTGCTGCTTGATCTGCCCGGCGAGCGTGCGGACCGCGTCCACGTTCTGCCCGAACGTCGCCCCCATGATCTGCTTGCGGCCGCGGTCCTTGGTCAGCGTCGCGTGATTGACAAACTGCTGAAGCTGCAGGTCCACCGTCGCCTTATCCGACCGCTCGCCGACGGTGTAGGGCAGCGGGGGGAAGAGGATCTGCTCGCCGGGATGGGTGTGCTGGGTGGTCATGAGTTTGGTGCGCGCAGAGCACGCGGAGAGCGCGGAGGAAGAAAACCGGGGGCCTCTTCCAGCCCATTCACGAAGCGTTCAATCCCTTGCTTAAGCAGTGGCACGTTGAAGTTTATGAGATAACCGAGCTTCCAGCGTCCGAGTTTCAGATAGTTATTCGTGATCTTCCTGAACTCAGGCGTCATCGATTGCACGGATTTGAGCTCAATCAAAACCCGCGATGCCACCAACAGGTCGGCTCTAAATCCGATACCGAGATCAATATCTTCATACGGGACACGGATCTCCTTCTGCCGTTCCACGTTCAGGCCTCGCCTGAACAATTCATATGCCAAAGCCGCCTCATAAACGGATTCCAGAAGACCCTGCCCCAATACGCTATGCACCTTGATTGCCGCATCAACCACGATCGTCCCGATCTCATTCTCCGTCATCAATTACTCCTGTCTTTACTCCGCGCTCTCCGCGATCTCAGCGCTCACCACATATTCCCGCTCATTCGTCATTCTCCATCACCCCCATCCCCTCGGCGATGATCTCGGCGAGGGACTTGAAGCGGACGTGGACGCCCTCGCGGCGGCACGAACCCGACAGGTTCATCGTGCAGCCGGCGTCGTTGCTCACCACCGTTTCGGCGCCGGTGTCCTTGATGCAGCCGACCTTGTCGCGGACCATCGCGCCGCTGATCTGTGGGTACTTCATCGCGAAGGTCCCGCCGAAGCCGCAGCACTGGTCGGCCTTGTCGAGCGGGGCATACTCCAGCCCGTCGATCTGGTTCATCACCCGCACCGCTTCGTCGGTCACCCCGATGCCGCGCAGGTGGCAGGAGTAGTGGTAGGTCACCTTGCCGTCCCACTTCACGCCGTATTGCTTGAGATCGACCTTGAGCACCTTGACGAGGAACTCGACGAACTCGTAGGTCTTCTCTGCGAGGGCTTTGACTTTCGCCTGCATCGCCGGGTCGTGTTCGAAGGCCTCTTCGTAGTAGTCGCGGATCATCGCGGCACACGAGCCGGAGGGCGTGACGACACAGTCGTAAGGCTCGAAGACCTCGGCCATGCGTTTGGCGAGGGCGCGGGCGTCGTCGTGGAAGCCGTTGTTCCACATCGGTTGGCCGCAGCAGGTCTGGGCTTGCGGGAACTCGACGGTGTGGCCGAGCTTCTCAAGCACCTTGACCACCGCGATGCCGGTGCGGGGGTAGAAGGTGTCGGTGAGGCAGGTGACGAAGAGGGCGAGGCGCATGCGTAGAGTTTAGCACGATACATGCCGACTGAAGTCGGCACGCCGCGCTGAGGAGGAGTCGGCACGCCGGGCCGCCCATCAGGCGCCGCGTTGGCGGCGGATCTGCTGGCGCTGGAGCAGGGTGTTGACGCGGATGATCAGGTCTTCGACGCGGCGTTGCTCGGCCCGGTCGGCGAAGAGGAACTCGAAGCCGAGGTACAGCGTGTCCTTGTGCATCGCCTGGATGTGGACGAGCTTGGTGACAACGTCGAGGCGTTGTGCTTCGCCGGGCAGGGTGAGCGAGGTGAGGAAGCGGGTGGTGCGGCGGAGGCTGGGTCCGAGGGTGGAGCCTTGATCAACGGTGACGCCGACACCCCCGCCGCCGATGTTGAGCAGCCAGGCCTTGATTGGCCGGCGCTCGATCGGCGTGCGGTCGTCGGTCGCGGGGTCGAGGAGGAACAGCTCGGCGGGATGCGCCACCGCCCCGCCGGCGTTGGCGCGGAAGAACCGTCGCCGCTGCGCCGATTCGACCGACGTGGCCCGGCCGACGCGCAGCGCGCGCGTGCAATGGCCGCCGGCCAGCTCAAACTGCTCCACCCCCAGCACGGTGGCGTAGCCGACCAGGCGGCGTGATTCGTGTACCGCGAGGATCGACACCTGCGCGCCGCGGGTGAGTTGCTCGTTGGCTTCGGGGAAGGCGGGGACATCGATGAGCAGTTCGCCGTCGTCCATGACCTCCAGCACGCGGGTTTTGTAGGTGGTGCCGACCGAGCCGGTGGGTGTGCTTTCGGCGCGCAGCTCGACCGTGCCGTCGCGTTCGGCGAGGGCCCGGACGTTGGCGAGGAAGTTTTTGATCGTCGCTTCGTTCATGCCGCTCGGATGCCGGGTGGCAAGGCCTCCACAAGCTGTATCGGATGTATGGCCCGGTGGCTTTGCAGGGGTGCGCGAAAATGTGCCAGCGACGCGGGCGCAGCGGCCGCGGGTGAGGATAGAATTCTTCAGTTGCTCTGTCCCCGCACCGCGAGATGCCGATAAGTCGGCGGTCGGGAGGCGGAAAGGCAAGCCAAGCCATGTCGATCACCCTCACCGCCCGCCGCCGGGCCTCGTCCAAATCCATGACCTCGCGCGTCAAGAAGAAGGTCCATGCGCTGAGCCGTGCCGCGGCGATGAAGATGACCTGGGTCGTCCTCGTGCTGCAGGGCGCGGTGCTGCTGACCTTCACGCTGGTGCCGGCGAAGATGCCGCCGAAGCTGCCGATGATGGACCTGCTCTGGGCCGCGTCGCGCAAGGCGGATTTTTATCCGCTGGTGCTGCTGCTGGTCTGCGGGCCGGTGCTGTCGATGGCCGCGTGGACCGTACGGGGCACGCACCGCGCGTTGACGGTGCTGGGATGGATGGCGTTCCTCACGGTGGTCTTCGCGTTCCACCTCGAGCGTGTGAAGATCATGCTCCGGGTGCTGGCGTGGGAGTACCTGTGAAAGGATGAACCAGGAAGCAAGGCAGGTAAATCACAGATATCACCGATGACACAGATCAAGACCTTTGTAGCCACAAGAAGGCACAAGAAGCACAAAAGAGGTTACTGAATAGCTCGCCGAATACCCCGCCGAAACTCCGCTGCGCATCGGCGGGCTTAGGCGGTTGAACGGGTCGCTTCGGGATTCGGCATGACCTGCTCCAGCCCGGGCGGGTGCAAGTGGATGTTGCCGCGGAGGGTCACGCCGGCGCCGGCCAGCGCGAAGACCAGCAGGTACAGCCGATAGACCAGCATCATGCCGATGATCAGACCCATCGGCGCGTCGATCAGCAGCACCGCGGCACCTTCCATGACGCCCAGTCCCGACGGCATGATCGGGACCGCCCCGAGCAGCAGCACGATCGGGATCAACACGAACAGCACCAGCCAGGGGGTTTCGAGCCCGACCCCGCGCCCGGCCGCGACCGTCGCCGAGACAAAGCACAGGTGCGCCACGCAACTGAGGCCGATCGCCACGATGATCGTCGTCTTGTGCTCGCGGTACCCGACCGCGGCTTCGTCGATCGAGCGCCACGCCTGGCGTGCGGGCAACCGTTCGGCCAGCGCGCCGAGCCTCAGTATGCGCCGCAGTGTCGAAGAGGTGTAGAGCAGCGCGAGTACGGTAAGTCCGCCCAGCCCGACCCACGCGCCGATCGTGACGGCCCGCACCAGCGGCAGATCGAGGCTGCCCAGGCCGATGATCGCCACCAGCACCACCAGCCCGATCATCCCACAGACCCGATCGGTGATCACGCTCATCACCGCGCGGGCACGAGCCCCGCTGCCTTTCGCGGCGTAGTACGCCTTGACCAGATCGCCCCCGGTCGCGCCGGGCAGGCAGACGCTGAAGAACTGGCCCACCAGCGTGAGACGCAGCGCCTGGCCGTAGCCAACCGTCATGCCGCGGCATCGCATCAGGGTCAGCCAGCGATAGGCCTGGATGGGGAACGCGAGCCCGGCGACGAACAGGCCCAGCGCCAGCATCACCTTGTTCGCCTCGCCGAGCATCTCGAGCAGGCCGGGGATGCGCGTGGGCGTGTCGTCGCCTGGGCCGAACATCCCTTCGGCGAATTGGTTGTACGACGCGTCGTCCAGGAGGAATAGCCGGTGGGGTGCTTCACCGGTGACCGCTTCGATTCGGACCCGCCGCTCGGGTGAATCGTCTCCTTCGTACCCGGCCGGAAGGACCACCTGGCCGTGCCAGTTCAGGGCGATGAGCACCCCGATCAGGCCCAGGCCGATCGCCGCGAAGATCAGTCTTGCCGCGAGTCCGGCCGCACGTTTCATCGGGGTTCCCTCTGAGCACGCCCCGATCGCCGCGGCACGTGCAACATATGCATCGGTTCATCCTCCCCGGCGGCTTGGCATATGATGATAAACCACGTGCCCGAACTTTTTTCGGAGAAGCCACCATGCCCCGCCTGATGCTGCTGCCCGTCGTGCTCACTGTTCTGGGGGTTCACCTGGCCGCGAGCACCCCCGCCGCCGCGCTCGACGATGCGCATTGGCTCAAGGCCGACGCGGCGATCGACCGCGGCATCGCGTACCTGCGCTCGACCCAGAATGAAGACGGCTCGTGGTCGCCCAAGCCCGGGCCGGCGATCACCGCGCTGGCCGTCGATGTCATGCTCAGCCAGCCCGACATCGGCCCCGACGACCCCGCCGTGGCCAAGGCGCTGGATTACATCTTGAGCCAGGTCAACGACGACGGCTCCATCCACAGCGGCATCCTCGCCAACTACAACACGTCGATCTGCCTCTCGGCGCTGGTCCACGTGCGCAACGACCCCGAGGTCGCCTCCGTCGTCGCCAACGCCGAGGCCTTCCTCAAGGGCCTGCAGTGGAAAGAGGGCATGACCACGCCCGACGGGCAGGTCATCACCAAAGACCACCCGTACTACGGCGGGGTGGGCTACGGCAAGCACGGCCGGCCCGATGGGTCCAATCTCCAGTACATGCTTCAGGCGCTGCATGATGCGGGCGTGGACTGCGAAGACCCCGCCTTTGTCCGGGCCGTGACCTACATCAACCGCCTGCAGGGTCATGAGTCCAACGACATGTTCGCCGACCAGATCGTGCAGGATGGCGGGTTCATCTATGCCACGACGATCAACAAAGACCACCTCGGCGTGCCCGAGTCCAAGGCCAACCCGGAACTGATGGACGCGGTCGTCGCCGGAGAAGACGTGGTGGTGACGGGCCTGCGGACCTACGGCTCGATGACCTACGCCCAGTTCAAGTCGCTGATCTACGCCCAACTCGAGCGCGACGACCCACGCGTGCTCGCGGTGCGCGACTGGATCAGCAAGAACTGGGACCTGGACCGCAACCCCGGCATGCCGGTCAACGAGGAAACGCTCTCGCACCTGCAGGGGCTTTATTACTACTACATGACCATGAGCCGCGCGCTCGACGCCTGGGGCACGCAGAACGTGACGGTCGGCACGTCCTCCTCGGCGACGATCCTCGCCGGCCCACAGGCACCGCTCGAGAAGGTCACCGCGGCCATGGAGCAATTAAAAGCCGAAGGCATCACGCAGGTCGGTATGCAGACCGCGGAGGATGCCGGTGAGAGCGTGACCGTGCAGCGCAACCAGGGCGCGCGCTCGGTCGACTGGGAGAACGAACTGGTCGCCAAGCTCGTGTCGCTGCAGCGGGAAGACGGCAGTTGGGTGAACGACGCCGACCGCTGGTACGAAGGCGACGCGAACCTGGTGACCGGCTATGCCCTGCAGGCGTTGCGGCACGCGATGCGGTGAACCCATCCACCGCCACATTTAGCCGAGGTGCTCGCACCGCGCTTTGTTTAGCCGCACGATTGAAGCGCGTCTCAGGCGACGCGTCTCAATGACGATATGTCGTGGGACGCGTCTGACCGATGATGAGAATTGACCACGAGGGATTCACCGCCCGCGGTCGCGGATGGCTTTGCGGGCGGCTTTTTCCTGCAGCCGCTTGCTCGCCGCTTCGTGAAGCGCGACCAGGCGTTTGAGCTGTTCCTGCACGGTGGCGATCTTCTCGGCCGGGGGCGGGTCTTTTTCTTCAAGCCGCTTCAGGCGCGTCTTGATGTCCTCCTGCTCTTTCTCCAGCGAGGCGATCTTCTCGGCCAGCTTGGCCATGTTCATCGTGTTGATCTTGGCCAACGAAGGCGACGGCTCGCCCAGCAGCATGGGCAGGTCGGCCTGACGCCCGCGGGGAGAGCGGCCGCCGCCATACCCGCCGCCCTGACCCCCGCCGTCGGCGCGGGCCGTGCGTGAACCGGGACGGTTGGAACGAAAACGACGTGGGTTCATCTCTGGCTCGCCTGAGGGGTTTGGTGAAGCGTAGATCATAACAGGTGAACGGCCGGCGGGCAGGGTGAAGACATTGACCCGGCGGCCGGCCTTGTGTGGATCAAGGCAGGACAGACATTCTTGACTGTCGATGGTCCGCAGGGCCATATCATGGTCCCTTCGATCTGCGGTCGATCGACATGCGGGAATGCCTGTCTTACCCCTTTTGAGGCCATGGGCGAAAGGTCTTCACCCTGGGCCGGCGGGGCGTGCATCCGCCTGAAGCATGCCGCGGAGCTATACTGTCACGCTTCCCCGAACCAAGAGGCATCGCATGCAAAGCGTCATCACCGGCAAAGCCTTCGTCCTCGGCGACGATATCGATACCGACCAGATCATCCCCGCCCAGTACCTCTCCTACAACCCCGCCGACCCCGAGGAACGCAAGTACTTCGGCATGTACGCCAACTGCGGCGTGCCCGACGCCAAGTGCGGCCTGCCCAAGGGCAACCTGCGCTTCGTCGAGGAGGGCCAGTTCAAGAGCGACTACAAAATCATCATCGGGGGGAAGAACTTCGGCTGCGGCTCGTCCCGCGAGCACGCCCCACTGGCCCTGGCCGAGGCCGGCTCCGTCGCCGTGATCGCCGAGTTCTACGCCCGCATCTTCTTCCGCAACTGCGTCAACGGCGGTTACCTGCTGCCCTTCGAGACCTCGGAGCGGTTGATCGAGCAGATCGAGACCGGCGACGAGGTCACCCTCGACACCGATGCCGGCACGCTGACCAACGCCCGCACGGGCAAGGTCCACGACCTGAAAACCCTGGGCGATGTCAAGCCGATCATCGAGGCCGGCGGCGTCTTCGCCTACGCCCGCCAATCCGGTATGCTCGCCCACTAAAGCATCGGCGGCTTCTGAAAAACCGCCGAGACGCCGAGACCGCCAACAACGTCGTTATCAAAATACCAAGCGATGTTTTGCATTGGCGCTCTTGGCGTCTCTGGCGGTGCAAACCGTTTCAAGGGGATTGAGAACCCTCGACTTCGATCAATCACGCGTCATGATGCCGCGTGCTACTGCCCGATGCAGTAGATGAATTCTCCGGTGCGGATCAGCAGCCGATCGCCCGAGACCGCGGGGGTCGAGAGGGTGTAGCTGCCGTCGAGTTGATTCACCGAAAGCTGCTCCAGCTCATCGTCGCCGACGCGGATCACCGCCGTCTCGCCGCGCTCGCTGACCACGTAGAGCTTGCCGTCGGCGAGGACGGGAGAAGCGCTGATCGTGCCCAGGTTGGTTTCCAGCGGGCCCAGCATCTCGCGGCCGGTGGTGGCGTCGAGCACATTGACCTGCCCGCTGTCGTTGACCGCGATCAGCCGATCGCCGTGTACCACGGGGCTGGGCACATCGGGCGCGCCGCCGCCCTCCCAACTCCAGGCGCGGTGCGATTCGGTGATGTCGCCCTCGCCCCCGGCTTTGAGCGCAAGGAAGGGCACGCGGCGTGTCGGGGCGAAGATCATCCCCCCGCCGACTGTCGGGGAGGCGACGATGCGATAATTGCCGGCTTGTCGCGGGTTAAGCCCGCCGCTGCGCCACAGCTCCTTGCCGGTGTCCGGGCTGTGGCCGGTGACGTAATCGCCGCCGAGGATCACCACCTGGGTTTTTCCCTCGTGGGTGAGCAGCGCGGGGGTGGTGTAAGCGTCGGGCGATTCGCTGCGGGCGTCGGTCGGGCGTTCGACGTGCCAGAGCACCTCGCCGCTGGCCGCGTCCAGTGCAAAGAGGTAGGACGGGTCGCTGGTGCGTTGGCCGTGGAGCACCTGCACGATGAGCTTGCCGTCGTGGATCACCGGCGACGAGCCGTAGCCGAAGCCCAGCCCGAATCGGCCGTATTTCTCCTGGGTGTCGAAGGTCCACCGGACCTTGCCGTCAAAATCCAGCGCGGTGATGATGCCGTTGCCGGTCATGGCAAAGACGCTTTGGCCGTCGGTCGTCGGCGAGGGCGAGCTGTCGTTGTGCTTCATGCGAAGCTGATTGCCCGAGTCAAGCTGATGCCGCCACTTGATCGACCCGTCGTCACGGTCGAGGCAGAACAGGATGATCTCCTGCCCGCCGGGGCTCTTCTGCCCACGACGGTTGCGTCGGCCCTCTTCAGCCGCGGCCTCATCGTCTTGCGCACCCGTGGACGGCGAGATCACAAACACCCGATCGCCCCAGACAATCGGCGACGAACCGCTCCACGCGGGCATCGGCGTCTTCCAGATGATGTTCTGCTCCGTGCTCCACGTCACCGGCAGGTCCTTGCCCGCCGCCGTGCCGTCACCATCAGGCCCACGCCAGCCCGGCCAGTTCTCGCCGCTCGCGATCGGCGTCATCAACAGCCCCAAGACCAGCACGCAGATCAGCAAAGCCACCGGCCTCGCCCGAACGATCAAATTCAACATGGATCACGCTCCCGCGTAGAGAAAATGAACAACCCATCCGGCCACTCTCCGCAGCCCGCACACGCCACACAGAGCCTCCCGGTCAGCCCGCGCAGATTCGGCCCCGTGCCCCCCCACAAAACGCCAAGGCCGTGACATTATTGCCCAGTCACCCGGCCGCCTCAAGGGACCACGAAATAACCTGCTCAGTCACGCCGCAGCGCGACCCCCGCCGGGCGCGGGGCTTGGTCGGGCTAACCGGCAGGCTGCTCTGATGTCCCGCAGGTCTAAGCCGCATCGCGCGTGACGCGATGGCCGTGGCGCAAGCGGGCAGCGAACCGGGCACCGCTTCTCGCGGATGAGGCGGTCGGGGTGACATGCCGCCGCACCCGGTCGCCCCCTCTCCGATAGCCCCTACGAGTCCACGAAGGCGATTTATCCGGGTCATGTTGACCTTAAGGCGAAGGATTCGTTAATATCCCGTTGACACGTTGTGTTCCGGCCCGTTTTGCGACAGGCCTGGGAGCGGGCGTGTGATCGGGGCGATCCGCCTAGGCGCGGGAACAACCGGCACGATGCGGGCCGATCAGGCTCGGGGCGTCGTGGCCGATCAGCCGAGCGATCCTCACGGGGACGCCGGCCGTTTCGAGGCTAAGTCTTGGAACGGGATAGATTAAAGATGCTGCAGATAGATTCGATGATTCGTTCTTCCAGTCGATGGCCCGTGCGGGATAACCGGACGGGCCGCTGTGACTTGCCGGACGACTCCGGGACGCACGCCCGCCTCACCGCATATCGCTTAAGCCCGCCGGGCTGCGGTGCGGTGTTCCCCTGCGCGCCTGCATTGCCCCCCGCCGCATCGACTACCTGATCGGACATGGACACCCGTCGGTGGCGTGTTTGGAACCGCCATCGACCCGACCCGCCGTGCCCCAACCCGGCGGCGGCTGCGCGCCCGCACCCGCCGTCCCCCGCGAAAGGGGTGCGTCACCATGCTCGACCTTCACTTTCTCCCGCCCGTCGCAACGACCCTCGCCGTCTCCGGCGCGGTCACCGCCATCCTGGTCGTTGTCGGCCTCGCCGTCGGGATCGCCGGCACCCTCCTGCTCAACAAGCTGATGGGCAAATCCGCCCTCGGCCAGGCCCAGAAGGAAGCCAAAGACGTCCTCGCCAAAGCCCGGTCCGAAGGCGAAACCCTCGCCAAGCAGATGGAGCTCGACGCCCGCAACGCCCAGGCCAAGCGCCGCGAGGAGTTCGAGAAGGAGATCGAGGCCGCCCGCAAGGAAATCGATGAGGACCGCAAGCGCGTCGCCAAGCGCGAGGACAACCTCGACAAGAAGCTGGACATGCTCAGCACGAAGGAGAAATACCTCGACGGGCTGGACACGGACATCAAGAAGCGCGAGGCCGAGATCGCCGGCAAGCAGGAGAAGCTCGACGAGATGATCGCCGCCCGCCAGCAGATGCTCGACGAGCTGGCCGAGCAGAAGAAGAACGAGTTGCTGCGGATCGCGAACATCAGCCCGGAGGAGGCCCGCAAGGAAGCGATCAAGCAGGTCGAGGAGCAGAGCCAGCACGAAGCCGGGCAGATGGTCCAGCGGGTGATGGAGCGGGCCGAGCAGGAAGCGAAGCAGAAGTCGCTGGACATCACGCTCAACGCGATCCAGCGCTACGCCTCGGAGCACACGAGCAACTCGACGGTCAACGCGATCCAGATCCCCTCGGATGACATGAAGGGCCGGGTCATCGGCCGCGAGGGCCGCAACATCCGCGCGTTCGAGAAGGCGACCGGCGTCGATGTGATCGTCGATGACACGCCCGGTGTCGTCGTCGTCTCCTGCTTCGACCCCGTCCGCCGCGCCATCGCCTCCGAGACGCTGCAGCGGCTGCTTGAAGACGGCCGCATCCACCCCTCACGCATCGAGGAGCTGGCCGAGCAGGTCCGCAAGGAGATGGGCGAGCGGATCATCAAGTTCGGTAACGACGCGGCGATCGAGATCAACCTGCCCGGCCTCAGCCCCCGCATCAACGAGATGATGGGCCGGCTCTACTACCGCACCAGCTACGGCCAGAACATCCTGCGCCACTCGATGGAAGTCGGCTACCTCTGCCAGGTCATCGCCGAGCAGCTCGGGCTCGACGGCACCCTCGCCCGACGCTGCGGCTACCTCCACGACATCGGCAAGGCGATGGACCACGAGGTCGAGGGTGGGCACCCCGCCATCGGCGCCGACTTCGCCCG
>CAZTLX010000003.1:62448-65049 GCA_964614575.1 uncultured Phycisphaeraceae bacterium | reverse complement strand
AGACCCGCGAGATCGCCCGACGCACCCTCTGCCTCAGCAACCAGCGGCAGATGGCGATCGCCCTGACCGTCTATGGCGTCGAGCACCGCGACCAACTGCCCACCCACCAGCCACCCGCGTCCACCGGCATGACCATCACCGTCATGCACATGATGGTCGATGTCGTTGAGGCCATCCCCTTCGGCGACCCGCTGGTCACCAGTTGCCCCAACTACCACAACGACGGCGACAAGGCCACCTACGCCTACGGCCACAAGACCGACAACAACCGCCGCTACATGTTCGGCAGCCTCTACGTCGGCGGCATCCCCGACACCTCCGTCTTCCCGGACCGGCCGGAGACCGTCGAGTGGGAATCACCGGTCCGCCTCAGCGATGACAGCGCGCTGAACCTGGTCACCGACCGCAACACCGACCCCATCGGTTTCGCCCCGCGGGCGGTGCATACCTACCAGGGCTGGGAGGCGGTGGGCGTCGGCGGCGCCTTTGGCGACATAAACATCGCCGGGTCCAACCGCACCCGGCTCGACGGCAGCGGCCGCTGGGCCGACCCCGAGGCCCTCGAGTGGCACTCGGGCACCGTGGAAGGCATCACCCGCCTGTTGTGGTGACCGCTGCTGTGGGCACCCCTTGCGGGCATGACGCAGGAGCGAGAATTGGCCGTCTGGCCTTCAGCCCCTACCCCCTTGCCCGAGGCTCCCTCGGCGTGCGGCAACTGCCCGAACGCGCTGTACACGTAGCTGGCGACCTGTTGTCGTGCCGCGGAATCGAATCCACCTGTGTGAGCCTCGAACACCGATAGCCACGGCTTGTCGTGGTGGGTCTTGCGGCGGGTCTGTATGGTAGGATCCGTGGCGGCGGGGGTGGAGTAAGGTCATGTCCTATGGCGATTGAGGTGATTGAAACATATCGACTTGATCATCTGTGCATTGTCCGCGTGATCGATCAGGACGGGGCCGAGGGCTGGGGTCAGACCGCCCCCTTCAAGCCGGACATCACCGAAGAGGTTCTCCACGCGATGGTGCCCCGCTGGGTGCTCGGTCAGACCGGCGAGGATATCGAGGCGATCGTGAACACGATCCTCGAGCGCAACTACAAGTTCACGGGGACGTTTCTGTACCGCGCGGTGGGCGGGATCGACACGGCCCTGTGGGACCTCAAGGCCAAGCGCGCCGGGGTGAGCGTGTGCGCGTTGCTGGGCGGGACGCCACGCCCGATCGCGGTGTATGGGTCGTCCATGAGCCGGGCCACCACCGCCGAGGAAGAGGCGGAGCGTATGCTCGCGTGGCATGAGCGGTGTGGGTATGGGGCATTCAAGATCAAGGTGGGGCCGCGCCTTGGCCGGGACGACGACCCCGCCGGGGCCGAGGCGCGGACCCGCGCGCTGGTCCCGCGGGTGCGTGCCGCGCTGCCCGCGTCGGTCAAGCTTTTTGCCGACGCCAATGGCAGCTACGACGCGAACCGCGCGGCCGAGGTCGGACGCTGGCTGGCCGACGAGGGTGTGACCTGTTTCGAGGAGCCTTGTCCGCACACCGACCTCCACGCCACCGCCGAGGCGCGACGCCAACTCCAAGGCATCATCACCGTCACCGGCGGGGAGCAGGACTACCTGCCCGCGATCTGGCGGCTCATGGTGGACCTGCCCGCGGTGGATATCCTCCAGCCCGATGTCATGTACAACGGCGGGGTCTGCCGCACGCTCGCCGTCGCCCGCCTCGCCGCGGAGCGTGGCCATCTGGTCATGCCTCACGCCTCGAACCGCTCGATGCTGCAAGTCTTCACGCAGCACCTCATGGCCGCGCTCCCCAACGCCGCGCCGTTCATGGAGTATTCCATCGAAGACAACGCCTGGAACGACCACCTCTACACCCCCAAACCCCCCATCGTCGCCGGCCAACTCCCCTTCCCCACCGGCCCGGGCTGGGGCGTCACGGTCAATCCCGATTGGCTGGCCAAAGCAGAGCGCCGCGTCAGCCTGGCGCGAGAAGTTTGAGAAAGTACAATCTTTTTATCTGGCGGATTCATTTCCGTATCGCAACACCGGGTTAGGCGACGAGAATCTCGGTCGGGCAACGGTAGCTGATCTCGGCGATGGCGGTGTCGATGTTCCGGGTGTACCCGGCAGGCATGGTCTGCACGGAGACCGGGGCGACCTCGCCACCTACGCCTAAGGCCACAAGACCGACCGCAACACCGTTCCACGACCACCTCACTTAAGGACCGGCAACGAGATGCGCGATGCGCGGCGTTTACCAAGTGGGCTTGCGGTGGCGGGAGGGTTGGGTATGATATCGGGCTCGACGCGGCGGCCCTTGGTGGCCCGCCCTGTTCGCCCCGGATCGCCACGTTTGAACCCACAAGGCCCTTAAGCCCCGGAACTTTCACGATGAAAGCCGACATCCACCCCAAGTACCGCCCGGTCGTCTTCCAGGACGTCTCGGCCGACTATTCCTTCCTCACCCGCTCGACACTGGACTCGAACCAGAAGATCAAGTGGGAAGACGGCAAGGAGTATCCGCTGGTGAAGGTCGATATCTCCTCGGCCAGCCACCCGTTCTACACGGGCAAGCAGAAGTTCCTCGACACCGCCGGCCGCGTCGA
>CAZTLX010000003.1:6874-62438 GCA_964614575.1 uncultured Phycisphaeraceae bacterium | reverse complement strand
GTCGAGAAGTTCCAGAAGAAGTTCGCGGGCAACTACTTCGGCAAGAAGAAGTAACCCGCGACATCTCCGTGCAATTCTTGAGAAGCCCACGTTCGATGAACGTGGGCTTCTGTGTATCCTGACGCGATCACCCGATGGCCGAGCCCAACCCCAACCTGTTGGCGAAGCTGGAATCGCTGGCGACGCAGTTCGCCGAGCTGGAGCGACAGCTCGCCGACCCGGCGGTGGTGTCGGACCACGAGAAGCTGCGCGACCTGGGCGTGAAGCGCTCGGCGATCGCCGGGCTCGTTGAGCAGTATCACGCCTACCAGAAGCTCGCGGCCGACCTCGACGAATCACGGCAGATCATCGTCGCCAACGAAGACGCCGAGCTGGTCGAGCTGGCGCGTGAGCAATTACCCGATCTGGAGGCGCAGACGCAGCAGCGGCTCGACGCGATGGCGGAAGAGCTGGTCACGGCCGACGACGCGTCGGTCGGCGCGGTGATCCTGGAGCTGCGGGCGGGTACCGGCGGGGCGGAGGCGGCGCTGTGGGCGGGGGACCTGCTGACGATGTATGAGAAGTGGAGCACGATGCGGCGCTGGAAGTTCGAGCTGCTCGAAGCCAGCGAAGGCGAGGCGGGGGGCATCCGCGCGGCGACGGCATCGGTGAAGGGAGAGGGCGTCTGGCAGGGGCTCGGCTACGAGGGCGGGGTGCATTGCGTGAAGCGGGTGCCCGCGACCGAGACGCAGGGCCGCGTCCATACCAGCACGGCGACCGTCGCGGTGTTGCCCGAGCCGAAGGATGTCGAACTCGATCTGGATGAGGATGATGTGGAGGTCCACGTGACGACCGCGCAAGGCCCCGGCGGGCAGAACGTGAACAAGGTCGCCACCGCGGTGCATCTGATCCACAAGCCCAGCGGCATCGAGGTGCGGATGCAGGAGTCCAAGAGCCAGCAGCAGAACCGCATCCGGGCGTGGGAGGTGCTGCGGGCGCGGCTTTATGAGAAGCAGCGCGAGCGGCAGCTTGCCGACCGGGCCGAGCAACGCGTCGCGATGATCGGCACCGGCGGGCGCTCCGAGCGTATCCGCACCTACCGCTGGAAGGACAACATCGCGGTGGATCACCGGCTGGGCGAATCATTTGGCCTGTCGAAGGTGATGGCCGGCGACCTGACCGAGCTGCGCGACGCCCTGATCGCCGCGGACCGCGCCCGGCGTCTGGCGGCGTTGTGAACTCAAGCCTGCGGAAAAGCCATTGACAAACCCGCGGTTGAGTTCTATTCTTAAGTAGGAATTACACGGGGTTACATCGGGTTTTCCCTTGTAAGCGTTCAGCGTTGCAAGGTTCTTGCTCGGTCTTCACGGGGCATTCCGGGATTCGGGCCGGTGCAGGCCCCGCTTCGGCTCATCATGGCCAAAGCGTGTATGCGATTCGATGGACTTCGGTCCCAAGTCTTTACCAGGAGTCAGACATCATGGCACGCCCCTTCGCAAATGCCCGCGGCTTCACGCTGATTGAACTTTTGGTGGTGATCTCGATCATCGCGCTGCTGATTGCGCTGCTGCTGCCGGCGCTGCAGGGGGCGCGGGATGCCGGCCGTGCGGTGGTCTGTGCCAGTCAACTGCGGCAGAACGCCGTCGGCATGTTGATCTATTTCGATGACAACGACCAAAAGCTGCCTCGCTCCTTTGGCAGCGACATCGTCGACGGCGGGCCTGACCCGGACACCCGGTATACTTGGTTTACCCGTCTGGTCGGTCAGCAGTATCTGTCGGCACCGCTGACCGACCCGTTCGTGAGCAGCGGCCCGGATTTGCAGTCCAACCCGACGATCGTCCCGTCAAGCGCTTCCAGTCTGATCTGTCCGCAATCCCCGCCCGGCGTGCGGACGCATTGGGGATTCCCGACGGTATGGTCCTATGGCAATACCGCGTGGTTTGGTCAGGCATGGCGGCAAACCGACGATGTGGGTTACGGTACCACCAGCCCGTTCACTGTCGATTGTTCATACGCCATCAACTCCTCGCAGGGCGACTGGACCGGCAATAACAATCAGAACATCGGCAATCCCTTCCTGGCCCAGTGGGCCAGTGCTCATCGGCTCTTAATCCGGCGATCACGGGAGCAGGTCAACAAGCCCAGCCAGTTGATGATGCTGGCGGATGGCACCAATTACAAGCTGGGTAGATCGCTGGGCTACATGAACCCACGTCATGGAGGTCAGTCGGGTGAGGACGACGCTGCCCGGAACGCAAACCTGGTTTACTTCGACGGCCATGTGGAATCCCTTGATCCGCGCACGGTATTCGCCGCCGAAGAAAACTGGGCTCCAAGCCAGACGGCGCGCACGGAAGGCCCGCTCTTCCGACTCCAGGATTGACCCAGTTTGAAACCAGTAAACTGTCGGGACCATGAAGCATCTGATAGACGGCGCTTTGACCAGCGGGGATGTGTGCCTCGCGGCTCAGCAAACCCTTACGGTGATCGCGCCCGACTTCTCCACCGGCCGCTGGCTGTGGTCGGAGCTTTCATATCGTGGGCGGCACAACGCGATGGTGGATGTGCGGGTGTTTGTCAGGGGTGAGGCCGAGCCGCGCTCCCTCACGCACATGAGCTTCTACCCCGACGCCGCGTGTCGGTTTGTCTTCGACCTGCACTGGCTCGACGGGCAGCGGGTGTTCTTCCCGCGCACGGCGGGGCGGCTCAAGGCGACGAGTTTTACGCGGCGGATCGAGCCGCAGGAGATCGACCGCTTCGAGTTGGTTCTTAAAGACACGGGCCACGAACAGGCGTTGACGGTCGGGCCGTTCAGGCTGGAGGCTGAAGCGCCCCCGCCGCGCGTCGAGGCCGCGGTGATGCTCGATGCGCTGGGGCAGAACGCCCGCGCGACCTGGCCCGGCAAGATGCGCGACGAGGCGGAAATGGTTGAGGTGCTCCGCGGCATCGCCGAGCAGGGCGACCCGGAGTTGCCCGCCGGCTGGCCGGACGGCTGGACGCGCTTCGGCGGCTCGGCACGCGACCGCTTCGAGGCCACCGGTTACTTCCGCACGCATCGTGATGAACACGGCCGATGGTGGCTGGTCGATCCGGACGGCGGGGGATTCTTCAGCGCGGGGCTCGACTGCGTACGCCCCGGCATCGCCAGCGCGGTGGTGCCCGGCACCGAACACCTGCTCGACTGGCACCCGACCCCCGAGGCGGACGGCGGGCGCTTCGCCGGCGCCTGCGGCCGCGGGCGTGCCGAGCATCCGCCGGCCGTGGACTTCGCGATCGCGAACCTGATCCGCGCGTTTGGCCCTTCGTGGCACGAGGCGTGGGAACAGCTGACCGCGATGCGGTTGCGCCGCCTGGGATTCAACACCGTCGCCAACTGGTCCGACATCCGCCTCGCGCAGCGGCACGGCCTGCCTTATGTCCTGACGATGGGCCACTACCCGACGACCGACATCAAGCTGTTCCGCGATTTCCCGGACGTGTACGACCCGGCGTTTGCGCAGGAAGCGAATCGCTACGCGGACCAGCTCGAAGACGATCGCGATGACCGCCTGCTCATCGGCTACTTCATGAGCAATGAGCCGAACTGGGGCTTCGGCAAGTTCAACCTGGCGGCGGAGATGCTCGAAGCAAACCCCGGCACGCACACCCGGCGGGCGCTGGCGGCGTGGCTGCGTTCGCGCTACGACGGGGACGCGGCGAAGTGGTCGGCCGCGTGGGGGCTGGGCCTGCAGCGCTTCGAGCAAGTGGTGGATGAGGTGGTGAAGCGGGCGGCGGATCGCTCACCATCGGCGGGCGACGACCTTTGGGAGTTCTCGCGGGAGATGGTGAGGCGGTTTGTGCATGTGCCCGCCGACGCCTGCCGGGCGGTTGATCCGCACCACTTGAACCTGGGCCTGCGTTACGCGTGGATCGCGTCGGACCTGTTCTATGACGCAGCCGAGGCGTTCGATGTGTTTTCGATCAACTGCTACCAGATGGGACCGCCGCTCGAGGTGCTTGAGCAGATCGCGTCGCGCACGGGCAAGCCGGTGGTGATTGGCGAATACCACTTCGGCGCGCTGGACCGTGGCTTGCCCGGGACGGGGCTCAAAGCCGTGGCGTCCCAAGCGCAGCGGGGCGTGGCGTACCGTTATTTCCTGGAGCAGTGTGCCGCGCACCCGCATCTGGTCGGCGCGCACTATTTCACACTTTACGATCAGAGCTACTTCGGCCGATTCGACGGCGAGAACTGGAACATCGGTTTTGCGGACGTCTGCCATCGGCTCTACCCGGAGCTGGCGTCGGCGGCGCGGGCATCGCACGAGCGTCTGTATGACGTGCGGGCCGGCCGCGCGACGGCGTTCGATCAGCCGGCGCAGGAGACGGCCCGGATCGCGAACTGACATGAGTAGCAACGGGGGCCTCTGAATAACCCGCCAGATACCCCGCCGAAGCTCCGCTGCGCTGCGCATCGGCGGGCTTGGGTAGGTTATTCAGAGGCCCCAAAGCTCAATACGCTCAGGGCGTCGGCTCGACCGCGACGGTTAAGCCGCGGCGTTCGAGCAGGCTTCCCTCGGCCAGGTACAGCCGGACCAGCGCGATGCGGTAGTTGATGACCGCCTCGACCTCGCCGATCTGCGCCACGAGCAGGTCACGCTGCGCCTGGGCGACGAGCAGGGTGGTGCTGGACCCGACCTGCAGGCGTTCGATCTCTGCCCGCACGGTGGCCTCCTGCAGCACGCGGGTCGCGGTGGTCGCGGCGATCTGCTGGCGGGCGCGCTCGGCTTCGTTGACCGCGAGGCGGACGTCCAGTTCGATCAACTGCTCGAGGTTGTGGACCGCCGCCGCGGCCTGCTGACGAGACGCCCGAGCGACGAGGTCGCGGCCCTCGGCTTCGCGGTTGCCCAGATAATGCGAGAATCTCACGCCCGCGGTGACGTCGTAGGTCGGGCCATCGAGCTCGCGGAACGAATCGGGGAAGGTGTCGGCAAAGCCGGTCTTGCCCAGGGCGATGAACAGGTCCAGCCGGGGCAGCAGGCCGTTGCGCGTGATGACGGTTTCGAGGCGGTTCTGTTCGAGGCGCAGCCTCGCTTCGCCCAGGTCCGGGCGACGCAGTTGCGCGACCCTCATCCGATCGTCGAGGTCATCGATGGGGTTGGCTTCGATCTCGGGGGTGGAGGTGGTTTCCAACTCGCGGGTCAGGGAAGAGGCCGGGGCGGGGTTGATCAGGCGGAGCAGTTCCAGGCGGCGGGCGGTGAGGTTGCTGCGGGCGGTGATCAGCGCCTGCTCGCGCAGCGCGACTTCGGAACGAGCGGCGGCGGCATCGGTCTGGGCCAACACGCCCACTTCGATGCGCTGCTCGATCTCGTCGAGCTGTCGCCGAGCGATATCCAGCGATTCTTCAAAGATCACGATCTCCCGCTGGGCGAGGATATGACGCCAGTACGCGATTTCGGTGTCGGCCAGCAGCGCCTCGGTGAACCCGCGCAGCTCGTAGCGTGAGGCCGCGGTTTCAAGCTGCGCCTGGCGGATGGTTGCGAGGTTCACCGGCGTGCCGAAGCCGCGGAGCAAGGCCTGCGTGACCGTGAGCCCGACGCGGGCCTCCTGCTGCTCCGGCGAGCGGTTGGAGATGCTGCGCTCCTGCGACACGCCGACCTCCACGTCCGTGCCGGTCGGCAACGCCTGGCGGACCCCGGCCTCGCCGGCGGTGTCCGTCCCGCGCACGCTGAACTGGCTGCCGGTCGCGCGGTCGGTCTCGCTGACCTCCTCGTTGACCCACTCGGCGTTGGCGAAGACCTGCGGGTCGAACCGCCCGCGCTCGATCTGCTCGAACGCGTCGGCGATGACGGGGTTGAGCTGCTCGATGGATAACTCACGGTTTTGACGCAGCGACAACAGCGCGGCCTGCTCGACCGAGAGCTTGAGCGGGCCGTCGCCCGCGAGGTCCGGCAGGGGGGAGGGCGCGGCAGTCTCGGTCGGCTCCACGCGGGGCACGCCTTCGATCGGCTGGACCCGCCGGGCTTCGTTTTAGAGCACGCGGTCCCAGTCCGGCTCGAACCACGCCGAGCGGTCGGGCGCACAAGCCATCAGCAGCAGCGAAGCCGGCAGCAGCAGGGGGGCGATCACACGTTTCATGCGGGGGCGGCCTCGGCCGGGCGGCTGTCGCCGTGGAACAGCGAATAGACCGCCGGGATCAGCACCAGCGTGATGAGCATCGACCCGGCCAGGCCGCCGATCACCGCGCGGGCCAGCGGTGCCTGAGCGTCGGCACCCTCGCCGATGCCCAGCGCCAGGGGGGTGAGCCCGAGCATGGTGGTCAACGAGGTCATGAGGATCGGGCGCAGGCGTCGGCGGCCGGCTTCGGCGACGGCTTCGCGCGTGTCCATGCCCGCCCGCGTCCGCAGTTGCCCGGCCTGATCGACCAGCAGGATGGCGTTGTTGACCACGATGCCGCCGAGCATGATACACCCGATGTAGCTCTGCACGTTGAGCGTGGTATCGGTCAAGAACAGCGTGATCAGCACGCCGATCGCCGCCATCGGCACCGAGAGCATGACCACCAGCGGGTCGCGCAGCGATTCGTACTGGCAGGCCAGTACCATATACACCAGCGCCAGGGCCAGCACCAGCGAGATGATCAGCTCGCGCGTGGCTTTTTGCTGCTCCTCGACGTTGCCGGCCAGCATCAGGTCGTAGCCCACCGGCCGGGGGATGCGGTCCAGCGCCGCGTCGACGTCCGCGGCGACCGAGCCTAAGTCGCGGCCGGCGATGTTGGCGGTGACCTCGAAGACGCGCTGCTGGTCCTTGCGTTGGATCAGCGTCGGGCCGCGGCCGTCGCGGGTGGTCACGAGGTTGCGCAGCGCCACGTCCTCGCCCGATTCGCTGCGGACGGTCAGGTCCAGCACCTGTTCGATGCTCAGTTGGTAGGCGTCTTTGAACTGCACGAGGATGCGGTAAGAGTTGCCGAAGGTGCGGTAGTCGCCGGCGCGGCTGCCGGCGACGGCGGTCTCCAGGGCCTCGGCGATGTCGCGGACCGAGACGCCGACATCCGCCGCCTTGGCGCGGTCGATGTACAGCTCCTGCTGGGGGATGCCCTCGTCGCGGCTGGTGTCCACGTCGGTGATGCCGGGGATTTTTTCGATCTCGGCGATGACGCGGCTGGTCAGCTCGGAGAGGGTCTCCAGGTCGTAGCCGCGGATATCGACGCTGATCCCGTCGTCGCTGCCGAGGATCCGTTCGAGCAGGAACTGCCCCTGGGGCGCGCGGGTGCGGATGGTCATGCCGGGGACCTTGCCATCGAGCTTGCGGCGCAGATCGTCGGCGATCTCGGTGTTGGAGCGATCGCGCTGCGAGACGGGCACCAGCGACAGGCGGATCTCGCCCTCGGCCGAGTCGGCGGGGTTCCAGCCGCTGGCCCCGACGCTGGTGACCGCGGCGATCCGTTCGGGCACCGAGTCGAACACGACCTGCTCGAAGAGGCGGGTCTGCTGATCGACGATATCCAGCCGGGTGCCGATCTCCATCTCGCCGGAGACGCGGACCTCGCCCTCATCGCTGGGCGGGAGGAACTCGGTGCCCAGCAGCGGCAGCAGCAGCAGGCTGGCGGTGAGCGCGAGCAGGCAGACGCCGACGGTGATCAGCCGATGCCGCAGCACCCAGCGCAGCAGGTCGCGGTACTGGCTGTCCAGGGCACCGAACGCTCGGTCGGAGGCGGTGGCCAGCCGATCGATCCACGCGGGCTGGCTCTCGTGGCGCTGGCGCGGGGACTTGAGCAGCTTCGAGGCGAGCATCGGCACCAGGCTCAGCGACACCGCCAGCGAGCAGACCAGCGAGAAGACGATGACGTAGGCCAGTTCCTTGAAGAGGATGCCGCTGACCCCCTGCACGAAGATCAAGGGCAGGAAGATGACCAGCGTGGTGATCGTGCTGGCGACGATCGCGGGGCCGACCTCGACCGCCCCGGCGACCGAGGCCTCGGCGGTGTCTTCGTTCTCCTCATCGCGGCGGCGGAAGATGTTCTCGAGCACCACGATCGAGCTATCGACCATCATGCCCACGCCCAGCGCCAGCCCGCCGAGGGTCATGAGGTTGAGCGTGAAGCCGTTGAAGTAGATCAGCGCGAAGGTCGCGACGATGGAGATCGGGATCGCCAGGGAGATGACGATGGTGCTGCGGAAGTTGCGGAGGAAGAACAGCAGCACGAACACGGCCAGCACCCCGCCGTAGAGCACGGAGTTGGCCACGTTCTGGATCGAGCGTTCGATGAAGTTGCCCTGGTTGATGACGGGCACGACTTCGATCTGGGGGAAGTCGCGGTTGACCTCCTCGATCTCGCGGAGGATGCGGTTCGAGACCTCGACGGTGTTGGCATCCGCCTGTTTGCGGATGGCCATGCGCAGGCCCAACTCGCCGTTGACGCGGATGATGCGGGTCAGCCGCTCGTAGGTATCCCGGACCTCGGCGATCTGGCCGAGCGTCACCGGCGCGCCCTCGCGGGTGGCGATGACGGTCTCGCGGATCTGGTCGAGGCTCTGGAACTCGGCCGGGGCGCGGAGGGTGACCTCGTAGCGCCCGCTCTCGATCTGCCCGGCGGGCAGGTCGAGGTTCGCGTCACGGATGCCCGCCAGGATCTGGTTGAGCGGCAGGCCCAGCGCCCGGACCCGGCCGGGGTCCAGCTCGACGCGCACCTCGCGGTTGTATCCGCCCCACATATCGACTTGCGCGACGCCCGGCAGCCGGGCGAAGCGGTAACGCACCTGATCGTCGATCAGCGTGGTCAGCTCGATCGGGTCGAGTTGGCTGGCCACGCCCAGCAGCACAACGGGGAAGCTGTTGACGTCGAACTTGCGGATCTGAGGCCGCACCACATCGTCGGGCAGCTCGTTGAGCTCGTCCTCGAGCTTGGCCCGCACGTCCGTCGCCGCCGCATCGATGTCCGTGCCCCACATGAACGTCACCCGGATGCGGCTGTTGCCTTCGGAGGAGGTGGAGGACATCTCCTCGACGCCCGGCACCGTCGCGATGATCTCCTCGACGATCTGTGTGACCAGCGACTCCATGACCTCGGGGCTCGCGCCCTCGTAGCCGGTCTGCACGGTCAGCGTCGGCATCTCGACATTGGGCAGCAGGTCGATGCGCAGCTTGCTCAGCGACACCGCGCCCAACACGACGACGATCAGCGTGACCATCGTCGTGAAAACCGGACGACGCACGCTGGCGCGGGGCAGATTCATGCGTCGCCCCCCGCGCTTAGCGTCTGAGAATCGGTGTCGATGCCATTGCTCAGATCGGGGATCGTGATGGCGCTGCCATCGCTCACCAGTTGCTGGCCCAGCACGACGACGCGGCCTCGGACGCCCTCACCCATCACCTGCACGCGATCGCCCGCCACGATGCCGGTTTCCACCGGCACCATGCGGACGGCATCACCCGCTTCGTTGACCAGGAAGATCACCGAGCGGCCTTGACGGGTGACCAGGGCTTCAACGGGGATGATCGTGGCGTCGTCGGCTCGACCGAGCTCCGCCTCGACCCGCACGAACATCCCCGGCTTCAGCAACCCGCCCTCGTTGGGGACGTTGAGCTCGACCCGCGCCTGGCGTGACCCTTCACGGAACACGGGGGAGACGCGGCTGACCCGGCCTTCCCATTCCCGGTCGGGATAGGCATCGGTCCTCAGCGACACCGCCTGCCCCGCGGCCAGCAAGGCGTACTCACGCTCGGTCACAAACACCACCGCGCGGATAGGGTCCAGCTCGACGATCGAAAGCAGCGGGGTGTTGGCGGCGACGGTCTGGCCTTCCTCCGCGATGCGTTGGGCGACAACGCGCTGGTTATCCCCGCCGCTCCAACTCGCGGTGATGGTGGTGTAGCCCAGCCGGATCCGCGCGGACTGTAAGGCCGCTTCTGCACGCGTGACCTGGGCCTTGGCCACCTCCACCGCGGCGCTGCGGGCCAGTTGCTCGGACCGCGCGGTGTCGAGTTGCGCCTCGGAAGCCACGCCTCGCTCGCTGAGCGTCTTGGCGCGTTCCCACTCGCGCTGGGCGATCTCCACGGCATTTTCGGCTTCGGTCAGGTTGGCCCGCGCGACCGCCAGCTCCGCCTCGGCCTGGGCGACCGCCTGCACAAACTCGTCGCTGTCCATCTCCGCCACCACCTGATCACGCTCGACAGTGTCGGCCAGATCGACCGGCAGTCGCACGATCCGGCCCGCCACCTTCGGCGCGATCATGAGCTGTGCATTGGCTTCCAGCGTGCCGCTGAACACCCGGCGGTTCTCGATCGTCCCGACTTGAACCTCGGCCACCGCGACCGGTGCCGGTCCGCCGACACCCCGTCCGGATCGACCCGCATGGTCGTCAGACAGCAGGCGTTTAACGATCAAACCACCCAGGCCCAGCAGCACCGCCGCGATGAGCAGACCCACGATCCACGACTTGATTTGACGCATAACGCAGCTTGTCCGGGGGCACAAATAGGTTTAACGCGTGACGGGGCCAGATGTTGCCGAGGCAACCATGACCTTCTCCCCCGGCTGCGAGATCATAGCCCGGTTAACTTGATGCGGCGTGGAGGGGAATAATCGCGGCTACTCGTTGCGGTAAACCTTCACCGGAACGCGCGGCATCGGGCCTTCCATGCGCACCCCCGGAGGCAGGTGCAGGAACAGCTGCGCCTGATCAAGCCCCGCATCCAACTCATCGGCGGTGGGGCGCAGCTCGGCCCAGACCCGGAAACGCTTGTCCCGGATCGAGGCGATCGCGTCGGCCGGCCCGCTGAGCTTGACATCGCGGATCACCACCTGATCTTCCGGCAGCGCGATGCGGTACTGCTGCAAGAGCAGCGGGGGCACGTTGATGTGGATCGGCACGCTGGTCAGGGTCAGCGTGTCGGTCTGCTTCCGGATGATCACGGTGACCGCCACATTCCGCGCCGAAAGCTCCACCGGCTGGTCCCGAAGGGCCTCGGGCAACTCCAGACGCACGCTCAGGGCCCGCGGGGTGTTTGCGGGGATCGACGCCAGGTCCGCCGGCGGGACCCGCGCGATCAGCGACAGCTCGCCGGCCAGGTCCGCCAGCGCCGCCGGCACCTTCACGTCCACCCGCGCCGGGTCCACCGTCGGGGCCGCCGCCAGGTCCACCTCCAGCACCACCGGCTCGACCGACATCTGCACGCTGACCAGCCGACGCACCGTCACCGGCATCACGGCCGGGTCGGTCGAGATCACCAGGATGCCCAGGTCGCTGAGGATCGAATCGTTGAGCGCGTCCTTCATGATGATGTTCTGCACCGATGAGGACGCGTTGGGCTGCTCGACCACGGGCAGCGTGATCGGCCCGTCCTTGGTCGCGGCTTCCAGCGCCTGCTTCATCGCGTTCGAACCCTCGAAACTCACCAGGACACGCTGCGGGTTATCCGGCGAGATGGTCAGGCCTTCACCGTCACCGGATACGAACTTAACCGAGACCGGCTCGTTGGCGTAGGTGGCGACGTTGCGTCCCTCGGCGTACAGCCAGACCAGCACCGTGATCAGCGTGACCACGATGAACGTCTCGATCTTCTGGCGCAGGGAGGTCGTGTTCATGACGGTGTCGGGTTAAGCGGCTTTATCCTCGGCGGCAGGGGGGTCGGGTTCGGCGTCGGCGTCTTTGATTTCGGCGCGGGGACGCTGGGTCTCCTGCTCGGTCAGGGTGGACGTGTCGCCGGTATTCGTCTCGTCGCCGGTCATGCCCACGCCGACCAGGCCCTTGGTCAGGACGCTGCGCAGGTCATCGGTGCTGATGCGGCGGGTGAGCGTGCCGCGTTCGGCGACGGAGATCGCGCCGGTCTCTTCGGAGACGATCAGGATCAGGGCGTCAGTGTCCTGGGAGAGCCCGATCGCCGCACGGTGGCGGGAGCCGAGCTCCTGGGGCAGGCCCTCGCCGTCGGCCAGGGGGAACTGGGAACCGGCGGAGACCACCCGGTCGCCGCGGATGATCACGCCCATGTCGTGCAGCGCCGAGCCGGGCCAGAAGATGGTGTTGAGCAGCTCGGCGGAGACCTCGGCGTCGAGGTGGGTGCCGAAATCGATGATGCCCTTGAGCCCGACCTGCCGCTCGATCGCGATCAGCGCGCCGATCTTGTTGCGGGCCAGGTAGTCGATCGATTCGATCAGTTCCTCGATGACGCGGGCCTTGCGCAGCCCGCCGCCGCGGAAGAAGCTGGCCTCGCCGATGCGGGTCAGGGCCCGGCGCAGCTCCGGCTGGAACACGACGATGAGGATCAACGAGAAGAAGGCGATGAAGTTGGAGTAGAGGTAGTTGAGCCGATCAAACCCGCTGCCGCGGCCGAGCACCGCAAGCACCAGCGTGCCCACCAACAGCAGCAGGGCCACGCCCTTGACCACCCCCGCGCCGCGCGTGCCGCGCAGGAAGCGGACGATCAGATACACCACCGCCCAGATCAGCAGCAATTCCAGAACCACCTGATAAGGCTCGGCCTGGAGGTAGCCTTGCAGTCGGCGGACGAGTTGGTTGAGGCCGAAGTCCAAATCGGGTTACACGCGGGGGTTCGGGGTCGGACGCGAGTTGGGGGCGAGCTTCTCTACATTCTATCGGCATCAAAGCGGGGGTTTCGGTCGTTGATCGTGGGGGTTTTTGTGGTGCGGATCACGCCGCACATCACGAGGCTGCTTATCGGGCAGTCCCATGATCCGTTCGGAGCCAAGCATGCCTGATATACTCCCCACAACCGCCACCGGCTACCGTTTCACCCCCGGAACCACGCCCCCCGGAACCGTGCCCCCCCGGACCTCTGCCCCACGGTACGCCGCAGGGGATCGACCGCTCAACCCCGCCCCGGACTGATCCGCGCATGCACCAGCTCGAAAGCCTACGCCGGAACATCCAGCGCTGCTTCCTGGGCAACCAGCAGGCGATCGACCGCCTCATCGTCTGCCTCCTCGCCCGCGGGCACATCCTCATCGAAGACGTGCCCGGCGTCGGCAAGACCATGCTCGCCAATGCCCTGGCCCGCTCCATCGACGGCTCCCTCGCCCGCATCCAGCTCACCCCCGACATGCTCCCCGCCGACGTCCTGGGCGTCACCGTCTGGGACCAGCACAAGAACGACTTCATCTTCAAGCCCGGACCGATCTTCTCCAACATCGTCCTCGCCGACGAGATCAACCGCACCACCCCCCGCACCCAGTCGGCCCTGCTCGAAGCGATGAACGAGTCGCAGGTCTCGATCGACGGCCACACCCGCAAGCTGCTCGAACCCTTCCTCGTCATCGCCACGCAGAACCCCTTCGAGTTCGAGGGCACCTACTTCCTGCCCGAATCGCAGCTCGACCGCTTCCTCATGCGCATCTCGCTGGGCTACCCCTCGGCCGAGGACGAGGCACGCGTGCTGGCCCTCGACCCCTCACGCACCGAGATGGCCAACCTCAAGCCCGTCATCACCGCGCAGGAACTGGTCGAGCTGCAGCAGCAAGTCGACGGCATCCAGATCGACCCGGCCTTGCTCGACTACATCGTGCAGATCGCCAACGCCACCCGCAACAACGACCAGCTCCAGATCGGCGTCTCGCCCCGCGGCACCCTCGCGCTGGTCCACGCCGCAAAGGCCACCGCCATCTTCAACGACCGCGACTACGTCGTGCCCGACGACATCGTCTCCAACGTCATCCCCGTCTTCGCCCACCGCATCATCGGCAAAAACTACATGCACGACGCGGACGGCATCGGCACCAGCCGCATCATGCAGCAGATCCTCGAAACCGTGCCCAGCCCGGTGTAGGGCAGTGCTTTGAGCCGCGAGCGATGAGCATTACACCCCCAAGCCCGCCGCTGCGAGCGCAGCGAGTTGCGGCGGGGTATCCTCGTCCTCAATGTTTCCCTCAAAAAACCCGGGAACCACCCCGCCCCCCGCGCGTCCAACCCCATCACCACACCCCCGAGGTCACCGATATGCCCTACCCGCTTAAACCCTTGGCCTTCATCCTCCTCGTCGCCGCGATGCTCGCCCCGCCCGCCCTCGCCCGCGTCAAGCTCATCACGCTGCCGGTCCGCGAGCGCGTCGAGGTCCAGCTCGACCACGACCACGCCGCCCTCGTCGAGGAAGAACGCATCGTCCCGCTGGTCCAGGGCACCAACCAGGTCGATTTCGCCTGGGCCGGCACCCGCATCGACCCCGGCACGATCGTCTTCCGCGTCCTCGGCCCCGCCGGCGAGGAAGACGGTGATCTGGCGGTCAACGTCCTCTCCGTGTCCTACCCGCCCGGCGAGAACGCGCTGGTCTGGGACGTCTCGGCCAGCCGCTCCGGCTCGGCGCTGGTGCGCATCTCCTACCTGCTCGGCGGGCTCGACAAGGGCTACAACTACCGCGCCGTGGCCGAGCACGACGAGCAGACGCTCACGCTGGCGCAGTACATCCGCGTCAAGAACTTCGCCGGGGAAGAGTTTGACAATGCGAACGTGAACCTCGGCGTCGGCGACGACTTCGCCAAGCCCATCGGCCTCAACGAAACCAAGGAGATGCTGGTCCGCCGCACCGTCGGCGTGCCCATCGTCAAGACCTACACCGTGGACCCCGCCACCTTCGATTACCTCGACCGCCCGCAGAACAAACTCCGCGTGCCCATGCATTACGTCATCCACAACGACCAGGATCACAAGCTCGGCTCCGCGCCGCTGCCCTACGGCAAGGTCCGCATCTTCCAGAAAGATGCGCCCGGCCCCGACGCCACCACCGCGTTCCTCGGCGAGGACTGGGGCGGCTTCACCCCCATCGACGACAAGATGAAGCTCTACCTCGGCGTCGCGCAGGACATCGTCGTCAAACGCACCATCGACCAGCGCAAGACCAACCGCATCGCGGGCAACCTCTACGACTACGACGTGATCATCAAGTACGAGATCGAGAACTTCAAGGACCAGAAAGTTACCCTCGACATCGCCGAGATGATCGAGCACGTCCGCAATGAAACCGGCCTGCGCTCGGGGCAGAACGCCGAGTGGGTCATCGGCGATCAGACCACGCTCAAGAACGGCCCGGACGCGGAAGAATCCAACCAGCACCGCGTCGTCTTCCACGCCGAGCTGTCCGCCCGCGAGGGCGACAAGGCCGAGAAGATCACCCACAAGCTGCATCTGGTCTTCAAGCACCAGTGGTAACCCCCGGAAGTTTCCCCCGCGCTAACCCCCTAACGCCTACGCCCCCCGGGCGTGGGTCCACAATCGTGAGTCCAAAAGGCAAAACCATGCGATACCAGCTCCCCCTCATCCTCACGCTTCTGCTGGCTCCCTCGGCCTTCGCCAAGAACATCGACCTGTCCACCGTGCCCAGGCGTGACACGGTGCAGCTCACGATCTACAACGCCGAGGACTTAACCCTTGTGCGCGAGACGCGGACGATCACGTTCAAGAAGGGCAGCAACCCGCTGCAGTTTTCGTGGGCGAACACGCTGATCGACCCGACCTCGGTGCAGCTCGAGTTCAAGAACAAGGCCGAGCAGTTGACGCTGCTGGACACGACGTTCCCGCACGGCAAGCCGCAGATGCTGTATTGGAACATCGCCAGCGAGTTCGATGGCGAGGCGACGGTGCAGATCAGCTACTTCACCAGCGGCATCTCGTGGGCGGCGGACTACGTCGGCATTGCGTCGCCCGACGAGACGACGATGAAGCTGGAGGGTTTTGTCACGGTGCGCAACAACTCGGGCGAGGACTACGAGGATGCGCAGGTGCGGTTGGTGGTCGGCACGATCAACCTCGTCGAGCAGATCGCGGAGCTGGCCCGGCGCGGGATGGGACGGCCGACGCCTGCCCCGGCCCAAGAAAGCGAACTGCGTCAGCGCGTGATGCGCGATGCGCTTGAACTCGCCGAGGCGGATATGGCGTTTGGCGACGCCGCGCCGAGGGCAGATGCCAAACAAATCGTCAAGCAAGGGCTCAGCGAATACTTCATCTTCACCATCGAGGGCACCGAGACGATCCCGCACACCTGGGCCAAGCGCCTGCGCAGCTTCGAGGTCGAGCAGGCCCCGGTCAAGATCGAGTACCGCTACTGGCCTCAGCAGTACGGCAACCAACTGGTCCGCATGTTCCTGCTGACCAACGACAAGGAAGCGGACCTGGGCACCAGCCCGATGCCCGATGGCGTGTACCGCTTGTTCCGCCGTAACGACGGCGGCGGCCTGTCATACCTGACCCAGCAGAGCCTCAAGTACATCCCCATCGGCGACAAGATCGAGCTGAACCTCGGGCCGGACAAGGAGATCGTGTTTGAACTGCGGGAGCTGCGCACGTTCCGTGACGCGATCTGGATGAAGCTGCACGGCGTGAACGTCTTCCGGGAGATCGGCGAAGGGAACGTCGAGATCGACGTGCGCTCGACCGTCGCGGGCTGGGACGATCACACGGTCTATTCCCAGCGCATCCGCAACTACACCGCCGACGCGATCACGCTCGACATCCGCCGCGTGTTCGGCGGGCACGTCGAGTTCAAGTCCAAGCTCGCCCCGAGCCTGCACGACTACCAGACGGTGCAGTACCGCGTCACGCTCGATCCGGGCGAGAAGCGCGAGGCGCTGTACGAAGTCGTCACGAAGCAGGGCCGCAACGCCAAGCAGAACAACGTCACGCTGGTCGATAGCGAGCCGGCGGGCGTGCCGTGGTTGGAGTGAGCCTGTTTAGCAGGTGGCACGCAGTGCCCCGACTTTGTGTGACCATCCGTCAAGGCAGGTGACACTTCGTGTCAACCGCTAAACGGGGCGGATCAGATCGCCGCCTCGGTCACGCGACTTGCGTCGGTGTGAGGAGGTAATCGAGCGCGTCGGCGGCGGTGTAGGACGTCGCGCCGGGCTTAAGCACGTTTCTGATGCAGTCAAGGTCGCTGCCGCAGGTGACCAGCGGCAGTTCTTCGTCATCACTGCCGCGGTGTTGCGGCAGGCCGATGTTGGCCATCAGCGCGTTGCACAGGCACTTGCGTCCGACGGTGTCCTCCAACTTGCCGCCTTTCTTGACATACTCGTCGGGGTCCTCGCCGCAGCAGCGCCACCCGACCGTGCCGTCTGGCCGTTCGTAGCTCTCGCGCAGGTAACCCAGGTCACAAACGCGGGGGCGCTGTTGATACACCTCGGGCTCGGAGAGCGTGCCGGGGATGGAGAGGACCTGGAACGGGAAGCCGGTCGGCGAGGCGACGGGATCGCGGAAGACCTCGATGTCCTGCTCGGCGCATTGCCGCAGCACCCGGCGTTTAAGGTCGTCGCGCAAGCCGGATTCGGCGCTGAAGGCGAAGAGCGTGCCGACCTGCACGCCCGCGGCCCCGGCGTCGATCGCCGCCTGGAGCTTCTCGGGGCTGGCGTATGACCCGGCCAACCAGAAGGGGCAGTTCAGTGCTTTGATGGCGTCGAGGTCGATCGCGTCGCGCGGGCCGTAGATCGGCTCGCCGCGCTCATTGAGCCTGGCCGGGCCGCGTGGCGGGGCGTTGTGCCCGCCGGCCGAGGGCTCCTCGATGATCAGCCCATCCACCTTGCCGCCGGTCTTCTTGACCATCAGCGTGGCGAGCGTGGCGGAGGAGACGATGGGGAAAAACTTCGGGCGTGGCGGCAGCGGGGTGCCCTGGCCAACGATGTCGGCCGGGTTGAAGCTTAGGCGATGAGTTTGCCCACTGGGCGCGTCGCGCAGGTGCAGCGTCGCCTCGACCGCGCGGTTCTCGCACAGGCCGTCGATCACCGCTGGCACCTCCAGCGGGATGCCCGCGCCGACGATGACGATGTCCACCCCGGCGAGCATCGCGCCGTAGAGTGAGGGCAGCAGGGGGCTCTGAATCTTGTGCAGGTAGTTGATGCCGACGATGCCGTGGTGCCCCTCCTTGGCGAGGAAGACCTCGACGAAGTTCGCGGCGACCAGCAGCTCGACCGCGCGTCGGCTCGGCTTGTCGCCGATCATCGGCTTGGCCTTGTAAGGCGCATCGCCCGGCTTGCCGCCATCGACGAAATACGTTTCGACGATCTGCTTCGCGAGGTCGCGGTTGGGGAACGCACCCAGTGCCCGGCGCATGTGTCCGCCGGGGTCGCCGGCCTGGAGTCGTCGGGCGAGCACGACATCCAGCGCGGTGCCGGAGACCACGCCGATCTGCCCGCGGGTGGCGACGGCGCGGGCCAGCCGCCAGTTCGAGACGGCGACCCCCATGCCGCCTTGGATGATGAGGGGAAGCGTCATATGGCCGTGCTCTTTCGTTGAGGCAGTCGCGTGCGGCGCGGCGATCGCCACGCCGATGCGAGGCCCGCGCCGTCGCTAACTTAGCACGTTTGCCAAGGCACCGTTCGGGCGCAAATCGGCCTGAATCAGTGCGAATTCGTGATCAAAGCGTGCCCCGGCTTGCAGAGAGGATGAGCGGTTCAGATCGCCGCTTCGGTGACGCGGAGCACTTCATCGACGGTGGTCTGGCCCTTGGCGACCTTGGCGAAACCGTCCTGCCGGAGCGTGACCATGCCGCCCTCGATGCACATGCGTCGGAACTCGGTGACGTTGGGGTTGCCGGCGATGCGGTCGCGCAGGTTGTCGTTGAGGATGAGCAGCTCGTAGAGGCCAAGCCGACCCGCGTAGCCGGTGTTGCGGCATTTGTCGCAGCCGGTGCCCTGCCAGACCATGTCCATGCTGATGCCCTGCAGCGCGAGGTGTTCGGCGATCGAGTCGTCGGGCGGGACCTGCGTCTTGCAGTGGTCGCAGATCTTGCGGACCAGCCGCTGGGCCAGGCAGGCATTGACCGCGCTGCCGATCAGGTAAGGCTCGACGCCGATGTTGATCAACCGCGTCACGCTCGACGGCGCGTCGTTGGTGTGCAGCGTGCTGAGCACAAGGTGGCCGGTGAGCGAGGCCTGGATGGCGATCTTGGCGGTCTCGGCGTCGCGGATCTCGCCGACCATCACGATGTCGGGGTCCTGCCGCAGCAGGGCGCGAAGCGCCGCGGCGAAGCTCATGCCGATGCGCTCGTGCGTCTGGGTCTGGTTGATACCGGCCAGGTGATATTCGACCGGGTCTTCGACGGTGGAGATGTTGAGGCTGCCGCGGTCCATCTTGCCCAGCGAGGAGTAGAGCGTGGTGGTCTTGCCCGAGCCGGTGGGCCCGGTGACCAGCACGATGCCGTGGGGCTGGTCGATCTGCTTCTTCCACATCAGCAGGCAGTCTTCGTCCATGCCCAGGTCTTCGAGATCAACCTGGATCGAGCGCGTGTCGAGGATACGCAACACAACTTTTTCGCCCTGCACGATGGGCAGGGTGGACATGCGCAGGTCGAGCTTGCGGCCGTGGACCATCGCGCGGATGCGCCCGTCCTGCGGCACGCGGCGCTCGGAGATGTCGAGGTTCGCCATGATCTTGAGGCGCGAGACGATGGCGGCCATCATGTGCCCCGGCGGGCTCATCGCGTCGAAGAGCACGCCGTCGATCCGGTAGCGGATCTGCAGGCGTTTTTCCTGCGGTTCGATGTGGATGTCCGAAGCGCCTTCCTTCACCGCGTTGAAGATCAGCGCGTTGACGAAGCGGATGACCGGCGATTCACCGGCCATCTTCTCGAGATCGAGGTCTTCCTCTTCGGTCTCGATGACCTCGACCTCGTCCTCGGAAATCTCACCGATGATCTGGTTGAAGGTTTCGTCGGCGGCGTCGCCGTTCTCTTCCTTGCGGGCGGCGATGACCGCGGCCAGGTCGGCGGGGGTGATGACCACGGGCTTGACCGACTGGCCGAGCTTGTGGCGGACCTCGTCGAGGATGATCAGGCGGTTGGGGTCGGTCACGCCCACGAGCAGGCGCGAGCCGGTGCGGCAGATCGGCAGCAGCCCGTGCTTCGCGCAGAAATCCATGCCCAGCCGAGTGATCGCCTGCTCGGCGGACACCGCCGCGGGCGAGAGGCGCTGGAACGTCATGCCCGCCATGCGCGCAACCAGGGTCTGCACGGCGACCTGATCGGCGCCGGCTTCGATGAGGATGTCGGCGAGCGGGCGGTCGGGCGTCTTGCTCGCGACGTTGCGGGCGTTGGTCAGTTGCGATGCGCTGATCACGCCGGCATCCAACAGCGCTTGGCCCAGGTCCGGCTTGTCGGTCTCCCCCACCAAGCCACCACGCTCCTCGGGCTGCCAGAGGTCTTCCAGGGGGTTGCCGTGACCGATCAGCGAAGAGCCCCTCGGCTCGTCGCGCACCGGGGAAACCGGCTCGGTCTCGGGATCGAAGATCAGGGGGTCGGATTCGGGCATGGTCTTTGCTTCGGGCGGGTCGGGGGCCTTCACCGCGCGGCGCGGACGCGGGGCGTCATCAGCCGTTGGCCCGCAGCGGCACGCGGTACTTGCCGTGGCGCAGGTTCACCTGTTGGGCTTCGATCGACTCGACGCGGAAGATGCTGATCGTGTCGCCGATCTTGTAGATCTCGCCGTTGATCACGACGGCTTTTTCTTCGGTGCCGGCCATGATCATGTCGATGGTCAGCTTGCCGATCTCGCGGCGGATCTGTTCTTTGATGCGCCTCGTGAGTTCTTCCGCGCTGGGGCCGGTCGCGGTGACCGTCTTGCTCGCGGTCACCGGTTTCTTGACGCCGAACACGAACGGGTTTTTCTGCACGAACTCGATCGGCACCTGCGGCGGCTCGTGGCCGGTCAGGGTCTGGATGACCGAGGAGGTGGGCATGAGGTTGTTGCTCATGGCGATGATGGGGTCATCGGCCGCGAGGTGTTGCTGGTTCTGAATCTTGGCGATGGTGCTGTCGATCAGGCCCTCGATCTTCGCGTCGGTGGTGGATCCGAGGCTGCCCCCGGTGAGGCGCATCGCGCCGAGCACCGCCGCGGCGATCACCGCCACGACGACGATGACAAACGCGCTGTGCTGCGTGATTTTGGAGAAGTCGGAACCGGACGCGTCGGCATCGCCGAACCCGTCGAGGCCCAGCGGGCCGTCGCCGTTGCCCTTGCCGATGGCCGACAGCGTCATCGCCGCGGGCTCCGACTCGTCATGCGGATCGAAGTCCATCTCGTCGTGGCGGGCGGTATGGCCCGGCTTTTTCGCTTCGTCGCCCGAGGGCGGGGGGATCATGCCCATCATCAGCCTCCCAGGGCGCTGGCGGTTTGCGCCGCACGCCCCTCAAAGAAAATGCTCAACACCAGATCGGCTTTCATCGCGCCGTCGTCCACATCCTTGCCCTGCAGCTTCTGCAGCTTCATCTGCGGCAGGCGGGTGATGCGCGGCAGGTCTTCGAGCGCGAGCAGGAACTCGTAAAAACCATCGAAGTCGCCCACGATCACCAGCTTGATCGGCAGCTCGGTGTAGTGCGACTGCGGCACGATCTTGTCCGGCCGCACGCTCTCGGGGCGCAGCTTGTGCTTCGCGGCCAGCTCCCACACCTCGCGCAGGATCACGTCCACCTCACGCTGAGCCGGCAACTGCTGCTCCACGAAGCTGATCGCTTCCTTGAGCTCGTCGATCTCGGCCCCCAGGTCGTCGATCGACTTGGTCGCCTTCTCCAGTTCCGTGAGCTTCGCCTGCTTCTGCGCGACTTCCTTCCGCGCCTCGGCGATCTGCTCGTTGCGGGGCTGGAACACGAAGAAGTACGCGGCCGCGGGCATCCCCAGCAGCAGCAGCACAAACAAGGCTTCTCTTAATCCGAATCGCATGGCGGTCTCTCCGCGACGCTCCGGGCGTCGTCCGGGCACCGGTCCGGTGGACCGATAGCCCGCGGGTTATTCGGTTTCCACGGCTCCGACTTGCGTGGGCTGATCTTCCGGCTTGACCAGGTTGCCGTTCTCATCGATCTGGAACTTGTCGCTCATCGGGTTGTTGGCGAGCTTGCGGCTGACCTTGGTGGGCTCGAGTCCGGTCACATCGACCTCCTGGATCAGGTCCATCTCGATGCGGAACTTACGCATCGGCTGCTGCTCGATGGTGGTCTGCTCCGAGAACGCGAGCACGACCTCGTCGAACATCGGGTGATGGTTGAGGCGGCTGATGAAGGTCGAGACCTCCACGTCCGTCGGCGCGACGCCCACGAGCTTGAGCTTGATCGCGGTCGGCGGGGCCTCGGGCGTGTTCTTCTCTTCGAGCTCGGTTTTCTGGTTCATCTTCTCACGCTGGCGCTCGATCGCGGTCTTGGGTCGCGCGGCGGCCCGGATGATCTCGGTGTCCAGCTCGAACTCGGTGAGCGACAACGCCGGGGGCATGTGGTTGATCAGCTCGGCCATGACCAGCGAGCGCGGCACGCGCTCCACCAGCACCGAGATGATGCGGGCCTTGCGGATCATGTCGTGCTTGCGGACCTGCAGGTTCTCGTATTCCTCGATCCGCTTGGCGGCTTCGGCATACGAAGTGGAAACCTGCGCCTGCTGGGCGCGGACCTCGGCACGCTGGCGGTCGGTCACGAAAAACGCCGCGACGACGCCGACCATCACCACGCCGAACAGGCTCAGGCAGATCGCGTTGGTCCGCCGCGCGATCTTGCGCGCGAGGTAGTCTTCGGGCAGGAAGCTGGTGTTGTCAGCCATATCAGGTCTCCACCAACGCCCACGGCCTTTGGCCGTGGGGGATTCGATTACAAGTTCGCCTCGCTGTGGCACAAGCCAAAGGGCACGGCCCAGCCGGGCTGCGGTTCATCCAGGTTCACCCCCGGCGCGTGCTTGGCCCCGCCGATGCGGACCAGCCGGGCGAACGGGTCGCCGAGCTGCGCCGCGATGCGCAGGCGCTTGGCGATGGTCTGGCAGGTCGGGGTGTGCCGCGCCTCGCCGCCGAGGAACACCAGCCGATCGATCGGCCGATCCGGGTGTACGCCCTGGTAATGACGCACGCAGAGGTTCAGCTCGTCGGTGAGGATGTCGAGCGTTTCTTCGGGATGCGCGGATGCGTCGGCGGGCGCGGCGGGCTCATCGGGGTGCAGCGATTCGCGGGCATCGAGCACGGCCAGGCCGGTCTGCCGGTGCTCGATCGCGTTGACGCGGCGTTCACGGCCGGTGGGCGATTCGGCGGAGGGCGCGATCGGAGGTGGGGGCGGCGCGATGCCCAGACCGTGGGCGGTGCGCGAAGCGCGGGCCTCGTCAAACGAAAGGCTCTGCGTCGAGGCGAGCTGGCGGGTCAGGTGGTCGCCGGCCGCGTGGATCGTCTTGGCGAAGACCATCGTGTGGCCCTGCGCGATGACGACTTTCGTGCTGGCCGCGCCGATATCGACGAAGCAGCGCACCTGCGTCCGGTCACTCTCGCGCCGGTTGTACAGGTGCTCGAAGGCCTTGATGATCGCCGGCGGCTCGGAGTGCATGCCGACCACCTCGATCTTCGCTTCCTCGGCGATGCGGATGTAGCTCATCACCACCTCGCGGGGCGCGGCCAGGCACAACACCTCGCGCATCGCCACGCCGTTGTGCTGGCGCTGGCCGACCGCGGCGGTGCGGATGACCAGTCGGGCGGGGTCGATGTTGAACCGTTCCATCAGGTGGAGGTTGATCTGTTGCTGCGCGTCGCCGCCCTCGTTGCGGGGCAGCTCCAGGTGCTGGACGAGCGTTTGAAAGGCGGGGATGGAGCAGATCGCGCGGCGGCCGCGGAATTCCTGGGCCTTGAGCAGTTGGCGCAGCGCGCTGCCGAGAAACGACAGCCGCGCCGACGCGTCCGCCCGCGCCTCGCCGGGGATGGCGAGAGCGGCGGCGGCGACCAGTTGCGGCGGCTCCCCGGGCACCACCTGCAGCAGCTTGAGGGTGTCCGCCCCGAAATCGATCGCGATCGGGGAAAACCTCGCCTTGTTGAGCCCGAATGCCATGGGCGTTGTGTCTCCCTTCGCTCGCTTGACCGTGGCGCACGCCGACCCGCGCGGCGGCCTCGGGACGTCCCTGCTCTCAGAGCATCGACCGGATAAGCCGCCCGGTTTAGAGCCTTTACCACCGGTCGCCAACCGTTAAATCCCTCAGCACCGCCCCAAACCAACCCCCGCCCCCCAAGCCGCTACCATACCCCCGCCATGCAGGACCTGACCCCCAAGCAGATTGTTGAAGCGCTCGATCGGCACATCATCGGCCAGGCCGACGCCAAGCGGGCCGTCGCCGTCGCCATCCGCAACCGCTGGCGCCGCCGCAAGCTCGACGAAGCCCTCGCCGCCGAGGTGTACCCCAAGAACATCGTGATGATCGGACCCACCGGCGTGGGCAAGACCGAGATCGCCCGCCGCCTCGCCAAGCTCACCGGCGCCCCGTTCATCAAGATCGAGGCCAGCAAGTTCACCGAGGTGGGCTATCACGGCCGAGACGTCGAGTCGATGGTGCGCGACCTGCTCGATCAGGCGATCAACATGATCCGCGCCGAGCAGGCCGAGCACGTCCGCGAAAAAGCCGCCGACCACGTCAACGCCCGTCTGGTCGATCTGCTCCTGCCCGGTTCGGACATACACCCGGAAAGGCCCGCTTCAGCGGGCCGTCAGCGTGATGAGGATTCCGCCTCCGGCTACATCCCCCCCGACCAATCCGCCGAGCGCCGTCAGCACACCCGCGACCTGATCCGCAAGCAGCTCGAAGCCGGCAAGCTCGACGACCGGGAGATCGAGTTGACCACCCGCAAGCGGCCGCAGACCTCGGTCATGTTCGCCAACATGGGCCTGGACCAGATGGACCCGGACCTGTCGAACATGTTCGAGAAGATGATCCCCGAGCAGACCCAGCGTCGGCGGACCACCGTCGCCGAGGCCCGCCGCATCCTCTCCGAAGAGGAGACCGACAAGCTGCTGGACCGCGAGAAGATCACCGCCGAGGCGATCGAACGCACCGAGCAGTCGGGCATCATCTTCCTCGACGAGATCGACAAGATCGCCTCCCCCTCAGGCGGTAAGGGCGGCTCATCCGGGGGCGGAGGTGGGGGTGGGGGGCCGGATGTGTCGCGGCAGGGTGTGCAGCGCGACCTGCTGCCGATCGTCGAGGGCTCGGCGGTCAACACGCGTCACGGCATCGTGCACACCGACCACATCCTGTTCGTCGCCGCCGGCGCGTTCCACGTCGCCTCGGTCAGCGACCTGATGCCCGAGCTGCAGGGCCGCTTCCCGATCCGCGTCGAGCTGAGCCCGCTGACCAAGGACGATTTTGTCCGCATCCTCACCGAGCCCCGCGGCGCGCTGACCAAGCAGCAGCAGGCGTTGCTGAAGGTCGAGGGCCTGGACATCACGTTCGCGGATGACGCGATCGACGCCATCGCCGACCTCGCCGCCAAGGCCAACGCCTCGCTGGAAAACATCGGTGCCCGTCGTCTGATGACGATCGTGGAGAAGGTCTTCGAGCAGATCAATTTTGATGCCCCGGACCGCGCCGCCGCGGGTGACACACAGATCGAAATCACCGCTGCGTTCGTGCGTGAGCAAGTCGCCGCGATCGTCGCCGACCCGGACCTGAGTAAGTTTGTGCTGTAAGTTTGCGATGCCCCGTCCCGTCAAAGCCCGGCCATCAACGGGTGTCATCGCTCAACTTCAACCGGCTGGTTTGGACCGGTACTACTTTGTGAAGGCTGAGACCGGCAGGTTGCTCTGCCGGATGATCGACCTCAAAGTGCCGATCCGCAGTTCTTTGTGAGGGGGGACCGGAACCGTGATCGTGGACATTCCGTGCATCGTTGCATGATGGCGTGGCTGCCTCTCTGGCGTACGCAGGCGAATTGATGGGCTTCAAGGATGCGACACACTTCGGCTCCGGATAAGGTCGTAAGCTTAGGCAACCTTGACCTCCATCGGCGAAACATAGGATTCGGAGGAAAGTCGTTCGCGCACTTCCTCGGGCGAGGCACACTCGAAGAAGAGCTCGACCGCCTCCTGAAGATTGCGCTTCGCTTGCTCGACGGTGTCGCCTTGACTGGCGACATCGACCTCGGGGCAAAGGGCGACGAAGCCATCATTCTCACGCGTCAGGATGGCGGTCAACGAACGATGCATAGCTTAATTATCGCCGCGCATTGCCACGAACGCAATACTCGGTTGCGGGTTCCGGGCATCACGTGTCGGCCGGGCGGTTGATTGAGGGCACTTCGTGCCGCCTGCTAAACGCGATTACGCCGCTTCGCACGCCGCGAGCAGGTCATCCACGTTTGCCGTGGCCAGGCACTCGACCGTGTCGGCGGCACCGTAGTAAATCTTCACCTCACCCGAATCCTCCAAAATCATCCCGCCGGGGAAGATCACGTCATTGCGAAAGCCCTCGCCCGTCTCGTACTTCGCTTCGGGCGCGAGCAATGGCGTCGAGCAGCGGGCGATGACTTTCCAAGGCTCGTCGCGGTCCAGCAGCATGATCCCGGCGCAGTAGCGCTTCTGCCACTTCGCTTCCCAGCCGTTCTTCCCGCGGGTCTCGTCGCGATCGACCGAGTGAAATGTCGTGAGCCAGCCCCGCTTGGTCAGCACCGGCGGCGCGGCGGGCCCGAGTTTGTCGTTGGCGAACGCGACCTGCTCCACGCCGAGCACAAGTTGCGTGTTGCCCCAGTGAATCAGGTCGGGCGAGGTGCTCAGCCAGATGTCGAAGCGGTCGCGGCCGCGCGAGTACACGGGCATCGGCCGCTCCAGCCGCACGTATTGCCCGTTGATCTTCTGCGGGAACAGCACCATGTTGCGGTTGTCGGGGGCCGAGAGCGTTTGAATCTCGAAGCGTTTGAAGTCGTCGGTGATCGCGATGCCGCCGCGCACGCCGTGTTGCGTGTCCATCGCGAAGCAGATGTGCATGACGCCATCGATTACGGTGAGGCGCGGGTCATACACGCGGCGGATTTCGTCGGTCGTCACCTTCCAGCACGGCTCGGGCTCGACCCGCCACTTGATGCCGTCGTCCGACCACGCCAGGCCGAGGCTGGTGTTCTCGCCGCGGAAGTGCGTGTCGCCCGGCGGCAACCAGTCGTTGCGGAAAACCATGACGTAGCGATCCTGCCACTTCGCGATGCCGGCGTTGAAGATCAGCGTCGCGTCGTAGGGCACATCCTCGGCGGTCAGCACCGGATTGTCCGGGTGCCGGGTGATGCACGGGTGCGAGGTCAGCGGACCGGTGGGGTCGAGGGGGGGCGTCATCCACGGAGTCTATCGCAAGGCTCCCCTCGCGTCGCAGCACAAAACTCGCTACCGTTAATTCATATGCCTCTCTGGCTTGTTCGAATCAGAGAATCAACTCAAGCTAAAATATATTTGACTCTACCCTCACGAGGATCAATAAACATGAAGTCGCTCATTCTCAGCTTACTCACCATTGTGGGGGTCGCCGGTTCTGTTCGCGCCCAGGAGTTGCCACCGACGACCGTGCCGCAGTCGCTGGGGGTGTGCATCCCCGGCCAGAAGCTGGAGGAAGTGGACTTCCAGCGCATCCACGACTCGGGTTTCAGGTGGGTCCGCAGGGGTGTAGCGTGGAACAACATCGAGCAGGAGAAGGGCGTCTATGATTTCACCTCCGGCGACAAGTTGCTGGCCAAGTGCGAGGAGGCGGGTCTGGGCCTGATGATCACCCTCGCCTTCGGGAATACGCTCTACGAGCCGGACCGGCATCGGATGGACGTCAGCACCGAGGTCGCGCGCGAGGGGTTCGCGAACTACGCCGCCGCCCTCGCCAAACGATATAAAGGCCGTAAGGTTGTTTTAGAGGTCTGGAACGAGGCGAACAGCCGCTTTTTCCGCAGCGACAAGGAAACCATCGAGGGCCGGGCCGAGGACTTCATGCTCATGCAGAATCTGGCCGTAAAGCGCATGCGCGAGGCCGATCCGGACTGCATCATCCTCGGCGGCGGCGCGGTGATCAACATCGGTTGGCAAAAGACCATCGACTGGCTGGAGACGTGCCTCAAGCAAGGCATGCTCGAAAACACCGACGCAATCTCGTTCCACGCTTACGGCGACCCGGCCACCAACGACGACGTCGAGCTGAACATCCAGCGCCATCACGACCTGCAGGAACAGGTCAAGCGCCACGGGGCCGAGAAGGGCTTCCCGCTGGTGCAGACCGAGTACGGCATCAACGTCCAGTTCAATCACTGGGACGAGACCGACCACGCCAGACGCGAGGTGCTCCAGGCCGAGGCGGTCGTGCGGAACTACCTCGTTTCGATGATGTGCGGCTGGCCGCTGAATATGCACTACGAGTGGAAGTCGCGCAGCGAATCGACGCGTGGCGACAAGGGCCTGATCCGTCGAGACGATTCCGCAACGCCGGCCCTGACCGCCTTCAAGACCATCACCGACACGCTCAACGGATACACCTGCCAGCGCCGGCTCGAAGGCTTTGGCGAGGGCAACTACGTGGTGCTCTTCCAGAACGGTGATCAGCGGATGCTCGCCGTGTGGACCACCGACGAGAAGGCCACGCACGACATCGAGCTGGGCGTGACGGCCGACACCCCCGTGGCCACCGTCGCCATGCTCGGGGAGAAGACAACTCTCGTGCCGATCGAGGGCAAACTGACACTGACGCTCTCGGGCAGCCCACAGTACGTTGACGCCTCAACGCTCAAGCTCCCCGACTAGCGGCCCCAGGCGGCGGGCTGTTCACCGCCCATCTTGCGCGGCCCGTCTGGGTCGCCCTGAGACCGGCCCCGTGAGCCCGCCCACGCCCCATCCGCTATCCTCGGGGGATGCTCGCCCCATTTCACAGATGTGTGTTTCAAGGGATTGATCTGGAAGTTACTTATCCTTCCTTTGCATCCAGGCGTCATGGTTGATCAATGAGCAAGCAACAGGCATTCCGGCGTTGGGGGGTGAGGCTGCTGGGCATCGCCTGGGCTGCGGGTGCGCTTATCATGCTGCTCCCCGTTTACCATGGTGAGTTCATTGCTCCGGGTTCCCCCGTGACACTGCAAGGGTTCGAAGTCTTGGCAGTGGCGTTGCTATTAGGCTTTACCAGCCCAAGCGTACTGGTAACGGCTACCTTTCCCTCGCTGTTGTTCATTTTTTCTCCTCTCACGCTGCTTCGTAGCGTCGCATCCGCAAACGTGCTGCTGGCGATGTGGGGCGGTCTGTTGATGCTCGGTGCCGTGTCATTATCTATGGGGGTGATGTTGATACCGATGCACGGCGTGAATGAACGGCTGTTCGGCATGTATCTATTACCGCTTCCCGTGGCGATTGCAGGCCTGGCGCTCTGCGTGCTGAGTCACGCAGCGGTGTTACGATGGCGCGAAGGACGTTCTGTTACCGAGCGCCGATGTGTTGTCTGTGGCTATGACTTGAGGGCGACACCGAGCGGAGACTGCCCGGAATGCGGACGGTCGAATCGTTTTGAGCCTCCTTTCCGCTAAAGAGCTTTGAACCTGTATACTCCCTCCCGATGCTCGCCCAGGTGCATAGCTTCGTCCTTCAAGGCATCGACCCGATCGCGTGCGAGGTCGAGGTCGATGTCGCGGACAAGGGTCTTCCGAAAACCACGATCGTTGGCTTGCCGGATGCGGCGGTCAAGGAATCCATCGAACGCACGCGCTCGGCGATCACCAACAGCGGATATCCGTTCCCCATGGCCCGGCTGCTGGTCAATCTCGCCCCCGCCGACATCGCCAAGAGCGGCCCGGTGTACGACCTGCCCATCGCCGTGGGCCTGCTTCTTGCCGAGCGGGCCATCCAGACGCGGCGGCACCGCGAGCTGCTGTTCGCGGGAGAGCTGGCGCTCGACGGCCGGCTGCGGCCGATCCACGGCGTGATCAACCTCGCGCTGCTCTGCCGCACCATGAAGCTCGACGGCGTGGTCGTGCCGACCGACAACGCGCATGAGGCCTCAGCGGTGGAGGGTGTGAACGTGTACCCCGCCGACACGCTCGCCTCCGTCGTCGGCTTCCTCAACGAACAACACGACATCGAACCGCTCGCCCACACCAACGGCACGCCGGCGCAAGCGGCGTCCGGGCGCGGCGAGTTGGACTTTATCGATGTCCGTGGGCAGGAAGCGGTCAAGCGGGCGCTGATGATCGCCGCGGCCGGGAACCATAATGTGCTGATGATCGGCCCGGCGGGGACGGGCAAGTCGATGCTCGCCAAGCGCCTGCCGGGCATCCTCCCGCCGATGTCCGGCGACGAGGCGCTCGAAGTGACACGCATCTACTCGGCGGTCGGCAAGGTGCCGCGGGGCACGGCGTTGCTGGGCCAGCGCCCGGTGCGCACGCCGCACCACACCGCCTCCAGCGTCGCGGTCATCGGCGGCGGGGCGATCCCGCGGCCGGGCGAGGTCAGCCTCGCGCACCACGGCGTGCTGTTTCTCGATGAGATGCCCGAGTTCCCCAGAGCCGTGCTCGAAACGCTGCGCCAGCCGCTCGAAGACGGCGAGGTCACCATCGCCCGCGCGCAGGGCACCATCCGTTTCCCCGCGCGGTTCATGCTCGTCGGCGCGATGAACCCGACGCCCAAGGGTGACGGCCCGACCGACGAGGTCAGCCATCGGCAGATGCAGCGCTACCTGGGCAAGCTCAGCGGGCCGTTGATCGACCGTGTCGATATCCATGTCGAGGTGCCGCGCATCGCATACAAGGAACTGACCGGCAAAGCCGACGGCACCGACTCGGCGACGCTGCGTCAACAGGTGACCGAGGCGCGACGCATCCAGACCAAACGCAACGGCGGGCCGCTGCGGGCCAACAGCACGCTGGGCGGGCGCGAGTTGGACAAGCTCGTCGTGCTCGATGACAACGCACGTTCGCTGTTGGAGGCGGCGATGAAGGAGCTGAATCTCAGCGCGCGGGCGTACGACAAGATCCGGCGGGTGTCGCGGACGATCGCGGATGTGGAGGGCGAGGAACGGGTCGCGGCGCACCATGTGGCCGAGGCGATTCAGTACCGGCTGCTGGATCGGCAGTTGTGAAACCCGAAACCTCAAAGAACACGTCATAGGGTTTTCTGAATCACCTGCGGGACATCCCGCCGAAGCTCCGCTGCGCTGCGCATCAGCGGGCTTGGGCTGGTTATATCGGGGTCTTAGTTGACTATTTGGAGTTCTTTCGGATTTCGAAGTTCGGGTTTCGGGCTTCGGGTTTCCGGTTTCCGGTTTGGCGTCTCACCACCCGCGGATCAACTCGATGCTGTCGGTGTGGGTGCCGGGGCGGGGGCCGGAGCGGAGGGTGCAGATGATGGCCTGGCGGGGGCAGGCGATGCGGAGGGGCAGGTGCGATTCCCCGAGGCCGCGGCTGATGACGCCGAGCGTGTCGCGGCAGCGGAGCAGGCCGGCGGCCATATTCAGCGGCAGGTCGGTGCCGTGGTGCAGGGCGATGCCGGGCGGGATGCGGACCTGCCCGCCGTGCGTGTGCCCGCAGAACATCAGGTCGGCGCGCAGGTCGGCGGCGGTGACGATCTGTTGCGGGTGATGCGCGAGCAGCAGCCGCAGCCGCCGGGGCGTTGCCTCCGTGGCCTCGTCGGCCGCGTCAAGCGCCGCGGTGCTCATCGCCAGCGGCACGCTGTCGGGGTCTTCATCGTGGACCCCGCCGCAGAGCCCGAGCAGGTCGATGGGCCGCGATTCCAGCCCGACCGCTTCATCGACCAGCCAGCGGATCGGCAGGCCGAGGCTGGCCTCGCGGAGTTTGGCGGAATCGTGGTTGCCCCAGACCCCGAAGATGCCCAATGCAGGCTTGACCTCGGCGGCGAGGCGTTCGAGCAGCGCCAGCGCCGGCTCGGCTGGGGCGGTGCGGTCCTGGTAATCACCGGTGAGCAGGAGCAGGTCCAGCCGGGTCGCGGCCAGTCGGCTAAGCAGGCGGTCGAATCGGCGATCGGTCTTTCGGACGTGGAAATCGCTCAGGTGGGCCAGCCGCAGCCCGTTGAGCCCCGGCGGCAGGGCCGGGAGCGTGAGGTCAAGCGGTTCGAGGAGGCTGCGGGTGGCGGGCATGGGGGCAGTGTCGGTGCCGGGGGGGAGGGCGTCAAAGCGGGTGGAGTCGGGGCTTCTGAAATAACCTGCCAGATACCCCGCCGAAGCTTCGCGGCGCTTCGATCGGTGGGCTTGGGCGGAAGGGTCGGGGGGTGGGGAATGAAACGGGTGGCGGCGGTTGGCCTTGTCATCGGTGCGGGCTGGACTTATGATAATTAAGCTGCGGGGCGTACCCGTCCCGGCTCGCCGCAAAGGCGAGCGACGCAACTGGTATGTCCCTCCTGCGCCTCACGGAGTCATTGGTCATGGCGAAGATGTTTTACACGCTGGAAGAAGCGGCCGCGAAGCTGGGGCTTGGTGCCGACACGGTCAAGCAGATGGCTTCGGAAGGCAAGCTGCAGCAGTTCCGTGACCGTGACAAGCTGATGTTCAAGCGTGATCAGGTCGATGCCCTGGCCAACAGCGGCGCTTCGGGCACCGGCATCTCGCTGGCCGACTCCGGCGACACCGACGCGATCGACCTCAAATCCGACAGTTCCCGCTTCGGCGGCCCGGCCAAACCCCGCCGCGAAGACCCCCGCGAAGCCACCGGCGTCTCGGTCTTCGATGCCGGCGAAGTCACTCCCGCCGACCCCATGGCCCAGACACAGGTCACCGCGCCGTCGCTGGGCGATGAAGACCTCGCGCTCGAATCGGTAGGATCGGGTTCGGGCCTGCTCGATCTGACCCGCGAGTCGGACGACACCTCGCTCGGGGCCGAGCTGCTCGATGAGATCTATCCCGGCGGCGGCGAGGCGTCGGACGCCAAGCTCGATTCCGCGGCCGGGTCGTCCGGCGTGTTCGAAGGCGCGATCTCGATGGAAACCGGCGCGTCCGGCCCGTCGGGTCTGGAAAACCTCGGCGAGCCTTCGCCGGTGGAGCCTTCCGCGGCGGCACCCGTCGGTGGCGGGGCGCCGGTGACGTATGCGGTCGCGGCAGAGCCTTACGATCCCGCCGGCTCCGGCCTGGCGACCGGGATGTTCCTGGGCACGACCTTGACGCTGATCCTCGGCTTGCTGGCGGTCGTCGCCGCCTTAGCCGGGGCACGCAGCCAGATCACCGAACTGATGACCAGCAACCCCAACTCGATCTACATCTGGTGCGGCGGGCTGCTGGTGGTCTCGATCCTGCTCGGCGTCATCGGGATGTTCATCGGCAAGGCCGTCGGCTCCCGCTGATCGGCCACAAGCCCGCCGATGCGCAGCATGCTTCGGCGGGAGATCGGGTCAACCGTGACCAGGCCCCAACCACCGGCGACCCGCGTCGCCGGTTCTTTATTGACCGCTCCACCGCGCGGCCGATCATCACCAACACATGCTCAGCCCCCAAGCCCGTAATGAATGGTTGACGATCACCGGCCTCGGCGTCTTGCTGAGCGTGGCGGCCGGTGTCTTTGGTATCTGGTGGCTGATCCCGGTATTGCTGATCGCGACGCTGGCGGGGCTGCTCTTTTTCCGCGACCCCGATCGCGCGATCCCTTCGCAGCGCAACGCCGTCGTCGCCCCGGCGGACGGACGCGTCAGCTCGGTACACGAGATCGAACACTTCGAGCCTTTCGACGGCCCGGCGACGTGCATCCGCATCTTCCTCTCCGTGCTCGATGTCCATATCAACCGCTGCCCGTGCCACGGCCGCGTGCGCTCGATCACCCACAAGCCCGGCCTGCACCGCAACGCGCTGAACCCCGACTCGGCCGAAGTCAACGAGAACAACCTCATCGTGCTCGAGCACCCGGTCAAAGGCCACCCGGTGGCCGCGGTGCGTCAGGTTGCCGGCCTGCTGGCCCGGACGGTGGTCTGCACGGTGAAGGAGCAGGCGATCCTGCAACGCGGTCAGCGCATCGGGCTGATCAAGCTGGGCTCGACCACGGAGGTGTATCTGCCCGCGACGCTGCGGCCGCAGGTCTCGGTGCAGACGGGGCAGAAGGTCAGCGGCGCGGTGACGGTGATCGCGATGATCACGCCGCTTTCGCCGAGCGACGAAGAAGAAGCGATGGCGACCCGCGAAACACCCGCCGCGGTCGTTTAGCGGGGGGGGGGACGACGTGCCCCAGCCTCTCGCCGAGCCAGTGACCCTGCGTATCCACCGCTAAACGGGATGAGGGTCACACCCCACGCGTCATCGGGTCCCAGATGAGTTTGTGCAGTTGGGTCTGCACGCGGACGCGGCCGGATAGCTCGGCATCGTTGAGCACCCACTCGGCCAACTCGCGCAGACTCAAACCCATCGCGCCCGGCAGCTCCTTGCCCGGCGGCATCTCGTGAACCGCGCTGAGCAACACCGCGCCGGCTTTCTGATCGAGGCCGTGCTCGATCACCGCCCGCCGCGTCCATTCGAAGTCTGCCCGGTCGCAGAGCACAATCTTCACCTCATCGCGCGGCGTGAGGTGGTCCACGTTGGCCCAGAGGTTTCGGTGGCCCTCGCCGCTGCCGGGGGTCTTGAGGTCCATGATGCGGATCACCCGCGGGTCACACCCGGAGATATCGCAAGCGCCGCTGGTCTCCAGCAGCACCGTGCGGCCGGCGTCACACAGCCGCGACATCAGCGCGTGAACACCCGGCTGCAGCAGCGGCTCGCCGCCGGTCACCTCGACCATCGTGCCCGGCGGGGCGATCCGCTCGACCTCCGCGATCACCTGGTCAATCGTCCGGCGCGAGCCCTCGTGGAACGCGTACTCCGTGTCGCAGTACCCGCAGCGCAGGTGGCAGCCCATAAGCCGGACGAACACGCAAGGCAAGCCGGCGCGGGTGCTCTCGCCCTGGATCGAGTAGAACACCTCGTTGATCATCAGGGTGTCAGCGGGCATGCGCCGCCTCCGGCTGTTCGACCTCGGCCAGCAGTTCCCCGACCGTCTTGCCCAGCAACGGGTGAGGGGCATGGGGGGCGACATCGGCCAGTGGCCGCAGCACAAACCACCGCTCGTGCATCCGCGGGTGCGGCACGGTCAGGCCCGGCTCATCGATCACGTCCTCGCCGTAGAGCAGCACATCGAGGTCCAGCTCCCGCGGCCCCCAGCGCACACGCTCGGCGACACCCGCCCGCCCGGCTTCGGCCTCGATCTGCCGCAAGAATTGAAGCAGGTCGCGGGCCGCGAGCGTGGTTGTGAAGGCGGCGGCGGCGTTGAGGTAAGGCGGTTGATCGATCGGCCCGACCGCGGCGGTCTCGTAGCTCGGGCTGATCCGCACGTCGCGCAAGCCCGGCGCTTCGCGCAGGCGAGCGGCGGCCATCGCGAGGTGCGCTTCGCGATCGCCGAGGTTGGCACCGAGGCCGATACAGGCGGTGACGGGGGGCATCGGGGAATTCTAGCCGCTGCGGGCGCGTTGGCCTATCATGAGGGCTTATCCGCCCCGGAAAGCGATCGCCGACTTGAGCACCACCACCCCCGTTGATGACGTTACGTTCGATCTGGCCGCGGCCAACGCGGAACTGGAAACCGCCGACGCCGCGCGGATTGTTCAGTGGGCGGCCGATCGGTTCGGCCGCGGGTTGGTGATGTCCACCAGCTTCGGCGTGCAGAGCGCGGTGATGCTGCACCTGGTCACGCGGGTCGTGCCGGACATCCCGGTCATTTTCATCGATACGGGCTTTCATTTCCTGGACACGTATCAGTTCGCCGACGCCCTGACCGATCGGCTGAAGCTGAACCTGAAGGTGTATCAGGCCCCGCACTCCTCCGCGTGGACGCTGGCGCGTCACGGCAAGCTGTGGGAGCAGGGCGTCGAGGGGATGGACAAGCTCGATCAGATCCACAAGGTTGAGCCGATGGGCCGGGCGCTGGATGAACTGGGCGCGACCGCGACGCTCGCGGGCCTGCGTCGCGGGCAAAGCGAGAGCCGACAGAACCTGCCGGTGGTGGTCAAGCAGCGAGGCCGCTTCAAGGTCCACCCGATCCTCGACTGGTCCACCAAGGAAATACACGACTATTTGAAGAAGCACGACCTGCCGTATCACCCGCTGCATGACAGGGGCTACGCCTCGGTCGGCGACTGGTACAACACGCTGCCCATCACCGCCCAGCAGCACGAACGCGAGGGACGCTTCGGCGGCCTCAAGCAGGAGTGCGGCCTGCACCTGCCGGCCAGCCCGGAAGAATCCGCCTCACGCGATGCGTCGATGCTCTGACGCCTGTGCCGGCATTCAGCGGGAGACACGCGTGTCTCTCTCGGGAAACGCTGTGGTTATGTGCAAGACAAAGGCGGCTGCGCCGCACCCGCTGAACAGGGGTGGTGCGGCATGAATTACGGCACGATCTCGACGGTGCTCTGCCCGTCGGTGAGCATCTTGAACATGAGTTTGATGTCGTCGTCGCGGAGGCGGACGCAGCCCATGGATTGCTGGTCGCCGATGGAGTCGGCGTCGATCGTGCCGTGGATGCCGTAGCCCTTGACGCCGGCGGTGGCCTCATCCATGCCTTCGAGGGCGAGCCAGTATTCGCCGATGGGGTTTTTCGGGTCGTCGGCGGCGAAATACTCGCCGGTGCGCGGGTTGCGCCAGTCGGGATTGACGACCTTCGATCCCTGCTTGATCCGCCAGAGCCCGACGGGGGTGGAATCGCCCTCGCCCAGGCCGACCGGCACGCTCATCACATACACCGGCAAACCGTTGGTGTTATTGAGGAACAGGTCCATGCGATAGTCGCGCTTCGAGACGCGGGCGTGGAAGGGGCCTTTGATGAGTTTGATCTTCTGATCGGCCCGCAGGCGGCGGGCGTCGACGTTGTTGATCAGCTCGACGAACTGGTAGGGGACCTTGTAGTGCGGGGCGATCTTGCTCAGCGTGTCGCCGGGCCGGACGGTGTAATACTCGGCCAACGGGTCGTTGGCGACCGCGTCGGCGGAGAAGACCAGTTGCTGATTCACGCTGGCCAGCGTGGAGCGGATCGTGTCGGCATCGGCGGCGCTGAGCACCGCCGGCCGGGCAAACAGCAGTTCGCTGAGGGCGGCCCGGCCGGCCACGAGCTTGCCGTCCGCGATCATCTGCATGCCATCGCGCACGCGGCTGTCGGCCACGCGGGGGCTCGTTGACGAGGGGGGCCTGGGGGTCGCGGCGGTCTGAGTCGTGGGCCGTGAGGCGGTCGCGTTGGTGCGGTCGGCTTTCGGCGGCGGGGTCGGCGTCGGGGTCGGGCGCGGGGTGGTCGTGGTCGGTGTCGGGTTCAGATCACGCGGGGCGAAGGACTGACGGCTCTCGCCGAGCGTGATTTGGCCGGGTATCGGGCGGGCGGGCGTATCTCGTGGGGTGGACACCGCACGGTTGCTGGCGGGCGTGGCCTCGGTGGGCGTTTCGTCCCGGGCGGTGGTGACGCCGCGGTCCCCGGTGCCGGCCTCGGAGGTATCGCCCGGCCAGAAGGTGTACGCCAGAAGCGTCACGACCACCAGCCCGCCGATCGCCCAAGGCAGCTTCCGCCCGTGGCGGCGGCGTGACGAAACCATGTAGCGACGGGACGATTCGGCCCGGGGGGACTGTGAGGATAAGGTCATCGAACCACTCCTTTGGTCAACAATCGAAGCGCAGCATCCCAGCCACGCCGGCGAGGCGCAATACCTCTTTCATTTATTCGGCATTCTAGGCCGAGACACGCCAAACGTTCGGCCCCTGCCCCGACCCCCGGCAGAATCTTCTGAGATCGACGGTCCGCCTCGCCGATTCCGCCTAAGGTAAGCGGTACGCCAACCCTCCCGCACGCAAGGCCCCTCATCATGGACGCACCCTCACGCCATCATCGGCTCCTGGTCACCCCCATGCTGCTGCTCCTGCCGCTGCTCGGCGGCTGCAGCGCCACGCCCGCGGTATCCGGTGATCAGCGTCTGCCGGCGTATGACACGCAGCCCTACGCCCGGGTGCTGCAGGCCGCGGTCAAGGATGGCCTGGTAGATTACGCCGCGATCTCGGGGAGCATCGAGCAGGACCTGAACCGCTACCTCGACGCGGTCGCTCGGTTCGGCCCCCGCTGCACGCCCGAAGCTTTCCCGACGCCGCGCCACGAGCTGGCCTACTACCTCAACGCCTACAACGCCTTCATGCTCCGCAAGTGGCTTGACGAGGGGGCCGCCCGCGCCAAGCCGACCGCGCAGGTGAACTGGGTCACGTGGTTCACCCTCACGCAATGGTCGATGGATGGGCGGATGATCTCGATGGACGCGCTCAAGCAGCGGATTATCCGCGGCACGTTCTCCGAGCCGCGGGTGCATTTCGCGCTGGTCAACGGCTCGGCCGGTGCGCCGCCGCTGCTGGGCGAGCCGCTCACCGCGGGGCGGTTGGAGGAGCAGTTGGACGGCCTGGGTCGTCGTTGGCTGGCGACGCCGGAGGCGTTGTGGCTGGACGAGGACGGGCAGAGCTATCTCGCCGGGGTGTTCCGTCGCTACCAGGGTGATTTTGCGGCGTTGGGGGGCTTGCCGGGCATGATCGAAACCTACCTGCCCAGCGAAGACGAGCGTAAAGTCCCGGCTCTGATGGACCTGCACCGCGGCACCATGCAGTTTCTCGCCGACGATTGGACCATCAATCAAGCGCCGCCGGCACCTTGATGCGGCGCTCTCACCGCAAGTCCCCCGCCGAAACTCCGGATCAGTCGTTCCAGCGCTGAAGCATCCACGCGTGGATGGCGGTGTCATACGCCGCGGTCCGCTTGAACGCCGCGGCCGCCAGGGTGCGCCGCAGCCGATAGCTCGTCTGGCCCTCGTGGGCCTCGATGTCGTTGCAGACCATGTCGTACTGCCTGGGGTCGGTGACCACCGTGACGAACGCGTGGTTCTTCGCCGAGCTGCGGATCATGCACGGCCCGCCGATGTCGATCTGCTCGACCGCTTCGGCATCGGCCACGTTCTCCTGCGCCACGGTCTGCTCAAACGGGTAGAGATTCACGCAGACCAGATCGATCGGCGTGATGCCGTGCTCCGCGAGGGCGCGGGCGTGCTCGGGCTTGTCACGCAGGGCCAGCAGCCCGCCGTGGACCTTGGGGTGCAGCGTCTTGACGCGGCCGTCCATCATCTCGGGGAACCCGGTGATCTGTTCGATCGGGGTGACGTCGAGGCCGGCCTCGGCCAGGGCGCGGGAGGTCCCGCCGGTCGAGATCAGCGTGGTGCCGCAAGCCGAAACCAGGCGCTTGGCAAACGCGACCAGGTCGGTCTTGTCGCTGACCGAGAGCAGGGCGGTTTTGATCGGGATCAAATCAGGCATAACGGGCGAAGGATATCAGGTTCGCCGCCGCGAGGCGGTGCGAGCCTTGCGGGCGACGAATGGAGCTAGGCCGGGGGGTGAATGCGATCGGGCGGCTACTGGCGCGGGTCCAGGCGCATCATCGTGCCCTTGGGCGTGATCAGAATCAACGCATCATCCGGGCCATTGACTAGCGCCTTGAGCGGCTTGGTGGGTAGCTCTTTCGCGACCTGCCCGTCTTCGGCATCGAGCAGCAGCAGCTTGCCCGGGGCCATGAACAGCATGTTGTCACCGACCAGCTTCACCGGCGAAATCGCGTCGGGGTAGGTCCATTTGAGTTCGCCGTCCGCCGCGCCGATCGCGTGCAGGCCCTGGCCCGGCACCGGCTGGAGGATCAGGCGTCCCAACGGCTTGGGGTCATCGGTCAGCGGCACGGTCGTGCGGTAGATCCAGACGTCGTTGCCCGCGATGCGGTTGAACGCATAAAGCGAGCGGTCGCGGCAGGCAACGTAGATGCCCGACAGCGATACCGCCGGCTGAGCCGTGACCCCGCCCCAGGTCCGGTTGCGCCAAAGCAGCGTGCCATCGTTGCCGTCGAACATCGCGTATGCGCCGGCCGAGTCGGCGACGAACACATTGCTGCCGGACGCGACCGGCCCGGTGAGGATCGAAGCGGTCAGTTTGTATGACCACTTCGAGAACCCGGCCCGGATGTCGTGCGCAAAAACCACCCCGTTGCGCCCGCCGAACACCGCGAAGTCGCCGAAGATCGCCGGGCTGCTGATCACCGTCGATTGCAGGTCGGAGATCCCCTCGACGCGCCCATCCGCGGCGCTGAGCAGATAGACGCGCGTTTCCGAGTTCACCAGCAACTGCGTTTCGTTGACCGCCTGCGCCGGATGCAAGCTCTCCTGGACGTTGCCCACCACCTGCCGCCAGAGCACCTTGCCGTCACGCAGCGCGATGCCCGAGACCAGGTTGGTCGGCCGCTCGATGGTGACCACCAGCCCCAGCTCTTCCAGCACGGTGATGTGGCGGATCGTCTGCGACTTGGGCAGGTTCAGATCCGCCACCCAACGCGTCACGTAACCCAGTTCCAGCGCGTCGAAGGGCTCGATGGGCAGGCCGGTCTTCACCGACGCCGCCGGACGCAGCGGCTTTGACGAATCAGTCTTGGCCGACTCACAACCGGCCACGGCCGCGGCCAGAACGAGGATCACGGCCAGACGGGGCAGAGGCTTCATGCGGGCACTCCAGAACCAATAGGAAATCCACCGCCCGATCGCCGCCGGGCGCGAAACACAAGTATCGGTCTGGAAGACAGTTTGGTCAAGCGCCCCCCGCGGCGGCGGCGGTCAGTCTCCAACACCTCCGCCTTTTTGTGCGAGGGAGGCCGGGTGGGGGTGACCGTGCTGTCCGGCACCAAAATGATCGACTTCTATCCCCCAGTCCCCCGAAAGTCTCAAAACACCCAAGGCTCCATGATGTGACGGGAGCGCCAGGGAACGAAGACAATACGCCACATGTGGACAGGTTTGTTGTTATTTTTCCGTGATCAGGGTGGTCGTGACAATGTTGTACTTTTAAACTGCTCGGGAAGTGTGTCGGCCACGGGTTGATGGCTCCATGAGGGTCTGATGGGGGGGGCTCTCTCCTTGTGGATTTCGAAACGCTTGGCAAGGGTCCGGGCGTGAGGCCTGGTTTGGTCTGTCGGCTTGAGTGACCCTTGCAAGGTCGCGGTGGATCGGCGTTGCCGGGGCTGTCGGCATCGCATTGACTTGAGTTCTGATCGCATAAGGGAGCGGGTGATGTCGAAAGCAAACCGATCGTTTGAAATGAATCTGGCGTCGTGGCGAAGTCTCGGGGCGTTGGCGGTGGTGGCCTTAGCGACGGCACCCCTGTCGTGGGCGGACCTTAACGTCACGTCCGACACCACGCAGAACAGCGGGACGCTCACCGTTGACCCGGCCGGGGCGCTGGTGGTCAGCCACGACAGCAACGACCCGACCCTGACCATGACCAATGGCGCTAACGGCGACATCGACAGCGGCGTCAAAGCGGTGATCATCGGCAACCAGACCGGCCACGCGGGCACGCTGCTGATCAACGGCGGCAGTACGCTGTCGAATGCCGCGCCCGATTATGAATTGCTCGGCTCCTACGGCGGCACCGATGTGTACACCCAGCAGAGCTTCCTCGGTCTCAATGTCGGCTCGATCGGCAACGCCACCATCACCGGCAACGGGTCGAGTTGGTCTAACGCCTTTAGCATGTACGTCGGCGGTTACGGCGAGGGCACGATCGACGTCGAGGAAGGCGGGGCGCTCAGCAGTAACTTGCTCGGCATCGGGCAGCGTGCGGAGTCCAACGGAACGGTCAACGTCGACGGGGCCGACTCAAGCGTGCAAGTCTCAACCCTGTGGGTCGGCGGCGGCGGCGACGGGACGCTCAACGTCACCAATGGCGGGTCGGTCAGCCACACTTCGACCGCCTCGATCGGCTATATCGCCGGCAACCTCGCCCCCGGCAACTCGCCCGGGACACTGAACATCGACGGCGATCTGACTTGGCACGGCGGCGGGCAGATGGACTTCGAGCTCGGCGCAGCCGAAAGCGACCTTGTCGCCATCACCGGCCAACTGCTCAAAGGCGACGCCGGCACCTGGAATTTCCACTTCGACGACGCCGGTGACCTCGCCACGCAGACCTACACGCTGCTGACGTTTGCCGGCACCGACTTCGAGGCCGATGATTTCAGCTACTCCACCGACCTCGTCGGTTTCAGCGGTGAGTTTGTCGTCAACGCGACCAGCCTCGAGTTCAATGCCGTCATCCCCGAGCCCGCCTCCGCAATGGCCTTCGCCGCGGTCGGCCTTTCGCTCCTGGCTCGACGACGGCGGCACCTCGCGGACTGACTGCTGACGGCGGAAACCCGGCATCCTGCGGTCCAATCAAACCGCGGCGTAGAGGCTTGAGATGCCGCAACGTCGCGGCGGAGGATCGGTCTTACGCCCGCTGATACTGCTGCCTCAGGCACGGCGAAAGCCCCGCGGCGATGGGCCGGCGTGTTTGTGGACTCATCATCAACGCGTCAACCGTTTAGCCGCGCTGCTGCGCCTCGGCGAGCAGCTCGGCTTCGGCTTCTTTCCAGTTGGCGGCGTCCTGGCCGTCGGGCTTGCCCTTGCGCTCCCAGACCACGAACGCGCGGGCCGCGATCTGGTCGTAGGTCAGCGCCACCGGCTGCTTGATCGCCGCGGCTAACGCGGGCTTGGCCGCACGCTTGGCGGATGCCGGCTTCTTCTTCGGCTTGCCGGAGGGCTTGGCTTCCTCGGCCGGGACCTCGGCGATGGCCGCCTTCTTGCTCGCCGCTTTCTTCTTGGTCGTTTTCTTTTTCGTGCTCTTCTTCTTGGCCATGGGGAGACTCCTTTCTCGTGTCGGGGGCCGGTCTGATCAGGTTAGCCCGGCAGGCCAGAGGACAACGGGTCCTGACGACCGACGCGTCTGCATCCTAACGAACTCTCGCCGCGGCGAAAGAGGGGTTTGGCTTGCTTCGGGTTAATCCTTCCCCGTCAACGTGACCGCCGTCACCGCGGCCAGCACCTGGTCCGCGTGGTCCTTGGGCTTGACCTTGTCCCAGCGGTGGGCGACCTTGCCGTCGGGCCCGATGAGGTAGGTCGTCCGCGCGACGCCCATGTACTTGCGGCCGTACATGTTCTTCTCCTGCCACACGCCGTACTTCTGCGCGACCTTCGCATCCTGGTCGGCCAGCAGCGGGAAGCCGAGGCTGAACTTGGCGGCGAACTTGCCGTGGGATTCTTCATCGTCGGGGCTGACGCCGAGCACCACGGCCCCGGCTTTTTTCAGGGCCGCCTCGTGGTCGCGGAAGCCGCAGGCCTCGGTCGTGCAGCCGGGGGTGTCGTCCTTGGGGTAGAAGTAAAGCACGACGCAGCGGCCGGCGTAATCGGCGGGCGTGTGCGTCTGGCCGTGCTGGTCCTGGAGGCGAAACGCGGGGGCCTTGCGGCCGACAGGGATGGGGCTGGCTTCCGGGGGCGGGGGTGCATCGTTTGCAGTGGGGGCGGGCTTGGCCTTGGCCATGTCGGGGGGTTCCTTAAGATAAGCAGATGATCGGATGGCTTTTCATCTCCGCGGGACACGATCTTAGTCCGGCGTTCGCGGCGGTGTCGCTGCTGGCGCCGTGGTGGGCGTGGGCGTTGACGGGGGCGGTAGGCGTGCCGTTGGTCGCGCACCTGCTGAGCCGACGGGGCGGGCGGGTGATGGACTTCCCCGCGACGCGGTTTGTGCGGCAGGCGGTGACCGACACGTCCCGGATGCTGCGGCCGCGGCACTGGCTGCTGATGCTGCTGCGCATCGCGGCCCTGGCGCTGCTGGTGGCCGCGTTCATGCAGCCGGTGTGGCTCGACGCCAAGCCGTTGGCCGGCGAGCGCGGGTTGCTGGTGTCGCTGCTGGTCGATCGCTCCGCTTCGATGACGCGCACGGCCGACGGAGCCACGCTGTTCGATGAGGCCCGCCGCCGCGCGTTGAACGCGCTCGACGAACTGGACCCGTCGCGCGATCGGGCCACGATCATCCTCATCGATGCGCAACCGCAACCGCTGCTGCCCGAGCCGACCGGCAACTTCAGCGAGCTGCGGGCAAGGTTGCGTGCGGCCGAGCCGACGCACGAACGTGGCGACATCGCGGCGGCGCTGAGCATGGCGATGCAGACCCCGGGCGACCCTCCGGCGCGGCGCTTGCCGCACCTCGAATTGTTTACCGACGCGCAGGCCACGACCTGGCCGGGCCAAGCGCTGTCCTCGGCCGCGGCCCGGGGCATCGCGCTGCGCACGCACCACCTGGCCGGGCCGACAGACAATATCGCGTTGCGTCGGCCGCGCGTCGAACCCACCACGCCGATCGCGGGGCAACCGGCGCTGGTGTCGGTCGAGGTCGCGAACCTCGGCGAAGCGCCCCGCCGGGTGACGGTGCGCTTCGAAGCCCCGCAGGATGGCGACCGTTCGGTGACCCTCGACGCCGGCGCGACTGCAAGATTATCCTGGCGCTGGACGCCGGAAGCGGTGGGTGCCAACGTGCTGCGGTTTGCGTTGATGGGTGCTGATGATGCGCTGCCGTTGGATGATGCGGTAGGCCGGGTGGTGGAGGTGGCACCTGCGCGGCCGATCACGCTGCTGACCGCGGCCGATCCGCAAGACCCGGACACCACCGCGTTCTTCGTGAGCCGGGCGCTGGTGCCCGGTGAGCAAGGGGACACGGGCGTCGCGCTGCGGACGCGGCCCCCGGATGCCGCGCCGGACATCTCGCGCGACGACGCGCCGGGCACGTGGTTCATCTTCGATGCGGGCCGATTGCCCGACGCGACGCTGACCGCTATGCGCGACCACCTCGCGGCCGGCGGCGGCGTGGTGTGGGTGATCGACAGCGCCGACGCGACCGCACAACTCGGTGAGCTTCCCGACGACCTGCGCGTGATCGAGCCCGAGGCCTGGCGCATCGATCAGCGCACGCTCGCCAACGCACGGTTTGATGACCCGCTGCTGGCGGTCTTCGAGGGCGCGGCCCGCAGCGGGCTGGTCGATCAGCCGATCCGCGCCTCGATGCAAGGCCGCCTCGCCACCGCCGCCGAACCGTTGATGATCTTTGACGACGGCACGCCGGCCGCGGCGACACGCTGGGTCGGGCCGGGGCGTATCGCGGTGCTCGGCTTCCCGCTCAACGCCGCCGCGACCGATCTGCCCAAAGGCCCGGCGTTCGTCGGCCTCATGCAACAGCTCGCGCACCACCTCGCGCCCGGCCGCCCGCTGCCGCCCAACCCGCAGCCCGGCGACATGGTGCAGGACATCACCGCCGAGCGCGTGGGGTTGTTGCAAGACGAGATGCAAACCCAAACACCGCGCGCGTGGGTCGAGCTGCACCCCGACGAGAGCGACCTGCGCGTGGCCGAGGAACCCGCCTCGAAGATCGCGGCCGCCGCTGGCACAACCGCCGACCTCGCGCCGCCGCCATTGCGGACCGAAGCCCAGCCGTTGTGGCCGTATCTGGTGCTCGCGGCGTTGCTGCTGCTGATCGCAGAAGGCGCGGCCCTGCTGGCGTGGTCGAGCCCATCAAGCACAACTCCCCTTCCGGTGGCTCAGATAGGGGCGGGGGTGAGGCATGCCTGAGTTTTCCGCTCCGGAGTTGGCGATGCTTTATCGCCCGCCGTTGCCGATGCTGCTGCTGTTCATCGCGGCGCTCGCGGCCGCGGGGGTCTGGGGCTGGTTATATGCGCGTCGCGCGCAGGAAGCTTCGGCGGTGCGTCGGGCGTTGCTGATCGGTTGCCGGTTCACCGCGCTGGCGTTGTTGCTTTGGTTGCTCTTGGGGCCTAGCACGCTGGATCATGCCGACTCACGCACGTCACCCCCGACGCTCAACATCCTGCTCGACACCTCCGCGAGCATGGCCCAGCCGGACGCGACGCTGGGCGACGCCGCATCACCGCGGCTCGATGCGGTGCGCGACGCCTGGCTCGATGAACCGACGCTAGTCAAACTGCGGGCCGTCTCGCAGCCGCGGTTGTTTGCGTTCGACGCGGCCGTGCGCGGCATCGACACCACGCGGTTGACCGCCTTGCAACCGACGGGCGGCGCGACGAATCTGCTGGACGCGGTGGCGCGGCTGCACGCTGCGCCGGGCAGTGAGGCGATCACGCTGATCCTCAGCGACGGGCACGACACGCGCGGCGGAGCGGACCGCGCGTTGCTCGACCGTTTCGCCGCCACGGGTCGGCCGATCTTCGCCGTCCCGGTCGGGCAGGTGCGCGACAGCGTTGACTTAGGCGTGCAGGCCTGGGCGGGCAGCGACTTCCTGTTTGACGGGCAACAGACCACGCTCACCGCATCGCTCACGCAGCGCGGGCTCGCGGGCCGCGGTGTCAACCTCGAACTGTTCGAGGGTGATCGGCTGCTGGCGTCGCGCGAGGTCACGCTGGATGAGGCTTCGTTGCGTGAGACGTTTACGGTCACCGCGGAGGCCGAGCCGGGGCAGACGGTGACCCCGCGGCACTATCGGTTGCGGGCCACGCTGGCGGAGGACGCCACGCCCGAGGCTTATCTCGACAACAACACCGCGGACGTGTTTGTGCAGGTCTCGCGGCAGCGCATCCGCGTCGCGCTGTTTGAAGGCCGGCCATATTGGGACACGCAGGCGCTGGCCCGCGCGCTCGCCGCCGACCCGCAGGTGGAGCTGACCGCGGTGTTTCAGGCCGCCCCGCAGCGCACCACGATCGTGCGCGACCCGCGGGCGGCGGTCGCGGATCACGAATCGCTGATGCCGATCGATCAGGCGACGCTTAACGATTTTGATGTTGTGATCCTCGGCCGATCGTGCGAAGCGTTCTTCGGCGGCGCGCGCGGGGCGATGCTCGCGGATTATGTGCGGCAGCGCGGGGGCGCGCTGGTGCTGGCCCGCGGCAAGCCGTTCGATGACTCACCGCTGGGCCGCGACGCGTTGTCGCGTATCGAGTCGCTGCTGCCGGTGCAGTGGGGGCAGACGACGGTGCGTGATCTTCGCCTGGAGGTGACGCAGGCGGGGCGCGGTAACCCGTTGCTCGCGTTTGACGAGGCGGGCGCGGCCGACGCCGTGATCACCCGCCTGCCGGGCATGATCGCGGCGACGCGCGTGCAGCGCGAACGCGCCGCGTCGCTGGTGCTGCTGCGGCAATCGACGACGGGCGCAACGGAACAAGGCATGGCCGCGGTCGCCACGCAGCGCGTCGGCGGCGGGCGCGTGCTCGCGGTGCTGACCGACGGGCTGTGGCGCTGGAGCCTGCTGCCGCCGGCCGCGGATGAGCAGGCCGGCGTGTATCAGGTCTTCTGGTCGCGCGCGATCCAGTGGCTGGCGACCGGCGGCGATTTCCTGCCCGGCCAGGAGGTGTCGCTCACCCTCGACCGCCTCTCCGCCGAGCCGGGCCAGCCGGTGACCGCCACCGTCTCGACGCGCTACGTCACCGATGACCGCTTCGCCCCGCAGCTTCGCATCACCGGCCCCCGCGGGCAGACCACGACGATCGATCTGCAGCGCGACGGGCCGCAGTCGCCGAACTTCCGCGGCGTGATCGAGGGCCAGGCGGTCGGCGTCTATCAGCTCGCGCTGCATGATGCGGGTGCGTCGGCGATGCTCGACCCCGCGGCGCCGATGCTCAGCCGCTTCGCCGTGGCCGATCGGTCGGCGGAACGGCAGGACCCCTCGGCCCGGCCGCAGGTGCTGCGGACGCTGACCGATGCGACCGGCGGCCTCTGCCTCGGGCTCGATGAAGCCGATCGTCTGGTCGAGCACCTGCAAAGTGTGCAGGTGGCGCGGCAGCGCGATGTCGAACCGCGCTATGATTTTGCAAGGTGGCCGGTGCTGGCCGCCGTCGCCGGGCTGCTGGGGCTCGAGTGGTATTTACGACGCCGCGTGGGGCTGCTGTGACCCAAGCCATCCAACCAATCCGAACCGTGCCCGCCGAGGTGGTGGACCCGCTGCGTCAACGGCTGGCGGACCTGGGCCGATCGCGTCGGCTGTACGCGTGGTTTGCCGCGGCGTTGCGCGGGCTCGCGGTATGGCTCTTGGCGCTGCTGCTGCTCGTGATCCTCGACGCCGCCTGGCCGCTGCCGACCCCGGCACGCTGGGCCCTGTTCGGCGGGCTGCTGCTGTTGCTGCCGGGGCTGGTGTTGTGGCACCGACGAGAGCGGCGCGAGGCCGAACGCGAACTGCTCGGCGACGTCCGCACGCTCGAACGCCGCACGCGTGCGGACGACAACGCGCTGGTCAGCGGTATCCAGGTCGGGCCTTTGCGTCACAACCCGGCCGATCGGTTTGCCGCCACGCTCGCGCAGCGGGCGCACCAACGTGCTCTGTTCCGTTTCGAGCAGATGGAGCAGACGGATCGCGACGCGGTGATCGACCGCCGCACGCTGCACCGGCAGGCGGGCAACCTCTACGCCGCCGCCGCCGGCTGGCTGATCGTGCTGCTGATCCACCCGGGCCTGCTGGGCGGCGGGCTGGTGCGCCTCGCCTTGCCTTGGGGCGATCACCCGCCGTTCGCGCTGACGCAGTTGGATGTGACGATCGAGCCGCGCGAGCCGACGGTCGGCGAGGATGTGCGGGTCTCGGCCACGACCGCGGGGCGGTTGGCGCAGGACGCGGCGTTGGTGCAACTCGATTCCGAGGACCGCGAAGCCAAGCGCTGGGCGATGGCGTCGGTGGGCGAGCCGGGGGCATTTGCCCACACCTTCGCGCAGGTGCGCGAGCCGATCCGCTTCCGCGTGGAGGCGGGCGATGCGCGGTCGCGCGTGTTTCAGATCACGCCACGCCGGCCGCAGCCGCAAGCGGGTGAGGCGGGATCGATACCGGGCGAGGACGCCACGGACGCGGGGCAGAGCGGCGACGAAGCCGCGCCCTCGGCGGGGGAGGGTGAAGACGGGAGCGTGGCGTCGATGCTGCCGCAGTTGTATGAGCGGCTGCTTGATCTGATCTCGCGGGCGGGGCAGTTGCAGCAGCGTGCCGATGCGCTGGCCGTCGCGTCGCCCGACCCCGAGGCGCTCGCGGCGTTGGAGCAGGACCTGGGCGGTTTCCAGGAAGACGCCGCGGCCCTCGCGACCGACCTGCGGGACGAGGCGCAGCGTCAGGACGAGCCGATCCGCGGGCAGTTGACGCGGCTGGCCGATGCGCTCGAGGCGTTGGGCCTTTGCCGCACGGGTAGTTGCCCGAACCCGGGCGACGCGCCGGGTCAGGAGCCGAAGGCCGGGCAAGGCAGCAGCGCGGGGCAGGGTGCCGGGGGCAGCGGGCTGGGTGCCACGGGGCAGTGGGCGGCAGGCGTGCGGGACGCGGGCAAGGGCGCGGTGACCACGCTCGAAGCGCTGCGTCAGCGCCTGGATGCTTCGCTGTCCGGGGGCGGGTACCTCGATGCCAACGCGCAAGCCACCACGCCGCCGCAGCCCGAAATCGATGCCGCGCAGGGCACCGTCACGCATACCCAGGACACCGCCGACCCGCAGCGCCGTCTGCGCGACGCGATCCTCGACCAGGCCCCGCCCGCCTACCGCGACCTGACCCACCAATACTTCAACCGCCTCGCGGAAGAGGCACCGTAGCTTGAAAGAATCCATCATGATCACACCACAAAAAGATCTCTCGCGTTGCCTGCGTCAAATCTCGGTGTTTCTCGTGCTGATGCTGGCGATGGTGCTGGGGCTTGAGGCCGCGGTGGGTCAGTCAACGGACGACGCCGATACCGACGCCCCGGCCGAGGGGCGGGTCAAAGTCGCGAACCTGGTCTATGGCGGGGGCAAGACTGGCGTGTGCTTTGCCGAGGGTTTTCTCGTCAGCCTCGCCCGCGAAACCGAGCTGAACATCCAACGCGCCTTCGAGCGCGTCGAGCTCGGCGACGCAGCGCTGTTCGATCATCCCTTCGCCATCATGACCGGCGAGGGCGACTTCACCCTCAACGCCGAAGAGAAGGAGAACCTCAAGGCTTACCTCGACCGCGGCGGGTTCCTGCTCGCCTCCGCCGGGTGTTCCAACGCCGCATGGGCCGAGAACTTCCGCGCGGTGATCGACGAACTGTTCGGCCCCGACGCGCTGAGCCCCCTCGAACCCGACCACCCGCTGTTCCAGCAACTCTACGAGATCGACCGCCTGGAGATGAAACGGCCGACCGGCAACGAAAAACTCTGGGGCCTGACCCGCGACGGCCGGCTCGCGCTGGTCTTCTCCCCCCAGGGCCTCAACGACACCGCCAACGCCGGCAAAGGGTGCTGCTGCTGCGGCGGAAACGAGGTCCGCAACGCCCGCCAGATCAACGCCAACATCCTCCTCTACGCCCTCACCCGCTAAGCGCATCCGCCAACGCGACCTTGTACAGTTTTCTTGACGCGATCACGGGCAGGCGTGCGGAGAGCGGCCGCACATGCGCTAAGTGCCAGGCGAAGTAACCCGGCTCCCATCCGTCGGAACAGGCGGCTGCGACCTGCGTCGGCAACCAAGGCTCAACGCGCACAACGTCCACGAGGGCGACCGCTTTGCCATCAGGATCGACCTGTCCGGCTTGAGTCAGGGGGATCGTGTTCTCTACGATCAAAAGGTTCCGAACCGGTAGCTCTGGCGGCTGCCAGGCCCGCACCTCTATCGTCTTTTTGCCCGACGCGATGTTGCTGCCGTGCGGTGAAACGATCGAAAGCGCAAGGTACTCGGCCATTAAAACCCCAAGGGCATACGAAAATGTCAGGATATTAAACAGGCCTTGAAGTTGTCATTGACCGCTTTCGACGAGTCGTCACAGAGCCTGAAACTTCGCGCCCTTCTTCGCGATGTGCCGCTTGTTTGCGGCGAGGTGGTCGGCGAGGTGGTGGAGGGTTTCGGCGAAGGTCTCATCGCCCAGCGCGGCGGCGATGTCTTCGGGGCTCTGCCAGGTGCCGGGGTGCGCCTGTAGATGCGCGATGAGTTTTTGTTGGAGGTCGAGGACGTCCGCGGCCGCTTTCTTGCCCGCCTCGACGCCGGGCTGGTGGTAGGCGTTGATGTTCACCAGCGTGGCGTACAGGCCCACGGCCCGCTCGTAGAGCGCGATCAAAGCGCCCAGGGTCTGCGGGGTGAGGCGGCGGATGGTGAGGGTGATCGACTGCCGGCCTTCCTCGTACAACGCCTCGCGCGTGCCCAGCAGGAAGCCGAGCAGGTAGTCCCCGCTGGTCACCCCCGGAAGTTCATCCGGGGCGACTTCGACGTCCGCCGACTTGCGGCTGGGTCTGGTGTCTTCCAACACCTGGATGAAGGTGACGAAGAAGTCGTGGACGCCGTCGCGGAGCTGCTGGACGTAGGCGTGCTGGTCGGTGGAGCCTTTGTTGCCGTAGACGCTGAGGCCCTGGTGGACGACGTTGCCGTCGAGGTCGTGTTTTTTGCCGAGCGATTCCATGACCAGTTGCTGGAGGTAGCGTGAAAGCAGGAGCAGGCGATCTTTATAGGGGAGCATGACCATGGCTTTGTCGCCGCGGCCGCCGGTGGCGTGGTGCCAGGCGAGGGCGAGGAGAGCGGCGGGGTTTTTCTTCACGTCATGCTGACGGGTGGCCTGGTCCATGCGGGCGGCGCCGTCGAGGAATTGATCGATGTTGATGCCCTGCAGGGCGGCGGGCACGAGGCCGACGGTCGCCATGACGGAGGTGCGTCCGCCGACCCAGTCCCACATGGGGAAACGTTCGAGCCAGCGTTCTTTGACGGCGAGCTGGTCGAGCTTGGACCCCTCGCCGGTGATGGCGACGGCTTGTGGGGCGAAATCGAGGCCGGTGCTGGTGAACGCGGCCTTGGTCATGAGCATGGCGTTGCGGGGCTCGGGCGTGCCGCCGGACTTGGAGACGACCAGGACGAGGGTAGAGCGGAGGCGGGTGCCGAGGGCGTTGAGGGTGCGGAGCATGCCGTCGGGGTCGGTGTTGTCGAGGAAGTGGACGCGGAGCTTGTCGCGGCCGGTGAGGTTGCTCATGGCGTCGGCGACGAGCTGCGGGCCCAGCGCCGAGCCGCCGATGCCGATCAGCAGCAGGTCGGTGAAGCGGGCGGCCTTGGGGGGCTTGATGGTGCGGGCGTGGACCTCGGCGGCGAAATGTTTGACCTTGCCGAGGGTGGCGGTGATGGCGTCGCGCAGGTCGGGGCTGGGGGCGAGGTCGGGGTGGCGCAGCCAGTAGTGGCCGACCATGCGGTTTTCGTCGGGGTTGGCGATGGCGCCGGCTTCGAGCTGATCCATGGCGTCGAAGGCGCGTTGCATGGCGGGGGCCATGTCTTTGAGGAACGTGCGTGGCAGGCCCATGCGGGAGAGGTCCACGGTGAGGTTGAGGCCGGGGACTTTGCAGAGGAGTTTTTTATAGTTTTTGAAGGTGGGGGGGGTGGGCATGGGAGTAGGGCGTGGGGGGTGGAGAGTGTGGAGTAGAGAGTGGAGAGTAGGGAGTAGGGAGTGGGGTGGTTTATTCCTGGCCTTCGACGCCGACGGGGCGGTCATCGATGGTCTGGACGAGCAGGCGGTTGCGGGTTTTGGATTGGGGGTCGTAGAGTTCGGCGAGGACGACGGGCGCGCCCTTGTCGGGGCGGAGGAAGCCGGGGGTGGGGAACGGCTCGCCGTGGAGGTTGATGAAGTTGGTGAGGGTGTAGCGGTTGCCGCCGCCGATGGCGATGGTGTCGGCCTCCCAGACGTACTGGCGGTTGAGCCATATTTCGCGGCCGTCGTAGGTTCTCGGTTCGCGGTTGGAGAGCAGGAGGTTGAGGCGGCTCTTGGTGACGACGATGTCCAGGTCCGGGCCGTATTCGGCGTCGGCGGGGTAGGGCAGTTTGCGGAGGCGGTCGCGGGTGTCGGCGTCGAGCATGGTGACCCGCTGGGCGCGACAGCCGGTGAACAGGCCGAACACCATCAGCAACAACAACAGGCGAGGCAAGGACGTTTTCATATCGGCTTATAATGCCGACCATGCTGCAACTGGGCAAACACACCGCCGCCGACATGCCCCGCGCGGTCCTGATCGACGCTCCGTTTTACCAGGCGGGGCTGGCGGGCTATTCCGATGCCGCGATGCGGATGATCGCCCGGCGTCACGGCTGCCCGTACTGCATCACCGAGGCGATGCTCGATCAATTCCTGATCCACGGCGGCAAGGGCTTGGCCGCGGCGGAGTTGGACGAGGCGGATCACCCCATCGCCGGGCAATTGATGGGCAGCCACCCCGCGGATATCGCCGCGGGCGCGAAGATCCTCGTGCAACTCGGCTACGACGTGGTCGATGTGAACCTGGCGTGCCCGGTGAAGAAGATCAAGAAAAAAGCCCGCGGCGGGCACCTGCTCAGCGTGCCGGAGGAAGCGGCGGCGATTCTGGACGCGGTCGCGCAGGCGGTGGGGGCCGATGTACCGCTGACGGTGAAGCTTCGCCGGGCGTATGACGATTCGCCCGAGGCCGAGGCGAACTTCCGGAGGGTGCTGGAGGCGGCGATCAAGGCGGGTTATGCCGGCGCGACAGTGCATGGCCGGACGGTCGAGCAGAAGTACCTAGGGCCGTCACGCTGGGAGGCGCTGCGGCGGATCGTCGCGGACTACGGCCACACGCCCGGCTTCACGCTCGGCGGCAGCGGCGACATCTGGCGCGCGGCCGACATCTTCGCGATGATCCAGCAGACGGGCGTGCATTGGGTCAGCGTGGCGCGCGGGTGCATCGGCAACCCGTGGGTGTTCCGCCAGGCCCGCGCGATCATGGCGGGAGACCCGATCGAAGCGCAGCGGCCACCGACGATCCACGAGCAGCGGGGCGTGCTGCGCGAGCACTTCGAGTTGTCGGTCGCGTTGCACGGCGAGGGGTCGGCGTCGCGGATGATGCGCAAGTTCGGCATCCGCTTTGCGCGGCACCACCCGGAGGCCGAGGCCGTCAAAGCCGCGTTCATCGCGGTCAAGTCGTTTGATGAATGGCACGCGGTGCTCGGGCGGTTTTATGAACAGGATGGGCCGGGCATGAGCGTGGAGGACGCGCTGCCGGCCGAAGCGGAGGATGCCGGTTGCGAACCGGTAGGCGTCTGCGGCACGGAGGTGGCGTAACGTGCGGATCGCTCTGGTCGGTGACATCCATGTGTACGCGAAGCGGTTGAAGCGGAAGCAATACTTCCTTAGCCGCCGCATCCTCGGTCATACCAACCTCGTGCTGACCCGGCGCAATCGGTTCAATCACGCGTTGCTTGATCCGCTGGTCGAGCGGATCACCGAGCTGAAGCCGGACGCGGTGCTGTTCTCGGGGGATGTGACGACCACGTCGCTGGAAGATGAGTTTGCGGACATCGAGCGGTTCATCCGCCCGCTGGCTGAGTGGGCGCAGGTGGTGCTGGTGCCGGGCAACCACGACCGTTATACGTTCGGGTCGCGTCGGGTGCGGCGGATCGAGACGCTGATGGACGGGCTGATCCCGACGTCGTTCCCGAGCTTCGCCGCGCTGACCCCGGTCTGGCAGTTGCTCGCGCTGGACTCGGCGGTGCCGCGGGTGCTCTCCTCCAGCGGCGAGCTGGGCAAAGAACAGCTAGCCGAAACCAAGAAGCTGCTGGTCGGGATGAAGGCGGAGCAAGGGTTGCTGGTGTTGTGTCATTACCCGGTGATCGAGCCGCCGCTCACGCCGCGCCACCGCTCGCACGACCTGCGCGAGCGGGACGCATTGCGTGAGGCGTTGGATGAGTGCGCGGCCCGGGTGATTTATCTGCACGGGCACATCCACAAGCCCTGGGCGTTGCTGCCCGGGCCGCCGAGCAACCCGCCGTTTGCCTCGATCAACGCGGGCGCGCCGTGCATGACCAGCGAGCGTTATCCGGCGGGGCAGGGGTTCTGGGAGATCGTGCTGCCGGAGGAAGCGCGGGGCGCGGTTCGGCTGACGCATCATGTGCCGGTCGCGCCAGTCGGCGCAGGCCCTACAGGCCGCAAGGCGATCCGCGTGGTGCCCGAAGATTTGAACTGGGAAGCGCGCCGCGTCGTATAATCGGCGGCATCATCTGGACGATGAGGTAAAAACGTAGCGGTTGAAGCTGGCCTGTCTCTCCCGCCCACCCCAGGGAATATCACATGTGTGGCATCGTGGCTTATGTGGGCGACCGTCCGGCGGCGTCGCTGTTGATCGAAGGCTTAAAACGACTCGAGTACCGCGGGTACGACTCGGCCGGGTTAGCGATGACCACCGGTCAGGGCATCGAGGTCGGCCGGTCCGTCGGCCGCGTCAGTGTGCTCGAAGCGATCATCGAGAAAGACCCCGAACGCTTCGAGGCCTGCCTCGGCATCGCCCACACCCGCTGGGCCACTCACGGCGAACCCTCCGAGGCCAACGCCCACCCCCACGTAGGCCAGACCCGCTCCGGCCACACCATCGCGCTGGTCCACAACGGCATCATCGAAAACTACGCCACCCTGCGCAAATACCTCGAAGGCAAGGGCCACACCTTCTACTCCGAGACCGACACCGAGGTCCTCACCAAACTCATCGCCGAACTTTACGACCCGGCCGACGGCCCGGACAACGCGCTGGAACGCGCCGTCCAGAAGGCCTTGCAGGAAGTCACCGGCGCCTACGCCATCGCCGTGATCTGCGACCGCGAGCCGCACACCCTCGTCGCCGCCCGCAAGGGCAGCCCGCTGATCATCGGCATCGCGGAAGACAGCTACATCGTCGCGTCCGATCCATCCGCCATCATCGCCCACACCACGCAGGTCATCACGCTCGACGACTACCAGGTCGCCCGCCTCTGCGCCGGGCCGCAGGACACGCGTGACGGCAGCGGCCAGCCGTGGGTCGCGCAGTTCCGCACGACCACCATCGACGACATCGAGGTCTCGCCCGAGGTCACCGAGCTGGAGCTGGACCTGCAGCAGATCGAGTTGGGCGGCTACGACCACTACATGTTCAAGGAGATCATGGAGCAGCCCGAGGCGATCCGCACCTGCCTCCGCGGCCGCATCGACACCCGCGAGGGCAAGGTGGTGCTCGGCGGGCTGACCAACCTCGCCCGCGACCTGGTCCGCGCCAAGAAGTTCATCCTCACCGCCCAGGGCACCGCCTACCACGCCGGGCTCATCGGCGAATACCTGCTCGAAGACCTCGCCAAGAT
>CAZTLX010000003.1:0-6864 GCA_964614575.1 uncultured Phycisphaeraceae bacterium | reverse complement strand
CGCCTCCGAGTTCCGCTACCGCAACCCGATCATCGAAGACGGTTCGGTCATCGTGGCCATCAGCCAGTCCGGCGAAACCGCCGACACCCTCGCCGCGCTGCACGAGGCCCGCGAACGCGGGGCGCTGGCGCTGGGCGTGGTCAACTCCGTCGGCTCGACCATCGCCCGCGATACCGATGCGGGCGTGTACCTGCGCGTCGGGCCGGAGATCGGCGTCGCCTCGACCAAGGCCTTTGTCGGCCAGGTCACCGTACTCACGATGATCGCCCTCTACATCGGACGGCGTAAGTTCCTCTCCCACGAAGCGACCGCCGGCTACCTCGCCGAGCTGGAGAAGGTGCCCAGCCACATCGCGCGGATCGTCGCGCAGTCCGACCACATCCGCACCTGCGTCGAGAAGGTGGTCGATCGGGATAACTGGCTTTTCCTCGGCCGCGGGTACAACTACCCCGTCGCGCTCGAAGGCGCACTCAAGCTCAAGGAGATCAGCTACATCCACGCCGAGGGCATGCCCGCGGCGGAGATGAAGCATGGCCCGATCGCGCTGATCGACAAGGGGATGCCCGTCGTCTTCGTCGCCACGCAGGGAAGCCAGTACGAGAAGGTCATCTCGAATATCGAAGAGGTGCGGGCGCGGGGCGGGCGGGTCATTGCGGTGGCGACCGAGGGCGACGAGCGGATCAATGATTACGCCGAGTTCGTCTTCCGCGTGCCGCACGTCTCCGAGCCGTTGCAGCCGCTGGTGTCGGTGGTGCCGTTGCAACTGCTGGCCTACCACGCCGCGGTGTTGCGCGGTCACGACGTGGACAAGCCCCGCAACCTCGCCAAGTCCGTCACCGTCGAATAACAACACACCCCAGCCCCCAAGCCCGCCACTGCGAGCGCAGCGAGTTGTAGCGGGGTATCCCCACCCCGCTTCGAGGGGATACCCCCCGCGCCAAAACCCGCGCCCACCCCGCGACTTGTTACAATCTCGACGAGGCCGGCGATGCCCGCCGCTCCTATCGCGAGACCCCGATCATGGTTACCCCCCGCTATCCCGTTCTAAGCGTCCTGATCGCCACGAGCTTCGTGCTGCTCGGCTGCCAAGGCCCGTCTTACGTCAACATCCCCGCCGAGACCGGCGACGTCGCGTTTAACAGCCCCAACGGCCGCACCGTCCGCGCGGTGGTGGCAGCCGCGATCGACGAGATCGTCTCGCAGACCCCGCTCCAAGGCCCGGTCGCGCTGTCGCTGCCCACCGGTGCCGAGGCGTTGACCTACGAAGCGGTCGCCGCGGTCACCGGGTCGAACGTGATCCCCGCGACGCCCGACGACGAAGGGGCCGGGACGACGGCTCAGCTCCGCATCACGCAGGTTCGTGTGCGGGGCCATAAGGGCGAGGTCGATGCGGTCCGCGCCGCGGTCGGGGGCTCGGAGCAACTGGTGACGGTGTACCTCTCGTGGGACGCGTTTAGCCGCTGGGGCGTCGATCGGATCCGCCCGTGGCGTATCCCGGTCGACTCCAACGTCCCCCGATGATCGCCCTTCGTTTTCTTCAACCATGCTTACGGGATAACTTCGCCGATGCCTTGGACCCTCAGCGCTTTCGCCGACGAAGCCGGCGGCTCGACCGACGATCAACTCCAGGCCCTCGCCGACGGCGGGCTGAGCCTCATCGACCCGCGCAACGTCGATGGCCATAACATCGCCAACCTCCCGCTCGACCTCGCCGAGCAGGTCGCCAAACGCTACGAGGCCGCGGGCGTGAAGGTCAATATGTTCGGCTCGCCGATCGGCAAGATCGACATCGCCGACGACCTGAAGATCGACCTCGACAAGCTCGAGCACCTCGGCAAGCTCAAGGATATCTTTGGCTGCGACGCGGTCCGCATGTTCAGCTACTTCAACAAAGCCCAGGCCCCGCGCGACCAGTGGCGCGCCAAGGCGACGGACAACCTCCATCGCCTCCGCGACAAGGCCGGGCAACTCGGCCTCGTGCTCTACCACGAAAACGAATCGGATATCTACGGCGACGACAGTGACCGGGTGCTCGAGATCGCCGAGCTGCGTGACGGAAAGACCTTCAAGCTGATCTACGACTTCGCCAACTACATCCGCACCGGCGAGGCCGGGTGGGACACCTGGCAGAAGATGAAGGACAAGACCGACTACTTCCACTTCAAGGATCAGAAGACCACCGGCGAGCACACGCCGATGGGCCAGGGCGACACCGACGCCCGGCGCATCCTGGAAGACGCGGCCAAGGCCGGCTGGGAGGGCGGCTGCACACTCGAGCCGCACCTCAAGTTCTCCAAGGCCGTGCTCGCCACGCACGCCAGCGGCACCGGCTCGCTCGCGCTGGCGGATATGGATCAGAAGCAGTTGATGCAGGTCGCGATAACCTCGGCCAAGCGACTGCTCGACGACCTGGGGATCGCGTACGCCTGACCGATTTGATCCCAACCCCGTGACTGCGACGGAAGGAACCGACGATGCGTCACCAACCCACTCTCTGGATCAGCGTGCTGCTAGCCGTGGTCGCCCTGCTGGCGGTCGGCGTGGTCAACGGGCAGACCGACGGTGAGATGACGGTCGAGTCACCCCAGAGCGGTGACGCGTCCGTCACCGCCGAGGACGCCGAGGCCGAGCAGTCCGCCCGCGACGTGATGGAGCAATTGCTGGATCAGCGGCGGGACGCGCCGGTGGTCGAGCCCACGCGCGACCCGGAAGTGACCCATCAGCCATCAAGGATCGGTGCGCCCGCGGCCACGGTCGATCTCGACCCCGCGATCGTTGGCATCGCGCCCACCCCGCCGGGCAGCAGCGGCGGGGCGGGGGAGCAGCCCAGGCTCCTGCCCGAGGGCACCTTCATCGTCAACCGACGCGGCCGACTCATACGTTCGTCCGATGGGGCGCACGTGATGTTTGTCTTCGAGGCGGATCAGGCCGACGCCCCCGAAAACCCCATGATCCTCCAGCCCTGCCGCAAGCTCGAGGACATGGAAGAATACATCGAGAAGCACGGCGACCAGACGACCTTCCGCCTCTCCGGGCAGGTGCATACGTATCGCGGCGCAAACTACCTGCTGCCGACGATGATGATCATCGACATCGACCGCGGCAACCTCGACTCCTAAACTATCCTCATGATCGCTCCCGTTGCAGGCCGTGCCGCCGTTGGCGCCGACATCGTCGCGCGGATTGAAGGCGTGGAGAAGGTTTACCAGAAGTCCAAGGCCGCGCCCCCGGTCCGGGCGTTGGCCGGCGTCGATGTGGACATCCCCCGCGGGCAGTACGTGGCGATCATGGGGCCGTCCGGCTCGGGCAAATCGACGCTGATGAACATCATCGGCTGCCTCGATCGCCCGACCGCCGGGCGCTACCTGCTCGACGGCGAAGACGTCGCTCAGATGGAGGACGACCAGCTCAGCAAGGTGCGCGGCCGGCGGCTGGGCTTCGTGTTCCAGGCGTTCAACCTCATCTCGCAACTGACCGTGCGCGAGAACGTCCGCGTCCCGCTGTTCTATCAGGGCTACTCCACCGCCGTCGGCAACACGATGGCGGAGAAAGCCGTCGAACGCGTCGGCCTCACCGACCGGATGCACCACCGACCGGCCGAGCTCTCCGGCGGGCAGATGCAGCGCGTCGCCATCGCCCGCGCCCTCGTCGCCCAGCCCAGCCTCCTGCTAGCCGACGAACCGACCGGCAACCTCGACAGCAAAACCGGCGAGGCGATCCTTGCCCTCTTCGATGAACTGCACCGCAGCGGGCTGACCATCGTCATGGTGACCCACGACGAATCCGTCGCCGAACGCTGCCAGCGCGTCGTCCGCCTCAGAGACGGCCTCATCGACCGCGACGAGCTGGTCGCGCCGAACAACCATTGATCCGATGCCGCGTATCCACGCACCGATGTTCAGCGGGCGGCACGAAGTGCCCCTGTCTTGAAAATCCGAATCCCGAATCCCGAAATCCGAAAAAATGGTGAAATTCGAATCCTGAAACGGACTACCACGCAGCGCATTGTGATTTTTCGATTTTGAGCTTCTTTCGGATTTCGAAGTTCGGACTTCGGATTTAACAACGCAGCTTGTTCTACGCCGCGGGATCGAGGGGGAAACGGCGGAAGACGGCGCGCGTCGGATCGATGCCGCGGATCTGCCGGGTCACAGCGTCGCGGCGGCGTCCCAGGTGGCCCACAAAGTAACCCGCGAGGCTCGGGTGCGACGCGAGGCGTTCGACCTGTTCACCGATCGTCTGATCGGGCGAGCCGTTCTCATCCACCGGCACGCACTGCACCAGCAGGATGCCCGCGCGGTCGGCCGCGTCGTAGAGCAGGTCTGAGCCGTAGTGGTCACGCACCAGCAGCAGCGACGCGCTGGTGGCCGGCAGCAGGCCGCGCTCGTCGATGCGATCGACGATGACGACCTGCTCGATGTCGATGACCTGCCCGTTGATCAGCAGCGAGGGGTTGTGGCCGACATCGAACTTGCGGTCGCGCCGCACGCTGGTCAGCCCGAACGTCACCGCATGATGGTCAACCAGTTCGCCGTCGGCGACCAGGCCGATGCGCAGCTCGTAGAGCGCTTGGGTGCCCATGCCGGCGGGCCACCAGCGGTCGGGCTGGACGACCTCGAAGCGGACCGAGCCGCGGCCGGCGTCGAGGCGGAGCTGGCACTCCCCCTCATCGTGGAAGCCATCGGTCCCGTTGATCTCCACCAGCACATGCACGGTGCGCCCCAACACCTGATCCGGGGGCGGGGTGTCTTCGGCGGGGCGAAGGATGGTGGTAAAGTGGGTGTCGATGACCGCTTGCTGGTCATCGACATAGCGGACGAGGGGGCGGACGGTTTGAACGCGGACGGGCAAGACCATGGGCGTGTTCCTCGCGGGGAGCAAATCACGCAGGCGTCAGAAGTATATTATCGGTTCGTGAGGAAGGGAAGATAAATATCGCGTAATTGCGACAGTGTTGATTGCGGATTCGCGAAATCTTGGTGCTGTCGGCGGCAACCAGGCAAACGAGACAAACGGGGCACTTCGTGCCACTCGCTAAACGTGGGTTGGTGGGTGCGGCGCGTTCTACTGGCTGGCCAGCATGCCGCGTTTTTCATGGGGGTGGAAGACCATCGCGCGGTTGTAGTCGCGGTTGAGCTGGCCGATGAAATCGATGCTGATGCCCTTGGGGCACGCGGCCTGGCACTCGGCGTGGTTGGTACACGAGCCGAAGCCCTCTTCCTCGTGCTGCTCGACCATATTGACGACGCGCCGGTCGCGCTCGGGCTGGCCCTGGGGCAGTTGGCCCAGGTGCGAGACCTTCGCCGCGGTGAAGAGCATCGCCGAGCCGTTGGGGCACTGCGCGACGCACGCGCCGCAGCCGATGCACGCCGCGGCATCCATCGCGCGCTCGGCGTCCTCGGCGGGGACGGGGTTGGCGTTGGGCTCGGGCTTGGGGCCGGTGGGCACGGAGATGTAACCGCCGGCCTGGATGATGCGGTCCAGCGCGCTGCGGTCGGTCATCAGGTCCTTGACGACGCTGAACGCGCCACCGCGGAACGGCTCGATCCAGATCTCCTCGCCGTCCTTGTAATCGCGCATGTATTTCTGACACGTCGCTGAGCGGTTGCCTGGGCCGTGCGCGTAGCCGTTGATCACCAGCGAGCACGTGCCGCAGATGCCTTCGCGGCAGTCGCTGTCGAAGACGACCGGTTCTTTGTCCTGCTCCTGCAGGGTTTCGTTGAGGTAGTCGAGCATCTCGAGGAACGACATGTCCTTGTCGATGTCGTCCAGCTCGTACCGCTCGAACTTGCCGTCGGGCGCCCCACTCGCCTGCTTCCAGATGTGCAGGATCAATCGCATTACTTGTAGCTCCGGGTTGTCGGCTTGAGCGCCTCGTAGTTCAAGGTTTCCTTGTGCATCGCCTCGGGCTGGTCCTCGCCCTTGTATTCCCATACCGAGACGTGGGCGTAGTCCGCATCGTTGCGGATCGCTTCGCCCTCTTCGGACTGATGCTCCTCGCGGAGGTGGCAGCCGCACGACTCATCGCGGGCCAGCGCGTCGCGGCACATCGTCTCGCCCAGCTCCAGCAGGTCGCTGACGCGCAGGGCGCGTTCGAGCGGCTGGTTGGTGGTCATCACGTCGCCGGGGACCTTCAGGTCTGACCAGAAGGTTTCTTTCAGGGCGCGGATGTCGTCGATGGCTTTGCGCAGTCCCTCGGCGTTGCGCGCCATGCCGCAGTGGTCCCACACGAGCTGGCCCAGCTCCTTGTGGATGGACATGGGCGTGCGCTTGCCGCCGATACCGACGATCCGGTTGATGCGGTCGCGGGCCTCCTTGACGGTGGCGTCGAACGCCGGCTCCTTCGTGGTGACCTTGTCCTGGTAGTGCTGGGCGAGGTAGTTGCCGATGGTCACGGGCAGGACGAAGTAGCCGTCGTTAAGGCACTGCATCAGGGCCGACGCGCCCAGGCGGTTGGCACCGTGGTCGGAGAAGTTCGCCTCGCCGATGGCGTACAGCCCGGGGATGGTGGTCTGCAATTCGTAATCGACCCACAGCCCGCCCATGCAGTAATGCACCGCGGGGAAGATGCGCATCGGCACGTTGTAGGGGTTCTCGTTGGTGATCTCTTCGTACATGTCGAAGAGGTTGCCGTAGCGCGCCTTGATGGTGTCCTGCCCGAGCTGTTTGATGGCGTCGCGGAAGTCGAGGTACACCGCCTGGCCGGAGGCACCGACGCCCAGCCCGTCATCGCAGACGTACTTGGCGTTGCGGCTGGCGACGTCGCGCGGGACGAGGTTGCCGTAGGCCGGGTAACGCTCTTCGAGGTAGTAGTAGCGGTCGGCCTCGGGGATCTGATCGGGCGGGCGCTTCTCGTCCGGCTTG
>CAZTLX010000002.1:0-65404 GCA_964614575.1 uncultured Phycisphaeraceae bacterium | reverse complement strand
AATTGCCTCGAACCTTTCGAACCCAATAGGGAGCAGGTATCGGGCACGACGGCCAAGCCTCCTTCGAGTGGAAGGCCCGGTTGATCCGGCGACGCACCCACCTCAATATTGGGTTCGAGTCAATGGCCTTGAGTGCAGGCCCCGCGAACCACGGGCGCTCCCATTACTTCTCTGCATCCCCCTCCCTCTCCCCAAGCCCGCCGATGCGCAGCGGAGCTTCGGCGGGATTTCCACACATCAAACGCTCATGGAATAACCGACCCCACCGATCGGCTAGAATCCTGCCATGGTGCCCAAGCCGACCGCCCCAGAATCCCCCGCCGACCGAAACGCGCCCGATGACGCCGCGCTCATTGAGGAGTTGGTCGGCGCGCTCGTCGAAAGCTACCGCAGCGACGGCCGCACGCAACACCTCGACGCCACCTTCCTGCCCTCGCGAGCCCGCACCGTCCAGATCATCGAGACGCTCCGCCGCCTCGTGTTCCCCGGCTTCTTCGACGACCAGCGCGTCACCTCCGCCAATGTCACCTACCACGTCGGCGAGTTGCTCACGCAGGTCCACGGCCTGCTGTATGACCAGGTCCGCCAGGCGCTGCGGTATCGGCTCAACCGCGAGTCGGGCGACGGCCGCGGCGGCGACGCCTGCGAGAACTGCGACGCCGAGGCCGCGTCCATCACCGCGACGTTCCTGCGGGGCCTGCCCGAGCTGCGCGCCGAGCTGGCCGACGACGTGCAGGCCGCGTTCGACGGTGACCCGGCCGCGAGTCATCCGGATGAAACCATCTTCTGCTACCCCGGCGTCGATGCGATCTTCATCCACCGCGTGGCGCACCGGCTGTATCAGCTCGAGGTGCCGATGCTGCCGCGCATCATGAGCGAGTACGCCCACAACGAGACCGGCATCGACATCCACCCCGGCGCGGCCATCGGACGCAGCTTCTTCATCGATCACGGCAGCGGCGTGGTGATCGGCGAGACCGTGGAGATCGGTGCCCGGGTGAAGATCTATCAGGGGGTCACCCTCGGCGCGCTCTCGACCAAGGGCGGGCAGGTCTGGCGCGGCCGCAAACGCCACCCCACGATCGAGGACGACGTGACGATCTACGGCGGGGCGATCATCCTCGGCGGCTCGACCACCATCGGCCGCGGCGCGACCATCGGCGGGTCGGTCTTCATCACCCGTTCGATCCCCGAGGGCTGCACCGTCTCGGGTGCCGGCTCGGAACTGAAGATCACCCCGCCCAAGCAGCGTAAGAAGGCGTGAATACTCCGGCGGTTCATGCCCAACCCGCCGATGCGCAGCGCAGTTGCGCTTCGGTGGGATATCTGGCGGATATGTCAAAAAAGTCCCCCGGGAAGTATTTCCGCAGCGCTACAATGCGGGGTGAGTCATTCTGACGCCGTTGATTTCGACCAGCCGATCCCGCTGTTCCCGCTTAACCAGTGCGTGCTGTTGCCGCACATCGCGGCACCGCTGCACGTTTTCGAGCCGCGGTACCGGGCGATGGCGCGCGACGCCCTGGCGGCGTCGAAGCTGATCGCGATGGCGGTGTTCGCCGGCGAACAGTGGAAGACCGACTACGCCGGGAACCCGCCGCTGCGCGAGTGCGCGTGCGTGGGCCAGATCGTGCGTCAAGAAGAACTCCGCGACGGGCGTTACAACCTGCTGTTGCAGGGCCTGAGCCGGTCACGCATCGTGGAGGAGCTGCCGCTGGCGGACGGTGGCTACCGGGAGGCGTTTCTCGAGCCGATCGAAAGCAAGGACGTGATGGAGATCGACTTGACCGAGCGGCGCGCGCGTATCGAGGGGCTCTTGAACGATACGTTGATGCTGCAGCTTCGGCCGGTGGCCGCGTTGCAGAACTGGCTGGAGAAGGACATCCCCACCGCGGCGATGCTGGACCTGGCGGTGATGGCGATGTGCCCGGACCTGGAGGGTCGCTACGCGATGCTGGCCGAGCCGCGCGCCGACCGCCGCGCAGCGTGGATCGAAAACCACCTCCGCCGCACCCATCACACCCTCACCCTGGCCGCCGCCCAGGGCTTCGCGACCGATGAAGACGGGCTGCCGCTCAACTAAGCGAACAAAAATCCCCGCTGTCCCGGCCGTGCGTTACAATGGTTCCGCGTTCAGGACGCACCCTCGTCCGCGGGAAGGGCCACGCCCCCCTGCTCAATTCGTGTTCGACAACCTGTGCTGACGCACCCCCTTGGCCGGACTTCGCGGACCGCCGGCTCCCACCCCGCAAGGGAGGTCCGTCATGCCCGATTCGACTTATCGCGATCGTATCTGCAACCCGGTCTTCCGCCGCGCGGTAGACCTGCTCGACGCCGGGGACACCGACGCGCTGAGGCAACTGCTCGCCGCGCACCCGCCGCTGGTCACAGCGCATGTGACGTTTGAAGGCGAGGGCTACTTCACTTGGCCGACGCTGCTGCACTTTGTCGCCGAGAACCCGATCCGCCACGGCAAGCTGCCGGGCAACATCACGGAGGTGGTCGATGTGCTCGTCGAGGCGGGGGCCAGAATCGATGCCACATCACACCCCGTACGCCACGAGACGACGCTCTCACTGGTCGCGTCCGGCTGCGTTGCGCGCGAATGCGGGTTGCAGATCGCGCTGCTCGACCAACTGGTGTTTCACGGTGCCGATCCCGCGACCGGCCTCCACGCGGCGCTGGCGCACGGTGAACGTGACGCGGCCGTGCGACTGATCGCCTTGGGGGCGGAGGCCGACCTTGTGACCGCGGCCTGCCTCGGTGAACTGGCGCAACTCGACGCGCTGATCCACGATGCGGGCGACGCGGACCGGCAACGCGCGCTCGCACTGGCGGCGTACAACGGCCAACCCGACGCGTGTCGGCATCTCCTGCAACGCGGTGTCGACCCGAACCGCTACAACCCCGAGGGGGCGCACGCCCACGCCACCCCGCTGCACAACGCGGTATCGGCCGGCCACCTCGAGGTGGTCCAGGTGCTGATCGAATACGGCGCGGATGCCGCGATGCCAGACAAACTCTACGGGGGCGACGCCCACGGCTGGGCATTGCATTGCGATCAACCCGCTATCGCGGACTACCTCAACATCGCGAAGAAAGGCGGGGTGCGATGAGCAACCCGCAACACCCGATCAAGCCGCTGCCCGCCCGGCCAAACCTTGAGCGGCAGCAGAAGTTGGCCAAAGATTTATTGCGTGAGCTTTGGGCCGGGGACGCCACGGCGATCGAACGCTTCAATGAACTGCATCCCAATCCGTCCGCCCCGCAAGACGCCAAGCTCGCGGATGCGCAGCTCGTGATCGCGCGGGGCTACGGCTTCCGCGGTTGGGCGGAGATGAAACGCAAGATCGAGTCGCTGACGCAGACACCCGTTGAGCGATTCGTCACCGCGGTGAAGGCACAGGACATCGCAACGGTGCGCACGCTGCTGGAGCGGCACGCCGAAGTACGAGCCGCGGTGAACGAGCCGCTGTTTGCGTTCGGCGGGCGGGCGATCCATCAGGTCGGGCATCACACCGGGCTTTTCGATCTGCTTGTTGAGCACGGCGCTGATCCCAACGCCGTGACCGACTGGGGCCCGGGCGGTTTCACGCTGCTCGACGGCATCGACCCGGGCATGGTCGATGCATACCTGCAGCGCGGCGTGCGGCTGACCGTACACGCGGCGGCGAAGCTCGATCGGCTCGACGACCTGCGGCAGATGCTTGAGGCCGACCCATCGCTCGCCACCCAACGCGGCGGCGATGGCCAGCACCCGCTGCACGTGGCGCGCAGCATCGAGGCGATCGATCTCCTGATCACGCACGGCGGCGATGTGCATGCACGCGATGTCGATCACACCGCCACCCCCGCGCAGTACCTCGCCGACCGACCCGCGTTGTGTCGGCATCTGCTGAAACACGGCGCAAAGCCGGACCTGTTCATGGCCGCGGCTCTTGGCGATCTCGCGCTTGTCCGGCAATGCCTGGCCGAGGACCCGGCTTGCGTGACACACCGCCTCGGTGTTGCGCCCTGGACGAACGATGCCGGCGGTCACATCTACCACTGGGTCTTCGGCCACGCGCGAACGCCGCTGGATGTCGCCGCCGACTTCGGAAACGCCGATGCGCACCGTCTCCTGCTGGAAGCCTGCCCGCCGAAACTCCAACTGCTTGATGCGGCGTGGCGCGGCGATGTGGTAGGCGGACGGGACTTGCTCGCCGAGCACCCGGACCTGTTGCGCGAGATGAGCGAAGATGACCACGCTGCGCTTAATCGTGCCTGCTGGTGGTATCGACCCGAGGCGGTCACCGCGATGCTGGCGCTGGGCTTCGATCGGCACACCCAAGACGATGAGCAGATGACCCCGCTGCATCGCGCCGCGTTCCACGGCCACGCCGATTGCCTCGTGCAGTTGCTCGACGGGGACCCCGACCCGCCGCTGGCATGGAAGCACCAGTACGACGGCACGCCGCTGGCAACGTGCATCCACGGTGCTCTGCATGGCTGGGCCACCGGCTTCGCACAGGATCACGCCCGTTGCGCTGAGGTTTTGATGCATGCCGGGTCCAGAATCGAGGCCGGCTGGTTACCGACCGGGCACGATGCCTTGGACACGGCGCTGCGCGCAGCGTTACGCGGGAGGTAACTCCCTGCCGGGAACATGCATATATAATTAGGATTGACAATATTTTGCGCCTTGATTTCGAGATACGAAAAAAATAAACGCATGGGACGGCATCCAAAGACTTGACAAGCGGGCGTGGTGCAATATGATTGAAACAGTTTCATAAATTGTGCCTTACATGTTTCAGTTCTTCGCCCGAAAGGGACGCATCGCATGGCATCGGTCCGAGACATCGCGAAAAAAGCCGGCGTCTCCGCCACGACCGTTTCGCGCGTCCTCAACAACCACCCCCGCGTCAGCGATGATGCCCGTGATCGGGTGCTCGCCGCCGCCAACCGGGCCCGCTACGTCGCGTCCGTCGGCCGGCGTTCCACCACCAACATCGCATTTGTCTATACCGGCGAGTCGTCGCTCGGCTCGCCCTTCGACGCCGCCCTCATGCGCGGCATGGCGCTGGGCATGGAGGAGTTCGGCTTCGACCTGATGGTGCTCGACGCCCGCCGCGCCCGACGTCGCCACGAAACCTACTCCCAGATGTTCATGCGCAAGGGCATCCGCGGGGCCGTGCTCCGCACCACCGCCTCCACCATCGACATCTGCCGCACCATCGCCGAGGAAGGCTTCCCCGCAGTGGTGGTCGGCTCGCGCATCGACGCCCCGACCGTCAGTTACCTCTACAGCGACTCGCGCAAGACCAGTCAGGAAGCGGTCGAACACCTGATCGGCCTGGGGCACCAGCGCATCGCGATCTGTCTCAACGTTGTGGATGATTCGGACCACGCCGATCGTCTCGCCGGATACAAAGCCGCGCTCGCCCACGCCGACATCGAATACGACGACCGCATGGCCATCCGGGCCCCCGCGCAGCGAGAGGGCGGCGCGCAGTTGATCCGCCGTCTGATGAGCATGTCGCCGGGCCCATCGGCCGTGTTCATCACCGACCCTTACACCGCGGTCGGCGCGCTGACCGAAGCGCGCAAGCAAGGGGTGCGTGTCCCCGACGACCTGTCGGTGGTGGGTTTCGACGACGCGGAGTTGCGGTACACGGTGTACCCCGAGATGACCGCGGTCTGCCAGGACGCGGTGGAGATGGGCCGCGAAGCGTTCTCGGTGCTCAATGAGATGCTGGGCGAGGAAAGCCCGTCCGCCGCATGGTCCCCGCTTGGGCCAAGCGGCAACCGTCCGACCATCCAGCGGTCGATGCAGACCTGGCTGGAGGTCCACGACTCGGCCGGGCCGTGCCCCGGATAACCCCAAAAGCCGCCGGCGCTTAACGTAAACGCCGGATATCGCTGTGATCGAGGTTTCAATTCTTGTTCGGAGGACTCGTAATGAAAAGGAACACCACCATGACCCGCCTGCTTGACTCTCACCGTTTTGCCGCCACCGCACTGATGACCGCCGCCGCCCTCACCGCCACGCCCGCGCTGGCGGAAACCTGGATCGGCCCCGGGGGCACCGGTGACAGCGGCGAGTACACCGTCGGCACCAACTGGAGCGGGGGCAACGTGCCCAACACGGCCGGCGGCGGCACCGCCACGATCAACTCCGGTGATGTGACCTACACCCCCGGCGGCGACATCGCCATCAACAACGGCGGCACGCTGGAGATCAACGGCGGAAGCTGGACGCAGGTCGATGGCGGGGCGTGGATCCAACTCGGCGGGGGCAATCTCGTCGTCGCCGGCGGCACGTTCAACCAAGGCACGTCCGGCAACATCGTCCGCAACGCCGCCACAACCATCTCTGTCTCCGCCGGCACCGCCAACTTCAACGGGAACTTCATTTACGAGGCCACCGCCACCGGCGCGCTGAACATCACCGGCGGCACCGTCAACGTCGCCAACGAGTTCAAGCCCGTCGAAACCTTCACCATGTCCGCCGGCACCCTGAGTGTCGGCAACCTGATCTCCTTCGCCGACGGCCCCGGCAGCATCCTGTTCACCGGCGGCACCATCGTGCTGGACGGCTCGGGTGTCTACTCGGGCTTCTACGGCGGCGACGCCGGCACCAAGTCGCTCAACTTCACCAGCGGGTCCACCGGCCTGCTCCGGTTCGAGAACTACACCGCGGCAGAACTCGACAGCGACAACTTCCTGACCAACAGCACGATCCAGGTGAACGGCGTCACCGACGCCGCGGCGTTCCTCGTCACCGAGAGCAACGGCGGCGTGAACGTGACGCTCATCCCCGAACCCGCCTCCCTCGCGCTGATGGGGCTTGGAGGCCTCCTGATCCTCAACCGCCGTCGGCACGCCTGAAACATTCCCCGGCCGGGGCCCGGCGACCCAGTGTTCGCCGGGCTCCTTTTTGCCCATGCACGCACACGCATCAGACCCTCCGCGACCTGGGGTATCAGCATGAACCATCTCCCCGCCAACACCCGACGCGATCGAAGAGGCTTTACGCTGATCGAATTGCTCGTGGTGATCAGCATCATTGCGCTGCTGATCGCCCTGCTCCTGCCCGCGCTGCAGGGTGCCCGCGAGGCGGCGCGTGGGATGTCCTGCATGAACAACCAGCGGCAGATCGCCATCGCGATCCATGTGTACGCCACCGAGAACAGCGGTGTCTTGCCTCAGATGGACAAGATCGACCGCACCCTCGACGACTACAACATCAGCCGCGAGATCGAAGATGGTCAGTCGCCGATCTGGACCTGCCCGACCGCGCCTCGGTTGTCATTCATGACCGACCCCGAGCCACCGATCACCTACGCGTTCAGCAAGAACGCATTGGTCTGGGTGTACGGGATCAACACCGCACCTTGGCGGGTGGACAACATCGTCAATGCGAGTCGCGGCCTGATGATGAGTGACGGCCGCCTCAACCAGCCGTGGGGGGCATGGATCTTTACCGACCCGTTCGGCGACATCTCGGGCTACGAGGGCGATGGGCTGCCGAAGCAGACGTGGGGTTTCAACATCCGTAGCTGGTTCTACAGCAACGGCCACGCCCTCGACGACGCGATCTACGTCGAGGCCGCCGACGTGGACGCGACCGGTGGCCCGTCCGGCGTCCGCTACCGCCACGCCAGCGATGAGGCCACCGCCGCTTCGTTTCTCGATGGCCACGCCGAAAACGCCCGCAAGTACGGCCTGACCAAAGGCAACTACGTCACCGCCTGGTAATCCGATCTCACCCGATTTGCTCGATCCTCAAACGGAAAGCTTTGCAATGCCCTTAGCGCTATCTCGTCTGCTCGGTCTGTGGCTCGCCATCACACTCGTTGCGGCACCCGGCTGGGCCGCGAAGGTCACGCTCCAACAGGACGGCGAGAAGGCCACGCTGCTGGTCGAAGGCGAGCCTTATTACGTCAAGGGGGCCGGCGGCGACGCGTCCAAGCCCCAACTCGTCGAGGCGGGTGGCAACACCTTCCGCACCTGGGGCGTCGGCGACGACACGCAAGCCAAGCTCGATGAAGCCGAGAAACTCGGGCTCAAGGTGATCCTGGGCATCTGGTTTGGTCACGAACGCCACGGCTTCGACTATTCCAATCCCGAGCAGGTCGCCGAGCAATACGCGAAGGTGCGCGAGTCGGTCGAGAAGTTCAAGGACCACCCCGCGGTGCTCGCCTGGGCGCTGGGCAACGAGATGGAGGGCTTCGGCGATGGCAACAACGCCGCGATCTGGTCGCACATCCAGGCGTGCGCCGCGCTGGTCAAGCGGCTGGACCCCGACCACCCGACGATGACCGTCGTCGCCGAGATCGGCGGCGCACGTGTCAGCAGCATCCATAAGCTGTGCCCGGATATCGATATCGTTGGCATCAACAGCTACGGCGGGGTGACGTCCATCCCGCAGCGCTACCGTGAGGCCGGCGGCACCAAGCCCTACCTCGTCACGGAGTTCGGCCCGCCGGGCACGTGGGAGATCGGCCGCAACAGCTTCGGTGCCGTCGAGGAACTGACCAGCACGCAGAAGGGCGCGATCTACGCCAAGGCCTACGAAACATTGAAGGCCGACCCGCTATGCCTCGGCTCGTTTGCGTTCACCTGGGGCTTCAAGCAGGAAGCGACCGCGACGTGGTATGGCATGTTCGCGTCTGACGGCAGCAAGACCGCCGCGGTCGACGCGATGACCGAGGCGTGGACGGGCCAGAAGCCGGCGAACCTGTGTCCCGTGGTTGAGCCGCTGAAGGTGACGGCCGAAGCGGTCGAGCCGGGCGGCAAGGTCGAGGTGACCCTGCAGACATCGGACCCCGAAGGCGATGCGCTGCAGATCGAATGGCGGCTCTACGCCGAGGTGTCGGACTACTTCACCGGCGGCGACTACCAGGCCGCCCCGCCTCAGTTCCCCGACGCGATCAGCGACGCGACAAAGACCGGCGCAACGCTGACCATGCCTACCGAGCCGGGCAAATACCGCGTGTACGCCTTCGTGCGTGACGGCAAGGGCGGCAGTGCGATGGCCAATCACCCACTGCTGGTCAGGGGCGAGGCCAAGGGCCCCAAGGGTGTGGCGGGCAACATCCCGTTCGTGATCTACGGCGACGGCAAGGCCGAGCCCAACTACATCCCCTCCGGCTATATGGGCGACTACGACTTCGTGAAGATGGACGAGAACTCGCGCATCCAGCCGTTCAAGGGTGAGACCTGCCTGCGGGCCAGCTTCGAGAAGAACAGCGGCTGGGGCGGCGTGGTCTGGCAGCACCCGGCCAACGACTGGGGTGACCTGCCCGGCGGGTTCGACCTCTCGGGCGCGAAGAAACTCGTCTTTCACGCCCGCGGCGAGAAGGGTGGCGAAAAGATCAGCGTCGGATTCGGCGCGCTGGGTGCCGATGCGAAGTTCCCCGACACCGGCACCGCCATGCAGGAATTCACCCTGACCGATCAGTGGCAGGAATTCAGCATCGATGTCGAAGGCAAAGACCTGTCGCGCATCAAGACCGGCTTCCGATGGACCGCCGGCGCGCAAGGCGACAGCCTCACCTTCTTCCTCGACAACATCCGTTTCGAGTAATCAACCTCAGGCCTCCCCCGCTTCGCTTCCATGACGAAGCCGCCCGCGTCGTCGTCGGTGGAATGTGAAAGGGCGGCCGCAGCGCCCGCGATGCGAAATAACCATCATGCTCAACCTTCCCCGCGCGCTCTACGCCATGATCGTCGTCGGATCGATGCTTGCCCCGCCCGGGGCGTCCGGGCAACCCGCAGCCGTCGCCGCCGGTCAAGGTAGCTACGCCGCGGATGTACCCGACCATGCCCCGCAGGCGATGCGCGACTTCGCCTCGCGGCAAACGTTTATTGATGCGGGCGATCGGCCGATCCCCACCAACGACTGGTGGACCGACGCGATAGCGCAACGCTGGGCCGGTGAGTTGTGGGCTCACCCGCTCATGGCCCGCGCCGACCAGAACGGCGTGGCGATCTTCTATCCGACGCGACCGACCGACGACGGCCGCGATCTGGTCCGCGAGTACCCGCTGCTATTCGCGGCCGAAAGCTTTGCGCCCACCGAGTGCCGCGTTACCGGTTGGGGCGACTGGTCGGTGGACCTGAGGCTGCCCGACGACGGTGGGCGAGCGATCGATGTGACGCTGGCACACGGTATGCCAACCGTCTGGCTGCGCTACACCGCCGGTCTGCAGCCGACCCTGGAATTGCCCGCGTCCGTCGAGCTGCGCCCGACAAGTGTCCGCTTGCCGGGTGGGGCTATGGCCCGCGCGATGGCATTCAACCACGCCGAGCGCTGGTGGGCAGTGGTCATGTCGCCGAATTCGCAGGCGGCACGGGATGGCGATCGCGTCGTGTTCAAGCTCGACCCCAAGCACCGCTTCCTGGCGGTCACCGCTTTGCCTTCTTCGGATTTTCTCGACTTTTATGCGCAACACGCGGTTGTGCGGCCGGCGGACACGCGCTTCGACTGGCGCTACGAACCGTCGGCAAGCCGCGTGGTCACCACCTGGGCGATCACGCCCGATGCGTTGCTCGGCCGCGGTACCAAGGCGTTGCAAGGTTGGCTGCCCCACCACCTGCGCGAAACGACGCGCAATTTTGAGCCTAGCCAGGAAGCGGGCAGCTTTACCACCATCCGTGGCAAACTGCGCCTCGCGTCGGGCGAGCGCTTCGAGATCACCTATCCGTTCGAAGGTGTGCTTCCACATTGGCCCATGGCGGCGCGCGACAATGCCCTCGCCGAGCGTACCGCATACTTCACCCAAGGTTACGCCCAGGAACGGCTTCGCTTCGCCACCGACACCTACTGGGGCGGCAAAGACATCTGGCGTGCCACACGCTACGCATTGGCCGCACACGATTACGAAATGCCCGTTGCCGAGACGCTTTTCGACGCCGTGCGCGCCGAGTTGGCGAACTGGTTTACCTACACGCCCGGCGAGGACGACCGTTACTTTGCGCGGTACCCGAAGTGGGGTGCGCTGGTCGGCGTGAACCCGAGCTACGGCTCCGAGGGCTTCAACGATCACCACTTCCACTACGGCTACTTCCTCTGCGCCGCCGGAACGCTCGCGCTGCACGACCCGCAATTCGTCGCGGACTACGGCCCGATGCTGCGCCTGCTCGCCGAAAACTACGCCGGCTGGCGGCGCGACGGCGACCTGCCCCGCCTGCGGGCCTTCGACCCTTGGGCCGGGCACTCCTGGGCCGGCGGCCTCAGCTCCGCCGGGGGCAACAACCAGGAGTCCAGCTCCGAAGCGATGCAGGGCTGGGCGGGGCTGATCTTCCTCGGTCAGGCTCTCGGCGATGAACAGATGACCGCGACCGGCGCGATGGGCTACGCGATCGAGTCGCGCGCAACGCTCGAGTACTGGTTCGACTGGAAACAGGAGAACTGGCCGGCGACGTGGGAGCACGGGGCCGTGGGCATGGTGTGGTCCGGCGGTCAGGTTTACGGCACCTATTTTTCCGGCGACCCGGCGTGGGTGTACGCCATCCAGTGGGTGCCGCCCTCGCCGATCCTCAGCTATCTCGCCCGCGACCCGGAGGCGGCGCGGCGGTGGCTGCAAACCATGTGGGCCGAGCGTGAAACCAAGGAGGGCCCCGGCGACGCCGAGTCGATCGGCCCCGACTTGGGCAACCTCATCCTTGCGTATCAGGCGCTATTCGATGCGCCGGCCGTCGCCGATCAGCACGCGCGTTGGTTCGCGGAAGAAAACAAGATGGCCCGCGAGCACTATGTCGCCGGGCTGGTCCACCTCTACGCGCACCACCTCGCGCAGCTCGGCCGCGTCGACGCCACCTGCCGCACCGACTGGCCGACCGCTGCGGTCTATCTCGATGACGCCGGGGCGCGTCGGCTCGTCGCCTACAACCTCGGGGCGAAGGGTGCGGCGGTCAACGTCTGGGCCGGCGACCGCCGGTTGCACACCGCGGTGGTTCCAGCGCGATCACGCATCGTCGCCCAGCTTCCGGCCGAGTAAAGACATCGCCAACGCGAGTAACCGCGTGCTCTGCCCCGCTTATCAAGGTGCCGGCCAAGGCAGATTCGTGGCAAGCAGTTCGACCGGCTCATCGAGCGACTGGCCGTGTCCATCCGGCCGCGAGGGGTCGACGATGATCACCGGCACACGGATCGATTCTTCGTAAAGGAAACGCTTGAAAAACAAACCATGCTCCCCGAGCTGATATCCGTGATCGGCCGTAAACACGACCAGCGTGTTGTCAGACTGTCCCGAGTCGTCGAGCGCATCGAGCAACCGCCCCACCTGCTCGTCGATGAAGCTGACGCTGGCGTAATACGCGTGGATGAAGCCGGCAAGCGCTTCGTCGTCGATCGGCACATCCGCACCGAACCACGACGCATACTGGCCCGGCCGATCGCGCAGCGCCGACACATCGCGCGATGGCACGGTGAACGCGCTGTCGTCATAAAGTTCGAAGCACCGCCGCGGCGCGACCAGCGGCACATGCGGCCGGGCAAACCCCGCGGCCAGCATCCACGGCGGATCACGCGGCGACTGGACCCACCTCGCTATATCCGCTGCGACGTTCACATCATGGTGCTGCTCATCCTTGCGGTCGTCGGCGATCAGCCACGTCAAAGCCCCGCCCGCACCGGCGGGGTAGGCCTGGTACGACACCGGGCTGACGATCTGGCCGTTGACGTTGAGTTCGTAGCCGATCGGCTCGCAGCGCTCGCACCACGCATGAGGGTCATCCATGCCCGGCCCTCGGGAGCAGACCCCGTCGGGCACGCCCTTGTGAAACACCTTCCCGCTGCGGGCGGTGAAAAAGCCACGGTCACGCAGCAGCCGCGGCAGCGTGACGGTGTCGGGATTGATCGTGAACTGATTTTCTCTGAGCGTGTGTACGCCGGTGCGGTCCGGCCGCAGCCCGCTGAGCATCGAAGCGCGTGAGGGCGTACACAACGGGCTCTGGCAGTATGCGCGCGTGAAGCGCACGCCGCGCGCGGCGAGTCGGTCGAGGTTGGGGGTATAGGCGGGCCGCGGGCCGTAGCGATCGAGGCTGGTGTTCAGGTCGTCGCAGATGATCAGCAGCAGGTTGCGCGGCCCCTCTTTCATGCCGCGACATTAGCGGCGTGTCACACGGACGACAACTGCTCCTCTCACCCCGCCAAAGCCGCATCGATCGCAGCGAGATCTTGCGTGCTGAACGCGGTCTTTTCCGCCGCCGCGACATTCTCGGTGATCTGACCCGGGCGCGACGCACCGATCAGAGCCGTCGTCACCGCGCCGCGGCCCATGCCCTGGTCACGCAGCACCCAGGACAACGCCATCTGTGCCAGGCTCTGCCCGCGCTGCTGCGCGATGCCGTTGAGTTTCTCGATGCGAGCGATGACCTCCGGCTTCACGCCCTCACGCTTGAGGAACCCCGACGACGACGCGGCTCGCGAATCATCGGGGATGCCCCCGAGATACTTATGGGTCAGCAGGCCCTGCGCCAGCGGACAGAACGCGATCGTGCCCAGACCCATCTCATGGCACACCGGCAGCAACTCCGGCTCGATCCCACGGTTGAGCATGGAGTAGTTCGGCTGGTGGATGATCGGCTTGATCAGCCCGTCTCGTTCGCAGATGCGCATCACTTCCAGCGTGTGGGCGGCGCTGTAGCTGGAAATGCCGGTGTACAACGTCTTGCCGAGACGCACCGCGTGGTCGAGCGCGCCCAGCGTTTCCTCCAGCGGCGTGCCGCCCTCTTCCACCGGTTTGTCCGGCCGGTGGGAGTAGAAGATGTCCACGTAATCCAGTTGCAGGCGCTGCAGCGATTGATCGAGCGAAGCGAGCAGGGATTTGCGCGACCCCCACTCGCCATACGGCCCGGGCCACATCCGGTACCCGGCTTTGGTCGAGATGATCAACTCATCGCGGTACCCGCGGAAGTCTTCTCTTAAGATACGGCCGACCCTTGCTTCAGCACTTCCGGGGGCAGGGCCGTAGTTATTCGCCAGGTCGAAGTGCGTGATGCCGTGGTCGAACGCGGCGAAGAGCATCGCCTGTGCGTTAGCGTGCATCGACGCTTCATCGGTGTGCTTCGCGGCGTCCGTCCCCGGGTCGCCGAAGTTGTGCCAACACCCCAGCGAGATCGCGGGGAGTTTGAGTCCGCTGCGGCCGCAATTGCGGAACCACTGCGGGGGGCATTCATAACGATTCTCGGCAGGCCTATAACTCATGCGCGTAGTGTAACGTGGCACAGCGTGACGTTCAGTAAGCGGGGGCAGAGGTTGGTGCCTGAGCCTGTAGTGACACCTCATCCATGCGAGCATGCGGGGGTGCTTGCCCCGCGGGGTCGCCAAACGTCTCGCACACCGGCGGGAACGCGTCGAGTCGCCGCCCGTCCTTCATGCACCATTGATATTGCTGGGAGAACGGCCGTCGCGCTGCGATCGTGGGCGTCGAGTATACGCCGGCCACGGCGATGCGGCTGCGCGACGAAGTGTTCTTCGGACTCAAGTGATACAGGCTCGAATGCCAGCAGACGATGTCGCCGGGAGCCAACTCGATGTGATGAACCTCGTGACGGCGGAGCATGTCGGCCATGTGATCGCGGGGCAGTTCGGCATGCACCGAGTCGGCGTAAATCACGTGCGGAACAATCGGCCCGTGGTGCGAGCCGGGGATGAACTGGAGGCACCCGTTCTCACGGGTCGCGGGATCGATGGCCATCCAGAAGTTAAAGGGTTCGGTCTCGCCGTCGCGCCACAGGCCATTGTCCTGATGCCAGGGCGTGATGCTTCCGGTCAGCGCCGGTTTGAGAAAGCAGGAGTTGTACTTCATCAACACGTCATCGCCGAGAAAGTAGCGGACGATGCGCAGCAGCGGCTCGCCGCAATCGATGGTGTGCCAGATCACGGGAGACTGGACACAATAATTACCCAGTTTGCGGAAGCGCGCGGCTTGGGCCTGAGGCGAATCGCCCATCGGGTCCATCGGGTCGTGCTCGTGGCCCTTCGCATCCTGGATCGGGTTGAGGATATGGTTGCGGATGACACCGCGTATCTCCATCGCCGCATCCCGGTCGATCACCTTGCGGACGATGAAGTACCCGTCAGTCTCGTACTGCCTTGATTGATCAGCCGAGGGGCTCCAGGGTTGCATGTGGGTTCCTCTTAAAAAAAGTTCGAATATGCCGATCTGATCCGGCGACAAGCACACGATATTCTGCGCCCGCAAGTGGGTTCGCACCAGAGCGCGAGATGGTAAAATATTGGCGCAATCCGTCACTAAAGGCAGGCCATGAGCGTGCATATCTTGAACGAATCCGCATGGGTCCAGAAGCTGGCTGATCCCCGGACGCGGTTCGTGGTGAATCGGCAATGGTTCGGGCAGGCCGTGCGCCGCGACGGCTGGTCGTGCCGGGATCGGCGGATTTGCTGGCATGTGATCTATGTGGCGCTGGAGGGGCGCTGCGTTGCGCGGTCGGGAAAAATTGAACTTCGTGTTGAACCGGGCATGGCATTGTGGCTGCCGCCGGGGTGCCCGCACGATATGGACTGGACACGCGTTTTTCGCTACTGCGAGCTTTGGTTTTCGTTATCCGAAGGCAGCAGGCAGTTCACCCCCTGGGCCGCGCCGCGGCAGTGGACCGATGCTTCTGAGGCCCGCCCGTGGCTCGACTCGGCCGCCGATGAATTGCATACGACCCGCCCCCACCAAGCGGTGCGACTGCGGGCGCTCGTGATCGGCCTCTGCACGCAATTGTTCCGACAGGGCGAAGCGACCGCCGCCGCAACCGGACTGACCACCGGGCAGCGGGCACGCCTGCTGGCTTACACGCGTGAACACCTGACCGATGGGCTGACCGCCGGGGATTTGGCGCAATGCGTCGGGCTGGAGCGGGATTACTTCGGCCGGCTGTTCCGCCACAGCTTCGGCTGCCCGCCGCGCACCTGGCTGGGACGCGAACGGATGCGTGCCGCGGGCAGGCTGCTGGCCGAATCGACCCAGTCCGTGCAGCAGGTCGCCCGCGGGATGGGGTATGCCGACGTCGCTCAATTCAGCCGACAGTTTCGCAAGGTCACCGGGCACAGCCCCCGCGCTTACCGCCGGTTGCCCGAAGCGCGACCGCCGCAAGACCACACCTTGTCATGAGTGTGAACCGGCCCCGGCTTGGCGATCTCGCTCAACCCGTGCCGGAAGATTAACACCCTATCGGCCGGCGCATGAGCCAAACCAGTGCGAGAGCAAAGACCGCGAACGTGCCCGGCTCGGGGATCTCGACGCCGAAGGACGCGAGGATTGCCTCGCCCGTGATCGTCGCCGCCGCCGGATCGTGCGCGTACCAGTGGGTCGCCAGCAGGATCAGGTCGTCTTCGTTCGTCAGATCGTCGCCGGTGAAGTCGGCCAGGCCCCAGCGCTTGCCGGTGCCCTGCCAGTTGGCCGCGAGGATCGCCAGGTCGAACTCATCGACCTTGCCGTCGAGATTTGCATCGCCGAAGTAGGTGCCGAGGATCGTGCCGACCAGCAACTCGACATCGGTCTGATCGACCGTGCCGGAGCTGTCGATGTCGGCGAACCAGTCATCGGTGCCGAACCGCTCGAACACGGCATCGATGTCGAAGCTGTCGGTGCCGAACTGCTGATTGACGTTCCCACGACGCAGGAGCATCGCGTCGTATTCATCGAGCACGGCTGGCGCGGCACCCTCAGTGATCAGCACATCACGCAAGGCGACAAGGTCGGCCCAACCCACGCGGCCATCGCCGCTAAGGTCCGCCGCCGGGTTGAACACGGTGTCTTGCGAATAAAGCACCGCTTCGAAGCCAAAGGCGGTCCCCGCAATATCCTCCACGTTGCGGAAACCGTCGTGATTCAGATCGCCGAAACCAGCGCCGCGCCCCCCTTCCACGTACCGGCCGGTGAGGCGCTGAATGTTGGACGTACCCGTCTGCTCGAAAGTGACGAGGGTCAACACGTTATTGCCCTCGGCCAGGCCGGGGAAGTAGCGCTTGAACAGGTTGACATCGACCTTGTCCGCCTGGCCTTCGCCGCTGTTGACCCAATCCATGATCTGCTGGTCGGTGACCGACGCGGCGAGGTTGGCGAAGACATGCATGCTGTTGGCGGTAAAATCGATCGACTCCAAGAGCACATCGTGGTCGCCGAAGGACGGGTCGTTGACCTGCCGCAACTCATGCACATCGCTGATCGGCTTGAGGCGATCGACGTAGATGACTTTCTTGAAATCGGAGAAGACCGCCGGCCCGCCGTCGCTGCGGTGGCGGAACGCGCGGGCGGTAAGGAAGTGGACACCCTCGGCCAATTGCGTGGTATCGATGACCTGCTCGTAGAGCCCGTTGCCGTCGGGGTCGAAGTAGCCCGGCTGGTGCGTGGTGGTGAACTGTTCGAAGCCGTAGGCCACACTGCCGGGCGTGACGAAATCGACCTGCCCGTTGCCGTTGGCATCGATTCCACCATCGATCTTGAACAGGGCGTTGTCGCCATCGGCATCACGGTCGCGGAAGAAACCGAGCAGATTGACCGGCAGCGTCGCCAGGCGGAGGGTGAACTGGTCTTCTTTGATGACGTGCAGGTCGGTCAGCCGGGTCGTGCCGTTGGAGTAGCCGTTGGGATCGGGCGTGCCGCCGGGCAGGACCGAATCAACCTGGGTCAGTTCCAGGCCGTGGGACGACTGCGGCGTCGCCAGGCCGTACACGAGGTAGCCCTGGTCCTGCCCGTTGTTGCGGAGGAAACGGACGTTGACCTTGGTCTGCGTGTTTGGACCGTCGTCGGTGACCTGGATCAACTCCGGGATATCGGTGTTGCCGATCTGATCGTTCCAGCGTTTGGCATTGCCGGTCAATTCGATCAGCGGCGTGCCCCAGGGCAGGTTGATGTTGACGGTGCGCGAGTCGAACCCGCCGTCGTTGCGGTTGGACAGGAGCACGAGCATCGACCCCTCGCGTTCAAACGCGAAGTTTTCTTTCTCCAGCCAACGCTGGATGTAATTGCCCCGGCCGTGGGTGTTACGGATCTCGACCAGGTCGGTCACGGTATGGCCGAACACGCCCCCGAGCGCATCCCCCCGGCCGTTCTTGGGGAAGTCGCGGCCCTCGCCGTGCTCTTTGCCGTTGAAATACACCACCGCGTTGCCGGGGTGCAGGAGCATGTAGGCATGGGCGACGTTGCCCAGGTCCGGGCCGAACTCATCGTGGCTCTGGACGAACATGACACCGGACGATCCGTTCTTCAGACCGTCGTCGAACACATCCTGCCCGGCGTTGACGACGTTGTTCCAGTCGTTGCTCGGGCCGAAGCTGTTGAGATTGCCCCGCAGCGCGAAGTACTGGGCGAAGTCGAGCACATCGCGGTTGGCTCCGACGCGGCCGGGGTCGTTCGGGTCGATGTTCTTCCTGACGAAGGTCTGGAGGAAACCGCGGTCGCCATCGAACACCTCCGAGTAGCTGAAGACGTGGTTGGTCGAGCCGTCGAGATTCAGCCGCGGGTTCTGGCGATAGACCGCGCGGTCGAGGAAGTCGAAGGTGAAGCCCTCGAAGTGTTTGGCGGCGTCGATGCGGAAACCATCTACGCCGTTGACCTGCACCATCCACTGCATGTAACGCATGAGCAAGCCGGTGGCGTTCTCGGCGACGGGGTCACCGGCCATGGGGTTTTGGAGATTGAATGAATAGATGGGGATATTCTGCTCGCCGGTGACCGGGTCGAAGACAAAGATGGCCGGGCCATCGCGATCGGGATAAAACTGTCGGTTATTCGGGTCGGGGGTGTTGGCCAGTCGGCCGGCGAAATCGGCGGTCCACCCGGCGGGGATGTTCTGGGGGTTGCCGGGATCGGTCGGGTGGCGGATGAACTGCCAGTTGGTGGCGTGGTTGATATCGACGAGGCCGGCGAGGCGTTCGCGGATGGTGCCGAAGTCGAAGGCGGAGTTGAAGTCGCCGTCGGTATTGGGCACGCCGAACGGGTCGCCGCCGCCGTCGGGGTTCTGCAAGACGAAGCCGGGGTAGCCGCCCGATTCAAGGAAACCGGGGGTGGAGGCGTCGGAGAAACCGTTGTGGTTAACGATGGCATCAACGTGCATCTGCCCGCCCTGGCTGTGGAGCATCGCGGCGAAGCGCTGGAAGCCGGTTTGCGTGCCGTACAGTGTTTTACGGTCCCACGTGCCCATATCGAAGCGGTCATAAACGTCATAGCCGACGGAGAAGTCGGAAAGATCGGCGCGGCCCGGCGGCGGGGCCCACAGCGTGCCGTATCCCGCCATGAACAGGTCCGGCGCGCGGTCGATCTGCGTCTGATAGGTGCCCTCGAACCACTGGAGTATCGGCGCGGGCGAGGTGTCCTGCGCGGATGCCGCGGCCGTCATCATGAACGTCGCGGCGAGCAGTACGCTGCGCAGGCTGATGCGGGCGATACGTCGCGTCTTGCGTCCGGGTGTCGGGATGTGGGCATGGTGGTCGCGCACGGCTCACTCCTGGGGCGAGGCCGGGAACAATTTGGGCCGAGGAACACGCTTGTCCGAGGCGACCCGTTCCTGATCGAAGCGAGAAGAGCGGGGAGCGCCCACATGGGGCCGGGGCGCCCCCCGCTTCCGGGGTCTTAACCGTCAAGCACCGGCGCGACGGCCTTGCACCGCCGCGCCTCTTCTTTGCGGCCACGCCTCAGGCGCGACGCCGCAGCATCAACAGGCCTCCAAGCCCCATGAGCGCCAGCGACGCGGGCTCAGGGATGACGTTCAGTTGAATCGTTCCGTCAAATGCGTTGACCCACATTTGAGCGGTTTCACCCTCCACCAGCGTAAATTCCTGATTGCCTGCATTAACACTGCGCTCATTGAAACCGACCGCATCCCATGAGCCTGTCACCACGGCTTTCCAAAGCCAAGTGCCCGCACCCGGGTCGGCTTCGTACATGTAAAGACCGCCGCCCATATCCGTCATGCCAGTTGTGGCATCGTCATTGGTCCAGTCACTACCACCAACCGCCGTCTGCCAATCACCAACAGCAGTCCAAGTGCCTGGGTCGTGGCTGAGTCCGAGACGGAATTGCGATGGTGACCAGCCATCAGTGACCACGTTGGTATCAAGCGTGATAGTGATCTCCCCACTGCCGTCGGCAATGAACCAACTGTTCGGCCCCCCGGGGTGTGTGCTGTCGAACGTCCCGTCGGTAATCTTGAACTCGTGACGTTCACCGGCGGCCATCCCGGTGAACGTAGCCGAAAAAGTGCCATCCAGATTATCCGTCATGGGATTAGCGCCGGCATCCCATCCTTGATGTGAACCCGCCACATGTGGCGTAGTAGAAAAGTCAGCGAAAGCTGGCCCGGCCAGCGCCAACGCGGCGGCGGCGGTTACGGAACAAATTACTCGACTCATGGTTGTTGCCTCCTTACGAGGATTAGGGGAACGATCGGACTTCGATTCAAGATTCGTACGCATGTCGCGTCTCCTCTCTCCGCCGCCAACAAGACGGCGGTTGACTATATTCTTTGCTGCAATTCCAACATTGATCTGGATCGCCATGATTAGTTTCATGAAGCTTTACTCATGACTATTCTTTGAAAACTCCAACTATCTGTGTGCGAAACAGTAGAATTAAAAATCATAAGGTGAAATCCGCACTTTCTCCCTGGCTTCGGAACCTGCGGAGGCACCGTGACCGTCTAAAAACGCGATGTTCAAAGAACCATTGTGGCGATCCGTATCGTTCAATGAATCATTCGTGATCTCGGTGACGGGGAAACGATCAGCAAGCCACGGTGTCTTCATGACTCCTGAAAGAAACCCACCCTCATCCGACGGAGACGGACCAAACCACATGAAGTTGGTGGAGATATAAACCGAATTATTGCGGTCTAACAGTGTTGCCCCCGGCGAGAGTTCCGGCCTAGTCCCACAGTCAGCATAGATAAGCGTTTCGGATGGGGCATGAATCCGATCTAGATCCCCTCCGATAGAAGGTCGCTGAGCACCACCGGGACCATACACCCCCACTTGCGCACCAAATTCTATCAACCCGTACAGGTTATTCAGTGCCGGAATCGAACTGACATCCACATTCACGCCATAGCTGATCGGCTTATTACCAGTGCCCACATTTAAGGTGAACTCATGCCCCGGGTCTGCAAGCGTCATGTCACGGTCATTCGGACAAATAAAAACCTTTGATACTTTTAGATCGGCATTAACAAACGTCTGTGATGACGAGCCCCCGAGATAGGGAACCAAGGCCGATGCCCAATCTTTGAGTGAGCGTCCGGGATCATTCCGATAGGCCTGATGTCTTGCATATCTCGAATCCGCTTTTACAGAATCGCTCTCCGTAGTCGCCTGTAGATGATTGTTATGGTCGGCGGCGAAGGTAAACGCCGCGATCCCCATCTGCCGGACATTGGAGAGGCACTGCACGGTGCGGGCCGCGTTGCGGGCGGCACCGAGGGCGGGCAGAAGGATGGCGATGAGCAGGGCGATGATGCTGATCACCACGAGCAGTTCGATGAGGGTGAAGCCCGCGGCGGATCGATTTAACCGTTTCAACTGATGGGCGGTTATGTTATTCACGGGACTTCCTTACTGAGCGATTATTCGCGGAACCTCTGGCTCGATCGAGCCAGACTTGAAGAATTCAATTTCAACCTAGACACGTATTCGCGGGAAAAATCTAACGAAACGCTGATTTACGAAGTTTATCTCAAATCAACTCTGGGTCAATGCCGCGGTCAGGAAAAACCCTTCTCTTTCCGCTCCCGACCCGCGAGCTGCGGCCCGGCCTCCCCCGCCCGCGAAAGAAAATAATCGCGGAAGCAGTTGAAACCGTTCACCATGATGGTAAACTGTTTTACCTGCGTGTCAAGGACCTCCCCGAAAAAAAACTTCACGACAACGCCGAAAGCATCATTTTACGCCTGAACCTGACGAAGGCCCTCGAAACTCACATTGGATTCACTCGCCGATGCCCCGAAACGCCACCACCCCACCTCGGCCCCCTAGCGTCGGCAAATCCGCCGCGGGCGATGGCGACGCCGCCCAAGGTGAGCGCGCTAAGCGGATCGGCATCCGCGAGATCGCCAAGCTCGCCGACGTCTCGGTCGCCACGGTCTCCATGGTCCTCAACCACAACCCCAAGATCACCGAAGCGACCTCCAAGAAGGTCCGCCGTGTGATGGACCAGCAGGGCTACCGCCCCAACCGCATCGCCCAGAGCCTCTCGTCCAAGTACACCCGCATGCTCGCGGTGCTGCTGCCCACGCTCCGCCACGCCCTGGCCGACCCGTACTTCGGCGAGCTGATCTCCGGCATCTGTGACCGCGCCGCCCGCCTCGGCCACAAGGTCATCATCGATCACGCCAAGCCCGATTTCATCAAGGAGAAGCGTCACCTCGAACTCTTCGAACGACGCTTCGTCGATGGCGTGTTCTGTCTCGGCTTCAACGACCGCCACACCTTCCTCGAAGATTTCGCCCAGCACGATTTCCCGATGGTCGTGGTCAACACCGTGTTCCCGCAATGGGAACTGGACCACGTCGTCTGCGACTACGCCTCGGGCGCCGATCAGGCGATGACCTATCTCCTGCAGCTCGGGCACAAGAAGATCGGGCTGGTCCACGGCTCGCCCGACGTCGCCACCGCCCGGCTCATCAAGGAAACTTTCCGCCGGCGCGTCGATGCCGCGGGCCTCGACATCCCCGACACCGCGCTGGTGGACGGCCGTTTCACCGAGCAGCACGGTTTGGAAGCCGCGAAAGTGCTGTTCGACCGCCATCCGGACCTGACCGCCGTCTTCGCCGGGAACGACAAGATGGCGCTGGGCGTGATGCACCACCTGTCGCAGCGCGGCCTGCGCGTCCCGCACGACGTGTCGGTGATGGGCTTCGACGACATCCAATACGCCGCGTTCGTCAACCCCGCCCTCTCGACGGTACATCTGCCGCTGTATGAGGTCGGCTCGTCGGCGTGCGAACGGCTGATCGAACGCATCCGCGGCAAGCGCGGCCGGATCCAGCATGTGCTCAACGCCCATCTGGTGCTACGCGAATCGACCTCGCTCGCCGCCTCCCGCTGAGCGTTTCACCCCGCCGCCGTCCCCACCGGACCGGCCAAACCCAGGAACCACTCATGCCCACGGCGATCGACCGCTCGCGGCTCTCCCGCTGCCTCACGCTGACGCTGATCACGCTGACCGTCTTCGCCTGCGGGCCGCAGGGATCGACGGCCTCCACACCCGACGCGCCGATCGTCTCCCGGTCCACGACCGCACCGCCCGCGGCACTCGCGGCCGCGGGGGCACCGACACCCGGCTCGTTCGATGCTCTGGCACCCGAGGCCGAGGAAGACGCGGCATTACTGGTGATCCACTACCACCGGCCGGACGGGCAATACGAGGGCTGGAACGCCTGGGCCTGGCCGCCGGAAGGGGAAGGGACGGCCCACGCGTTGGCGGGCCGCGACGGGTTCGGGAGGCACGCGGTCATCCGCTTCGACCGCGACACCGAACGCGGCAACTTCATCATCCGTAAGGGCGAATGGGAGGCCAAGGATGTGGACCACGATCGAAGCATCCTGCTGGAAGACGACGGCGTCACCGAGGTCTGGCTGGTGAGCGATGACCCGACGATTTACACCGACCCCCGCGCGATCGACTTCGGCGTTCGCATCAAGGCGGCGTTCATCGACGCGTCCGACCTCGTGCGCGTCACGCTCACGCAGCCGATCTCTCCCGGAAGCATCTCGGATCGCAACGTCGAGCTGACGGTCGGGGGCGAACGCGTGGCGGTGCGGCGAGTCGAGCCGTTCAAACCTCAGAACGCCACGACAGCGCGGGCCTTCAACCTTACGCTCGCCCGGCCGATCACGCCCGCGCAGATCGCCGAGCCGATCGAACTGCTCATTCCGGGGGCCGGCGTCGCGCCCGCCACGGTGTTCGCGCGGGATGTGCTGATCGAAGATGCGTATCAGCCGCCGCGCAAGGTGCGATTCGGCGCGTTCCATGACGAGACCGCCACGGAGTTCCGCACGTGGTCGCCGGTGGCGTCCGCGGTCGCGCTGCTGCTGTTTGATGATGCGACGGCGGAGGAACCGGCGCGCGTCATCGAACTGAGCCCGATCGGCCGCGGCGTGTGGGAGGTGGCGGTCGCCGGCGATCTGCACGGCACGTACTACCAGTACCGCTTCACATCCTACGGCCAGCAACGGGTCGTTCCAGACATCCACGGCTTCGCGGCGACGGCCGACAGCGTGCGCTCGATGGTTGTCGATCTGTCCCGCACCGACCCCGAGGGCTGGGCCGAACATCAGCCGCCACGACTCGCGCCGCCGACCGATGAGATCATCACCGAGGTTCACGTGCGCGACTTCTCCGTCGCCGACCCGAACGTGCCCGTCGAGCACCGCGGCAAGTACCTCGGCCTGACGCATCTCACGCCCGAACCGCACAACGGTGTGCCGACTTCACTTGCTCACCTCAAGCAACTCGGCGTCACCGCGGTCCACCTGCTGCCGATCCACGACTTCACCACCGGCTCGCCGGACGAATACAACTGGGGCTACTGGACCGCGCTATTCAACGTGCCCGAGTCGCAATACAGCACCACCCCGGACGACCCGACCAACACGATCCGCGAGCTGAAGCAGACCATCCAGACGCTGCACGAGCACGACCTGCGCGTGATCCTCGACGTGGTCTACAACCACACCAGCAGCAGCGGCGCGTGGTCGCCGTTCGACCAGACCGTGCCCTGGCACTACTTCCGCACGACGTACGATGGCCGGCTGCGCAATGATGCGGGCGTGGGCAACTCGATCGCCGACGAGCGGCCGATGGTCCGGCGGTACATCATCGACTCGCTGCTCTACTGGGCCGACGAATACAAAATCGATGGCTTCCGCTTCGACCTGATCGGCACGCATCACCCCGAAACCGTGCGGGAGATTGCGCGCGAGCTGCGTCGGCTGCGGCCGGACCTGACGATCTACGGCGAGCCTTGGACCGGCGGCGGGCCGACCTACTTCGGCAAGGGCGATCAGCGCGGCACCACCGTCGCCGTATTCAACGACCACCTGCGCAACGCGATCCGCGGCGACTTGGACGGCACGGCCACCGGATTCGCGACCGGGCCCGGCGGCGACCTCGATGCGATCAAGCGCGGCGTCATGGGCGCGATCGATGACTTCACCGACAGCCCCATCGAAACCGTCAACTACGCCTCCGCCCACGACAACCGCACGCTCTGGGACAAGATCGAACACACCCACCCGGGCCTCGATGAACAGACAAAACGCGCGATGCACAAGCTGTCGCTGGGCATCGTGCTCACCAGCCAGGGCATCGCGTTCTTGCACGGCGGCTCGGAGTTCGCCCGCACCAAGGGCGGTCACCACAACTCCTACAACGCCGGCGACGAAGTGAATCGATACGACTGGCCCCGCAAGGCTGAGTACCGCAGCGTCTTCGACTATGTGCAAGGCCTGATCGCGCTGCGTCGCGCCCACCCGGCGTTCCGCATGAACCACGCGGCGCAGGTCCGCAGCGGCCTCAAGTTCCTCGATGCGCCGCCGGGCGTCGTGGCTTACGCGCTCAACGGGGCGGAAGCGGGAGATGACTGGCGGACGATCGTGGTGATGTACAACGGCGAGCCCGAGCCGCGCACCGCCGCGCTACCGGGCGGCGCGTGGACGGTGGTCGTCGATGCGCAGCGCGCCGGCGTCGCGCCGTTGGGTGAGGCGCGGGGTGAGGTTGTCCTCCCGGCGTATTCGATGTGGGTGGGGTATCAGGAATGATGCTGATGAACCGACTGAAATTCTGCCTTGCGTTGTCGCTCTGGATGATCCTGCTGCTGCGGGGTGCTTCGGCATCGGCTTCCCCACACACGTTCATGCTGGATACCCGGATGTGGGACGATCAGCCGCGCAGCGTGCATGTAGCGGGCTCGTTTAATGGCTGGTCGAAGGACGTGGCGCCGCTCACGCGCGACGACGCAGGTATGTGGCGGGCGACACTTGATCTTCCCGAGGGCGTGCATCAGTACAAGTTCGTGATCGACGGCGAACGCTGGCTGCGCGACCCGGCGCACTCCGATGCTCAGCTCGAAGAGCCCGACGGCCACGGCGGTCTAAACTCCGCGGTGCTCCTGGGTTTTGACGCCCGCACGCTGCCACCCCCGCAAGCAGATCACATCAAGCGTGAAGCGCTGAGGCACAACCCGGCGACCGATGCGCGCGTGGTCGCGACCGGCCGCATGATCATCCTCGAAGCCAAGACCCAGGCGGCAGACGTCGAGCGGGTCACCGCGATGATCACCGAGGCGGATGGCTCGAAGCACGAAGCGCCCCTGCACCGAACGCGGATGTATCTGGGCTGGGACGAGTTTGCCGCGCTGGTGCCGGTGCGCGGCGAGCAGGTCCGTTATCAATTGCAGTACCTCGACGGAAGCGCCCGCGTGGTGAGCGACGAGCGCGAGGTGCGGGTGGTGACGCCGTTCGACACACCGGACTGGGCGAAAGACGCGGTGTGGTATCAGGTGTTCGTCGAGCGGTTCCGCAACGGCGATCCGAGCAACGACCCCGGCGAGGCGTGGTACGAAAACCACCTGCCATGGACCGTGGACTGGTGGAAGACCCACGTCGAGCACGGCGAGGTCGCGGGCGAGGAGAACTTCCACACCGGCGCGGGCAACGTGTGGAAGCGGCGGTTCGGCGGCGACCTGCAGGGCGTGCGCGAGAAGCTGCCTTACCTGCGCGAGCTGGGCGTCAACGCGATCTACTTCAACCCGATCTTCGAAGCCGACTCGATGCACAAGTACGACACGAGCGACTTCCGCCACATCGACGACAACTTCGGCGTCAAGGGTGACCTGCCGATCGAAGGCGAAACCGAAGACCCGGCGACGTGGCGGTGGTCGGCGTCGGACCAGGTGTTCCTCGACTTCATCGAAGAGGCGCACCGCCAGGGGTTCAAGGTAATCGTCGATGGTGTATTCAACCACGTCGGCCGTTCGCACCCGTTCTTCCTTGATGTGCTGCGGCACGGGCGCGACAGCCGCTACGCGGACTGGTTCGAGATCACGAGTTGGGGCGAAGTGCCCGCGGATCGGTTCGGCGACGACGCAACGATCGAAGACCTGCTCGAAGTCCACGGCAAGCCCGGCGGCATCCAGTGGCACGCGTGGGATGGTGACAACGGCCACCTGCCGACGTTCCGTAAAGACCCGAAGCTCGGCCTCGCGCCCGGCCCGCGCCAACACATCTTCGACATCACCACTCGCTGGCTCGCCCCGGAAGCAAACCCTCGCAAAGGCGTCGATGGGTTTCGGTTGGATGTGCCGGGCGACATCCCCCACCCGTTCTGGATCGACTGGCGCAAGCACGTGAAATCGATCAAGCCGGAAGCGTATATCACCGGGGAGATCTGGTCTTTCGCCCAGCCCTGGCTCGGCGGCGATCAGTTCGACGCGACGATGAATTACCCCTTCGCCTACGCGGCCGAGGCGTTCTTCGCCGATCAGGAAACCGCGATTACCCCGAGTGAGTTCGCGCAGCGGCTGACCGAGGTGGCCTACGCCTACCCGCTGCAGGTCGCGCTCGTGCAGCAGAACCTGCTCGACAGCCACGACACCGACCGCTTCGCCTCACGCATCGTCAACCCCGACCTGCCCTACGACGGACAAAACCGTCTCCAGGACACCGGCCCCGACTACAATCCCCGCAAGCCGAACGCCACCGAGTGGCAACGCTTCAAGCAGGCGGTGACCTGCCAGATGACCTTCCCGGGGGCGCCGCTGATCTACTACGGCAACGAGGCGGGCATGTGGTCGCCCGACGACCCGTCCAACCGCATGCCCATGCTCTGGCGCGACCTTGAGCCGTACGATATGCCCGGATTCACGTTCCATAAAGATGTCTTCGCGCATCATCAGCGGCTGATCGCGTTGCGGCATCAACTCGAACCGCTCCGCCGCGGATTCTTCCGAGTGGTCCACACCGATGACGAGGCCGGCGTGATCGTCTATGACCGATTTCTTGAAGATGGGCATGTGTACATCGCCCTTAACCGCTCGCCACGGCCGCAGCGGGTCGTCTTCACGATCGATGGCGTTGAAGATCGGTGGCGAAACCTGCTTGATCCAAAAGCCGCCACACTCCAAGCGCCCGGCGAAGAACCCGACGCGCGCCCGCAGCTCAGGCCAGTTGCCGACGCTCAAGCCATAACGCCGCGTGAGGGGAAGATCACGATCGTATTGGAGCCGTATGGCAGCGCCGTGCTCGTGCCCGAATAACGACGCCGCTACGCCGGGCTCGTCGTGCCGTTGATGTGCGGCTGCCACTGCCTCTGCCATCGTTCTTCGATGCCGGCCCGCCACTGCTCGGCCGCGGCCTGTAGTTCAGCGCAGAGCGTCGGCTTATCTTCACGCCGGTTCCGCGTCTCACCCGGGTCGTCGGCGAGATTCGACAGCCACACCTCGCTGTCGGGCGGCTTGCCTTCTTTAAGTTGCCCACTGAGCACGAGCTTCCAATCGCCGCGGCGGATCGCGGTCTGCCCGCCCTGCTCGAAGAACAGGTCGCGCTGCGGCGCGGGCGCTTCACCCGTGAGGCAGGGCATCAGATCGACGCCATCAACCTCGTGCTCATTCAGATCACCCCCCGCTTCGGCCAGCACCGTCGGGAAGATGTCCATGCTCGCCCCCGGAAGTGTCGACACGTTGCCGGGAGCAATCTTCCGTGGGATCTTCCGGGGGATCTTCCGTGGGATCTTCCGGGGGTAGCTGATGATGCCGGGGACGCGGATGCCGCCTTCGAAGAGGCTGAATTTCTCGCCACGGAATCCACCGGTCGTCCCGCCGTAGTAGAGATCGGTCGTGCCATCGAGCCAATTGCGGGTTTCCCGGCTGGGGCCGTTGTCGGACTGGAAGCTGATGAACGTGTCTTCGCGCAGGCCTTGCTTCTCGAGTTCGGCGACGATCGCGCCGACCTGGTCATCGATTGCCGCGAGCATCGCCGCCATGATGCGCCGGTCCGGCGGCAGGCCCTTGAACCGATCCACATACTCCGCGGGCGCGTGCATCGGATAATGCGGTGCATTGAACGAGACGTACATCAGGAACGGCTCATCGTCCTGCGCAAACTGCCGGATGGCCTCGACGCTGCGCTGCCCGATCATTTCGGTCATGTATTGCCCGTTGCGATAGACCTCGCGATCGTTTTCCCAGAGGTCGTGCAGCGGGTCGATGGACTTGTCCCACATGAAGATGTGGCTGAAGAAGTCGATGCACCCGCCGAGGTGGCCGAAGTAGGTGTCGAAGCCGTGGTCGTTGGGCCGGCAACCGGGCGCAAGGCCCAGGTGCCACTTTCCGAACATCACGGTGCGATAGCCGAGCGGTTTGACGGCCGAGGCGATCGTGGTGGCCTCGGGCGGCAGGCCGGGGGCGGTGCGGTGAGCCCGGAGGATGGAGCGCACCCCTGCGTTGCCCGGATAGCGGCCGGTGAGCAGCGACGCGCGGGTGGGCGAGCAGACCGGCGCGTTGGCGTACCAGTCGGTGAAGCGCACCCCGGAGGCGGCGAGCGCGTCGAGGTGCGGGGTCTTGAGATCGGGCGCGCCCATGCAGGACAGGTCGCCGTAGCCCTGATCGTCGGTGAGGATGATGATGAAGTTCGGCTTGCGTGGCATAAGCGGATGATAAAGCATCCGCGCCACGACGACGCGCCGCGGGCGTCACGACTCCTTGTACGGCCGAACCTCCAGCCGCCAATCGACCGCGCGCTCGTCCAGCGCCGTGCCTTGCAGGTAGATCAACGCGCGGGCCGGCATCACCTGCCAGCGCCAGTCCATCTCCGGGCCCAGCGGACGCCCCACGGCATCGAAGAACATGAAGCGGTACTGCACCTCGCGGCTCTTGTCGGCCATCAGCCGCAGCGGCACCGTCACCGCCATAGGCGAGCCGTCCTCGCTGGGCGTGACCTGCGGCTGGTGCTTGCGCACGCCGCCGCCGAGGTTGCCGATGATCACCACCTGCGGGTAGTTCGCGCCGTCTTCGAGCGTGGCCCCGCCGGGCTGGTAGTCGGTCACGCACCCGCTCAGCGCGAGGGCGAAGGCGGCGAGAGCGATCATCATCAGACGCGTGGGTAGGGTATGGACAGGCATGTGAATCTCCTTTCGATGTCGTATGGTAGCCGAACCGTTATGCAGAATCTCATCCCTGTTTAGCGGGTGGCACGAAGGGCCCCGTGATCATGTGACGGCGGCGGCAGCGCGAAGAGGCGCATGAAGCCGACCGTCCCCGGATCGGGCGCGACCATCGACCGCCCGCCTTCGAGCACGTGCAGCCCCGCGTAACCGCCCTGCTCCTCGCGCGACAGCGCGATCGCCCGCTTACGGTATTCCTCGCGCAGGTCCGACAGCGTCCAGCCCAGCAGGTTGCCCGCGGCCTGATACGCATCAAGTGAGCGCTCGGTCGGTAGTTGCGCATCGGTGCCGCCGAGGATGTACGGCAGCGGGTCGTCATCCACGGTCCCGGTGTGCGGGTTGCCCACCACGATGTCGCCGCTCACCCCCCAGGGCCGGGGGGCCCCCGCGGGCAGCGCCCCCGGCAGCCTCAGGTAACGCAGCTGCATCGGCCCGTCGCGCGGCACCGGCAGGCCCGTCACCACCAGCCGACTGCCCGCATGCCCCTCCACCTGCAGCAACACCCGATCGTCCGGGGAATCGACCTGCACCGGCACGACGTAGTACCGCTGGGGGAACGCGTCGCAGTGGCGCGTGTCGGCGTGGGCCCCCGCCTTGAGGAACGCCCCGGCCGCCATCGCGCCCAAGCCCGCGAGCGCCGCCGAGTCGTTGCCCTGATCGAGCCCGTAGAGCAGCGCGAAGGTCCCGCCGTAGAGCGCGAGGTTGCCCAGCACCGACTTGCCGTGACGGATGTCTTCGAGATTGTTCCACATGTGATCCGCGGCCAGGTGGTTCACATCGGTGACCACCGGGACATTCGCCGCCGGCTCGCCGTTGAGTTGCACGATCAACTTCCGGGGGTCGGACGGCGAACGCGGGGCGAAGCGGGCGAGCGCTCGGTCCGGGCCGTAGCCCTCCTTGCGCGGGCCGAAGCCGTGGCTCACGACCAGGACGGTATTGAAGCGCCCGCTGCGCAGCGCATCGGTCACCGGCTCGAGGTCGCGGTTAAGTTGCACGACGCGGCGGTAGTTGTCGGAAGCCTCCTCCTCGCGGTCGAGTTGCTGATTGGCCAGGGCATTGAGCAGGTAGCCGAGCGTGTAGTTGGAAGGCGTGACGACGTAGCCGTGGTCGAGGTCGATGCCCCCGGCCTGCCTGGCTTCCTCGGGCGACATGCCCGCATCGATCGCGCGTTCGTAAGCCAGTGAGCGCTCGGCGATGGCGTAGGTGTCGAGGCGCTGCCCCTGAGGATCGCTGCCGAAGTCGCGGAGGTAGAACAGCGCGTTGCCGGCCGCGGCACGCGCGTTGTCCCAGGACCCGGCCTGCGCCTGGGCCAGCGCGTAGTACGTCAGCGCCAACGCCTGCTCGAAGGGCTCGCCCTTCCACAGTTTGAGGTCTTCGTTGAGGACAACCGACTCGACCGTCCTGTCGCGGTTGATGCCCTGGGTGCGCAGCACCTCATACGCCTCAGCCAACACGTGCAGCGCCGAATCGGTATAGCCGTCCGCCAGTGTGAGCACGCCGGTGCGCATCCGGTCGAGCAGGTAGCGGCGGTCGTTGCGTTTCTCGGTCATCGACTCGCCCACGGCCACGCGCGCCCGGCCGTACTCCCCCGCCGCAACCTGGTTGAACGGCATCGCCACCGGCCTGCTCGCGCAGCCGCCGACCAGCAGGCAGATCGCCGCGATCAGCGTCGCCTGAATCGAAAATCGAAAATCGAAAATCGAAAATCTCAAATCAGTCCCAGATCTTTCCGCGGGCCGCGCGCTTGTATTCGAAGCGGTCGGCCCACACCGGCACGCCTGCGTTGAGCTCGAACAGCTCAAACTCGCAGTAATACAGCTCGCTGCGCATGTCGCCGGTCGCGCGGGTGACCGAGCGGAACGTGGCCGCGAGGCTGTGGGTCACCCCCGGCCGCGCCGCCGCCAGGCCCTCCGCCAGTTCCGGCGCATCGGGGTCGTCCCGCAGCAACGCCAGCTTCTCCGGGGGCAGCACAAAGTGCAGGTTGTATTGCTCGGCCATCAGCGCCACCGGCAGCGTGCCGCGCAGCCGGGCCATGATCGCCCACTGCTCCGCTTCGGTCATCACGTCACTGGAGAGGTTTAGCACCTTATCAATCGACACGGTCCACCGCGGCGCCCCCGGAACTCGCCCCCGCAACGCATCAGAGGCCGCGAGGCTCTGCGCCATCGCCGCCCCCATCGCCTCGATATCGTCCACCGTCATCCGCGTGCTGCGGGTGGGGGTAGCGCAGGAGATTAAAGCCAAGCAGAAAAGCGAAAAAATGGAAAAACGGAAAATCAAGGCAGGCATCACGTACGTCTCCGCTGGTTTCCGAATTTTTCGCTTGTCCGCTCTTGCGATTTTCCGCTCTTCCGATTTCAGTTCTCCTGCTTCACGTCGTAGCGGTTGGAGAAGACCAGCTCGGTCGTCTGGATGTTCACGAGCATGAACTCCATGGTGTAGAGGTTGGTGTTGCTGCGGCCGACGCGGTAGAAGTCACCGGAGAGCAGGTACGTCGCGTCGCCGGAGAGCGTGGCGCGTTCGGTGGTGCCGGTGTCAGGGTTGAGCACACCTTCGCGTTCGGCCATGCGCGAGACGCGGGCGCGGCGTTCGAGGAATACGAGCTGGTCCTGGGCCGAGGAGTTGATGAGGTTGGAGCGGATGCGGCTGGCCACCATTTCGAACTCATCGGACGAGACGACGCCGGTCTTGTTGCTGATATCGCCCATGAGGATGACGATCGGCCGATCGGCCCCGGCAAGCTTCGGGCTTTTGCGCAGGTCCTGCAGCAGCGCGCGAGGCACCTCATCGGAAAACTCGATGAGCGCGGTGGGCTGGATCAGGCCCGACTCACGCTCGGCCCGGGTCGCTTCCGACACCTCGATGCGGCCGCGGGGTTCGGACTTGCAGCCGAGGGTCAGCAGGGAGGCGGTCAGGAGCAGAGCCGTGGCGGTGCGGAGCATGGGTCACCTCGTGGGTTGGGGCGGAAGTCGGGGGCGAACGTCGTGGCCCCTCATCTTAAGGCGCAAACGCGTCGGTTTGGTTCGTCGGCGGCACCGTGCGGGCGGTCTGATAAGCGGCGGGTGTTGTGCGGGGGCAACATGTCCGCCGCGGTGACTAGTCGCAACGGGCGCGCTATACATGCACAAGTATATCGCATGTATGCGTTTATAAAATTTTTTGCTTCACGACTGGCGTGCCCCGGGGTCCGTGGCACTATTGGCCCAGCAACGAGGCAGGAGGCAACGGACCCGACCCAGGCATTGCAGACCCGGCCCAGGCACGCCGCGAAAGCGGCAGACAATTCGGCCCCATCGGACCTATGTCACCGTCCACTTCCGATGGGGCCCACAGACCCTGATCGAGTACGGTCTCGGCGTATCCCCTATGCCGGGCCGTACTTTTTTTCTGTCCACAGATTGGCACCGAACGACACGAGGGAGGTTGCCCCATGTCAGTAGACGCGGGGGTACCATGACGCCCGCGATGGACGCGCTGTTTCCCACCAACGATGATGACCTGTTGATCAGCGTGTACCTCAAGCAGGGGCGGACGCTGGATGATCTGCCGTACACCGAGCAGTTCGAGGCGTTGTACGACGCGATGTACGGGGCACTAGACGACGGGCCGCCGCGGGGCGTGGTGTTTCGTCGGCTGCACAACCTGCGCAAGGCGGGGAAGCTGCCGCGGCTGGGCCGGGCGGCGGGCTCGCCACCGCGCATCGACGCGGCGCACGAGGCGCTGCTGATCCGCGTGGTCGAAGACGAACACGGCCCGATCTCCACGCGTGATCAACTGCCGTACACGGACACGTTCGACCGTATCTGCGCCAGGTTCAACACTGAAGCGGGGCTCTCGCTCTCTCACCACGACCTGTGGCGCATCCTCGCGAAGCTCGCGAAATGAGCGGGTGTACGCGGTTAACCACAAATTGCGCAGGCGGCGCAGATCTCCAGACGGCTTCGCTACAAGAAAATACAGATGGCACAAAGAATGGCGTTGTCATTTTTGGGGCCTGTAGCTCACCGCAAGAATAGTTTGAACCGCCAAGCCGCCGAGGTCGTCAAGAAAGTCCCTTATTTCAAGTCGCATTCATGTCTTGACTCGACGTCTTGGCGTCGTGTCGTCTTGGCAGTTTGAACAAGGTCGGCGTGGATCAGCGGTCTGCGGTGGTCGATACGGGCTCCAACTCCTCGGCTATAACGCCCAACTCGTCGAGCGTGAACGGCTGCCGATGCGCGGGCGGGCGGCTCCGGCGGCGATGCCGATGGCCAACCCCGCCCGCGTCCACACGCCTACTACACCCGCCGCGCCCGCGTTTGCCGTCGCTTGGGTTGCACGAATCGGTCGCGGTTACGCCAGTCGCTCATCCCCAGGTGATAAGGCATGCCGAAAGACCCGATGCACGGCAGCGGCGGGGGCTCGTACAATCCCCCTTATGCGTGAGAACGACTTGCTCCAACACATTTACTCGGCCAGCGGTGGGATGCAGAAGGCCTTCCCGGGGGTGAGCATCCCGCCGGGCGATGACATGGGCGCGGTGCGCATCGGCGATCAGGTGGTGCTGGTGACGGTGGATCAGGTGGTAGACGGGGTGCATGTCGATCTGCAGCGCGACGCGCTGGCGAAGGTGGGCAGAAAGTGCATCACGCGGAACCTGTCGGATGTCGCGGCGATGGCGGCCAAGCCGGTCGGCGCGGTCGCGGCGGCGTGCCTGCCGCGCGACTTCGGCGAGGCGGACGCGACCGCGTTGTTCGATGCGCTGCGGGCCACGGCCGAGCAATACGCCTGCCCGCTGATCGGTGGGGATATCAGCATGTGGGACGGGAAGCTGATCGTGACGGTCACGATTTTCGCCGAGCCGGCGGGCATTGAGCCGGTGCGACGCGGCACCGCGCGGCCGGGGGACGGGCTTTACGTCACCGGACAGCTCGGCCATTCATTCGCCTCCGGGCATCACCTGAGCTTCGAGCCGCGCGTTGCGCTGGCCCGGCTTCTCGCGGGCGACCCGCAGACCCGCCCCACCGCGATGATTGACCTGTCCGACGGGCTGGCGCAGGACCTGCCGCGGCTGACCGGGCACGCGCTGATCGAGGCCGCGCTGCTGCCGATCCGAGAGCGCACGCCAGAGCCGCGCTGGCGGCACGCGATCGGTGACGGCGAGGACTACGAGCTGCTCTTCGCCCTGCCCCCCGGAAGTGAGGCGCATCTGCCGCGGGAGATCGACGGCGTGCCGATCACACGCATCGGCCGCGTCGCGGGCGACGGCGGGGTGCGACTGACGCTGCCCGATGGCGAGACGCCCGAGCTGAGCGGCCTGGGCTGGGAGCACGTGGCGTGAACGCATCGATCTGCCTGCATTGCCCCACTGTCACGCAGACGCTGACGATCGGCCGGGCCATCGGCCACATGGTCCGCGCCGGCGATGTCATCGCCCTGCACGGCGAACTGGGCGCGGGCAAGACGCAGTTCGTCCGCGGCCTGGCGCAGGGCATGGGCCTCGACCCACGACAGGTCAGCAGCCCGACATATGTCATCAGCCACGAGTACCTGCCCCCCCCGGAAGGTCTGCACCCGGAAGGTCTGCCCCCTGATGGTCCATCCCCGACCCCGGAAGATAAGACATGGAAGACCGGTGTTGCCGGGCGGCTTTGCCTGGTGCATGTCGATGCCTATCGTTTGAATGGGCCTGATGAGTTGCGCAGCATCGGCTTTGGCGATACGGAGGATGACCTGCTCGAGGGTGCGGTGCTGGCGGTGGAGTGGGCCGAGCGCGTCAGCGAGGCGTTAGGTGATGAGCTATTGCAGGTGCATCTGGAGCACGTCGCGGAGGGCCGGCTGATCACGCTGGTCCCCGGCGGCGCGTGGGGGCCGCGCCTGGACACCTTGAACCTGAAGGAATGGATGACGGATGACTGAATCGGATCACAAGAAGGCTCGGCGTTGCCCGATCTGTGAACGGCCGCGGGAGACGGAGGAATTCTCGCCGTTCTGCTCGAAGCGCTGCCGACAGGTTGACCTGGGGCGGTGGCTGGATGGGCGCTACGTGGTGTCGCGGCCGATCGAGCGCAGTGATATTGAGGAAGGGGATTGAGGGGCTTACTCGTCGTTGCGGGCTTCGGGGCTGGCGCCGTAGATGACGAAGCGGTGGGAGACGTGCTCGAAGCCGTGCTCTTCGCAGATGCGTTTGGCCAGGGCGCTTAGTTCGTCGATGGGGAACTCGATGATCTGGCTGGTCTCGGGGCAGACGAGGTGGCCGGTCGGTTCGTGGCCGATGGAGAGCTGGTAATGGGATTGGCGAGCGTCGATGAGCACCTCACCGATGATGCCCGCTTCGAGCAGGTGTTTGAGGGTGCGATAGACGGTGGCTTTGGAGACGCGGTTGGAGCCGGACTTAAGCTCGTTGAGCAGGTCTTCGGCTTCAAAGACGCCCTCGCGGCCGAGGACCGCGTCGAGGATCATGGCCCGCTCGGTGGTGAACTTGAGTCCCTTGCGCTTGAGGAACCGCCGGAAGATCGAGCACACCGGCAGGATCATCGTCCCTTCGTTCGTCGTGCGCGTCGCGGTGTGCTCGGCGTTAGTCATCCCGTTATCATAGCCGCTTTGCTCTCCGGTGGCTGATCTGATGAGGCCGGGCCGGGCGTTCGTTTCACACACCGCACGGGGCAAGGCATGATCATCTACGGCTCACGCATGTTGGGGATCAGGAACATCGTCCATGCGCACGGCGTGTGCGAACACTGCGGGCGGTGGGTCCGTCACAAATCCTACGACGGCCGCAAGTGGGGGCACATATATTTCATCCCGCTGTTCCCGTGTAGCGGACACGTCCGCGTGCTGCGCGAGTGTCCGACCTGCAAGATGGGGGCCCACCTGCCGCTCGACAAGGCGGCGGGTCTGTATCACGAGATGGAGGCGCTGATCCAGCCCTGTGTCGAAGCGGCCGGCCAAGGCCAACACACCTTCCCCACGACGGCGGGCCCGGAACCGAACCCCACCGGGCCGTTCCTGTCCACCGCGATCGAGATGCTGCACGTCACCGGTCACGGCGAAGACATCCCCGGCATCCTCGACCTGCTGGCCAACGACGGCGCGACGTACGAACACGCCGTGGCCGCCAGCGCATACGAAGACCTGCAGGGCCACGCGGATCGCGCCCTGGCCCTCATGCGTGAAGCGGCCGCAGCGCTGCCCGACAACCCGTATCCCCAGATCATGCTGGCGGGTTTTGCGGCGCGTGCCGGCAACGCCGAGGCGCAGCTCGATCACCTCCGACGCGCCAATGAATCAGCGGGCGGCCAAGACGTGGGGATCATGCTGGAGATGGCGGGCCCTCTTGAGGCGCTGGGACGCTACGACGAACTGACCGCGCTGCTCGAGGAATGCATCCGACTGGTCCCGGCACTGGGCGAGGACAAGAAGCTTGTGAAGCTGCAGAAGAAGTTCGCGAAGAAAGCGGCCAAAGCCAAGGCCTGATCAAGTCGAAGCCAGGGCACGGACCCACGTCAGACACGCACCGGGTCGTTGATGAAGCGCATCGCTTCGCTGACGTTGGTGCGTGAGCCGATGATCAGCGGGACGCGCTGGTGGACCGAATCGGGCTCGATCTCCATGACGCGGCGGCTGCCGTCGGTCGCCACGCCGCCGGCCTGCTCGGCGATGAAGGCCAGCGGGTTGGCCTCGTACATGAGGCGCAGCTTGCCGTCGGGGTGGTCGGTGGTGGGCGGGTAGAGGAACACGCCGCCCTTGATGAGGATGCGGTGGAAGTCGGCGACCAGCGACCCGACATAGCGCGAGCTGTACTGACCGCCGCCGGGGTGCTTGGCCCAGGCGAAGTAGCGCTGGTAAGGCTCGGGGAAGTTGAGCAGGTTCGCCTCGTTGACCGAGTACACGTGGTTGCGCTCGGGCATGCGGATGTTCTCGCGGGTGAGCAGGAACGCGCCGAACTGCGGGTCGAGGGTGAACATGTGGACGCCGTCACCCGCCGAATAGACCAGCACCGTCGAGGAGCCGTAGAGCACGTACCCCGCGGCGACCTGCTGCACGCCGGGCTGGAGGACCGACTCCTCGGTGGAGGCGACCTCCGGGGGATTCTTGAAGATGGTGAAGATGGTGCCGACCGAGACGTTGACGTCGATGTTGGACGAGCCGTCGAGCGGGTCGAACATGACGATGTAGCTGTCGCTGCGGTGGGCCTCCTGGAGGACGCGGGGCTCGTTGTCTTCTTCGGAGGCGATGATGCCGACGTTGCCGCGGTAGCCGAGGCAGCGTTTGAGGGTGTCGTTGGCGAGGATGTCGAGGCGTTGGACGGTTTCGCCCTGCACGTTCTGCTCGCCGCCGGCATCGCCCCAGACGTCGATGAGGCCGGCCCGGCGGACGTAGGAGGCGATCATCTTCGTCGCGAGGGTGATCGCCGAAAGCAGCCATGAGAACTGGCCGGTGGCGTCGGGGTGGGCCGCCTGGGTCATCTGGATGTGCTGGCCGAAGGTAACGAAGTGGCCGTCTTTCTTGATCGCCATGAGCGCGGGTCCTTGCGCGGGGTTTGCTCGCGACCGCACCGCCGGCACGGTCCGCATGTGATTTTTCTATCGGTTAAACGCCTGACCGCGTTTGGTGACACCCCATGTTATCAGGCCCTGCCGGTGGTATTTGACCCGCCTACACTTTGTCCCATGAAATCAACGCCCCTCTGCCGCGTGTTATGCGTTGCGATGTTCCTGTTCTCGGGCTGTGCCGCCACGCCGCCCGCGCGTCCCGTGCGTGAGGACCCCGCGGCGATCGAAGCGGTCGTTGCCGCCTACGAGCGGGCCCGCGAGGCCCAGGATGCCGCGACGCTGGCTGGGCTATTGATCGAGGACACCGATCAACTGACCTCCCGCGGGGTGTGGCGGCGCGGGCGCGACACCGCCTTGGCCGGGATGCAGCAGAGCACCCGACAAAACCCCGGCGACCGCGCGCTGGCGGTGGATCAGGTGCGCTTCCTTGGCCCCGATGCGGCCCTGGCCGACGCGCGCTACACCATCACCAGCCCCGACGGCACGACGCGTAATCTGTGGAGCACCTTCGTGCTGGTGCGCGACCAGGCCGCCTGGCGGATCGCCGCGATCCGCAACATGGAACCGGCCGCGCCTTCACCCTGACCCCCAAGCGTCCGCCACAAAAACATTGCCCGCATGGGTTTGACTCTGACCGGCCGCACGCTATTGTCAAAGTATTCAGAGACGCACCATGAACGCGAAGCTCCGTCAACCCGTCGCGATGTCCCGCCAATCTCAGGCGACCTTTGTCGTCTGCGGCCTGTGGCACATCTGCGCCATGCCCCTGACGCCTCCGCGGTAGAAGTGAACCCCCACGCAAGTTCACCATCGCCCCGGAGGCTTCCGCCTCCGGGGTTGTTTTTTTGGGATGAAATCCGGCCAACCGCCGGTTGTATGAGTAGGCCACCCGCGAAACCCGGCCCGAAGCGGCCACATAGTGGGGAAAGGCAGCACACCATGATCAGCCAAGCCGACTTAACCGAAGCGTTCGAGGCGATCGGAGCCCGAGTCAAGCTCTCCCCCGCGGGGCTCGACTTCCGCGTGGAACCCAACCGGCCCGGCGCCCGCGTCGATCTGCGGACCGATGCGCACGGCCAGGCGTACTTTGAGGTCAGCGTGAACTACACGCGCGTGGTTGATCTGCGCATCGCCGAGGTTGATGAGGACACGCGGCAGATCGTGCTGGTGGCCGACGACTGGGGCCGCACCTCCGATGCGCCGCCCCTGATCTTCCGCTGCGGCATCGCGCAGGACGGCTGGTTCGTCGCCGACCTGTCGGAGACCGGCGTGTAAACCCACCACCCCCGACCCCAAAGCCGAGCCCGCAGCGCCGCGAAGGGCAGGATGAGCCGTGGCAACGCGCGGGTAGCTTGTTCAACCTGCCCCCGCGTCCGGGTCGGGCAGGTTGTCTAGGTCGGCCAGGTCTTTGGGCCGCCCGGAGGCCGCCTTGTTTGTCCGCAGGTCCTGAAGGTGCAGGATGGGGATGCCAACCCCATCTACCTCGACGACCTGCCGACGCGCATAGCACGACTCGAACTCGACGCCTGAGATCCCCGTCATGACCTCGATCATGTTCGGCGCGACGCCCATCCGCAGCAGAAGAGTCTTCGCAACAAGCGATCGAGCGGCGGACGTTGGCCGATGAACTGCTGCATGGCGTTCTGGAAGCGTTCGGCGTTGTCCGGGCCGATCGCGATCCAGATGTCGATGTCTTTGGTTGCGCGGACATAGCCATAGCTGATCACCGCGTAGCCGCCGACGACCAGATCGCGCACCTCATGCTCGTTCAAGGATCTGAGCAGGTCCTTGAAGTCGGGCGTTAATCGCGTCTTCGCCATAGCAGGTGACCCGCAGTTCCTCGCCGAAGAGGATGCGCTCGGCGGGGGTGTATTGTTGATACTTCGTGTATTCCTTCTCCGCCCACACCGTCTCGCGGTCGAGGAACTCCATCGTCCACCCGGGCTTCTTGGGGCAGGGCTGCTTCATGCCTTTATTCTACCAACCCCATCAGTCTGGCCGCGTTGCGGTAGTAGATGTCGGCCAGCAGGTCGCCGCTGATCCCGCAGCCGCGCAGCGTCGCGGTGCTCTTGGGATCGGCCGACGGGTCGATCATGTGCAGGTCGGGATCGACGATGGGTGACGGGCCGTCGTAGTCGGTCTCCAGCAGCGTGCGCAGGGCCCAGAACCGCGAGGCGTAGAGGTCGAAGCCGTCGGGCTTGTGCTCGTCATCTTCCTTGCCGCGCGTGACGTTCTCGTCGTTGGCGACGATATCGGTGCCGAAGAGCACGCGCCCCGGGTTGGCCTCACAAAACGCGGCGAAGCGCTGCGGGTGTTTGCTCAGCTCGCGAACCATCCACTTGGTAGCCGACGTATCGACGAGGTAGTTGGGGTGGCGGTCGAGCAGGCCCTGCACGAAGTCCAGGTCTTCGGGGCTGCCGGAGAGGTGGGCGCCGATCCACACGACATCGTCGTACTGATCCATCAGGCGTTCAAGCGCGCGGTATTGCTCGGGCTTGGTGCCGTAGCGTGCGGCGTCGGCGTAGGTGGTGGCGAACCAGGTGTCGGGGTCGCCCACGTGCGTCATGAAGATGCGGTAGCCCAGGTCGTAAGCCAGCTTCATGCCTTCGAGGCGGATGGGCGAGTCAAGCCGCGCGCCCTCGCCGATGAAATCCAGCCCGCGCGGCGCGGCCCAGAACTTGATGATCCGGCTATCCAACTCGTGGCGGAACGCCTCGATATCCTTGAGCCATTGCGAGGTAAACGTCCCCGGCTCATCGCGCTTCGCGTAGTCCGGCACGCAGATGAACTGAACCCGGTCACCCGCGTACGCCCGCACTTGCCGCGCCTTGTCGATCCCCGTCATCGTCCACGTCCTGACCACGCCGTAGCGCTCGGCGGCTTCCAGGAACACCTCGGCCGCGGCCGGGCTGCTGATGTGGGTGTGGATGTCGATGATCGGATCGGCGTAGCCAAACGACGCGGCCTCGGCGGCATAATCCAGGCCCAGCCGATTGGCGTCGCTGCGGGGGCGGAGCTTCGTTGTGGGAGACGTGGTTGAAGTCATCTGCAAGCACACCGGGTGGAACGCCGAATCCGTGAGCACCAACGCGTGGCGGGATATGGTATGCCCGTGAGCAGCGGCGCATGGTCCGCCTCATCGAACTTACACAAAATCGCCGGGCCAAGCGTCTTTATCGGCGAGGAGGGGCTTCGACCCGCCGCGCGTCCGCCGCGTGCCGGGCCGTGGCGGTGGCGGTGGTCGGCCCCGCAGCTCGTGATACCGATCGGTTATGCTGCCGGGCCGATGCCGGGTCACAGGCGACGGCCCCGGCGCAACCTCGGATCACTGCCGGGAGCTGATGCATGGTTAAGGACGCGACCGCGACCGAGACGCTCGAGCCGATCGACCGGATCGATCTGGCTCAGCCGTTGACCAGCGACTATCAGATGGTGCCCACCGCGCGGGGGACAGATGTGGTCGTGGCGTTTTCGCAGGAGACGATCGATGTGCTGGGGCTGGCGGCGCACTATCACCCGGAGATCGTGTCGGCGGCGGCGTTGGCGTTGATCGGGGGTACGTTGCTGCTGTTGTGGCGTCGGCGGCGCAATCGGCCGCAGGCGCGGCCGGGCGAGCCGTACTGCCGTCGCTGCGGTTACGGGTTGACGGGCGTGGTCAGCACGCAATGCCCGGAGTGCGGCGAGGGCCTTGATGAGCGGGCGGTACGCATCGCGCCCCGCCGACGGCGGGTGTGGCGGGTGATGTGGATGATGTGGATCGCGCTGGTGCTGGGAGGCGGGGCGGCGTGGCTGATCTGGGGACCGCCGCGGGACCAACCAATTATGCAGGACACGGTATGGCCCTCGGCATGGGCGCGACGCGTGACCGCGGGCAAGCTGGGGAGCTGGTCGGATCGCCTGACCGATCATCGCCAGGTGTTGCAGGTGATTCACACGCCCGACGGGCGGCGGCGCACGATCGCCTCGGGCAAGGACATCGAGGAAGAAAGCTGGCCGGACCCGATGCCGCACCGCTTCGAGGTCGTCGTCAATGGCGAGGACCACTTTGAGGTGTTCGATCTGGCGACCGGCAAGCGGCGCGGCCGCCTCGCGTCGCCGCACGCTGCGACATTGCTCGGCGGCCCGTATGTGTCGCGTCACGGCGAGGTGATTTATTCGACGACTTCGGGCCATTTCGTGCGCTGGGATTCAGACACGCTGCGGCCCCTGCCGTCGATCCCCAAGCCGGCGGAGCTGACCGGCAAGTGGTGGTGGTACTTCGCCTGCCCGCTGGATGACGGCGTGATGGTGCTGGTTGATGATCAACGGCTGCTGCGTATCGAGCCGGGCGGCGCGGTGGTCTATGCGATCGAGCCCCCGCCGGGCTCGGAAGGGTTCTCAAGCCAATGGCCCACGACCTCTGACGGCCGGGCCTTCCTGCGAGGCATCGGCGGCGATCCGCAGCAGGTCTACGAGCACGATCTGACCGACGGCTCGCTGCGGCGCACGTGGCGCTTCGGCAGCGAGGTGACACGCTGCGCGTTGAGCGACGATGACCGATACCTGCTGGTGGTGAGCCAGACGCCGAGCGGTGAGGAGGTCACCGCCTGGTCGGTTGCCGATCAGCGGCCGCTCGCGAGGCTGGATCTGCCGGGGCCGACGACATGGCGGGTCGAAAACGCCGACTTTTCCCACGACAATCAGCGCATCGTGGTGCTCGCTCAACCCGGCTCGGCCGCGGCACCGGTGATCTTGAGCTATGACGCAACTGCGCTGCCATCGCCATAACCCCCGGCCCCCGGAATCCGGAACCCGAACTCCCGTGCGAACACGCCCGCAGCGCGCGGCGTAAACTTCTAACCGAACCCCGGTAAAGGATCGCCATGCAACGTGTCAGAGAACGCTGGACGCTGTGGTTGGTGCTCGGCATCGCGGCCGCGGCAGGTTACCTGCTGGGCAGCGGCACGATCGACATCTCCGCCACCGACGCCGCCCCCGAACAAGCCCCGCCGCCCGCCGCGGCGGCCGCGCCGCAGACCGAGCGGCCGCAAACCTTCACCGATGATGAGGCCCGCACCGTCGCGTTGTTTGAATCGGCACGCGACGCGGTGGTGAACATCAACGCGCTGGGGCGGCAGGTCGATCTGTTCACGCGTCGGGTGCGCGAGGTGCCGCGGGGCGTGGGCTCGGGGTTTTTCTGGGATGAGCAAGGCCACCTCGTGACGAATTTCCACGTGATCCAGAACGCATCAGGCGCGCGGGTCGTGCTGGCCGATCAGACCACACTCAAAGCGGAGCTGGTCGGCACGTCACCGGACCATGACCTGGCGGTGTTGAAGGTGGACGTGACGCCCGAGCAGGCGACAGCCCTGCCCATCGGCGGCAGCACCGGCCTGAAGGTCGGGCAGTTTGTCTATGCGATCGGCAACCCTTACGGGCTCGACTACACGCTGACCCGCGGCATCATCTCCGCACTGGATCGTGAGATCACCTCGGTCACCGGTCGGCCGATCAGCGAGGCGATCCAGACCGACGCGGCGATCAACCCCGGCAACTCCGGCGGGCCGCTGCTCGATTCGTCCGGCCGCGTCATCGGCGTCAACACCATGATCTTCTCGCCCTCGGGTGCCAGCGCGGGCATCGGCTTCGCGGTGCCGATCGACACCGTCGCCCGGGTCGTGCCCCAACTCATCGAAGAGGGCGAATACACCGCGCCCACGCTGGGCATCCGCATCTCCGATCGCGCCAGCGCGCAACTGCTGCGACGGCTGAACCTCGAGGGCGTGCTGGTGCTCGGGGTCGAGGAAGACAGCGGGGCCGCGGCCGCGGGCATCAAGCCCACCGTGCGCGGCCGCGATGGCGCGATCATCCTCGGCGACATCATCTCCGCGATCGACGGCGAGCCGATCACCAACGCCAATGATCTTTACCGCGTGCTCGATCAGCACGCGGTGGGCGACACGGTGAGCGTGACCCTCCGGCGCGGCGAGCGGGAGACCGAGGTCGAGGTCGAGCTTCGTTGAACGCGCCTGCGCCCCTCCGCTTGCGGCTTCGCGCAGCCTTGATGCCGCCGGTGACATGAAGCTTGCGCGAAGCCGCAAGCGGCGGGAACATGATCGGCACGTGCAGGATGGGCGGAGTCAGTCGCTGCGATTGAATTGCCGCCGCAGCCGGAACCGCAGGGCCCGGAACCAGGTGCGTAGATAAAGCTTGCGCCACAGGGCAAAACGCTCGCCCGCCGAGGCCAGGGCAAACGGCTCGCCGCGCGGGATGTACCAGTTGTTCAGGCCCGTGCGCTTGGCCAGGCGGTAGCCCTTGGCGCGGATGTGCCGGTGCGTGCGCAGGTCGGTCAGGTGGTCTTCGATCAGCAGCAGGCGGGGCCGGTGACGCCGCAGGTCGAAGCCTTCGAGCACCTCTAGCTGCATGCCCTCGACATCGATGCTCACAAAGTCGTAAGGCTCGCCGGTCGGCGTGGGGTGCTGATCGAGGATGTCATCGAGCGTGACCACCTTGACAGTGATGGTGCGCTGGGTGTCGGTCTGGAAGTCGAGCTGGTCGCGCTTGAGCGCGGACTGCTGGTGGTCGGCGGCGACGGCGAACGCCGCCTCACCGCGGTCGGCGGGTTTGCCGCAGGCCACCTGCACGACCGTGGAATTCGGCCGCTGGACCCGCAGCGCGTCACACAGCTCGGGGATGGGTTCGATGAGCAGCCCCGACCAGCCGTGCGCTTCCAGGTGATGGGTCTGCGAGAACGCCACCGGATCGTTGGCCCCGACTTCGACGAACGCGCCCTCGGTTTGGTCGTTGAAGTACAACCGCACCAGCCGCCGCTCCGCCGCGGTCTCCCGCTGCTTACGGTCGGCGATCTCGGCGAAGTGCGCGTTGGCGTAGTCGCGTAGGGCGTAGGGCATAGCTTAGCCGACATCGCGCAGGTGATTGAAATTGATGACCGGATAATGGATGGCGTATAAGGCGTTCATCAGGGCGACGTCGTCGGTGAGAACCACGATGTCGGTCTTGACCACGGTGATGATGGCGGTATCCGTCAGGCCAAGATGTGCATATTCCGGCGACTGGACGATGTCCCGAGCCTCGGGCAGCACTTCGATCAATTCTTCAATCAGGCGGCCTAAGACTTCGCGTGCCTCGCGGCGATACGGATCGTGAAAGCCGGTCAATAGATTGCTTACTTCGGTGAGGATATGGGGCGTCGTGTAGATTCGATTGAACCGGCCCGCGAAACGCACGAGCAGGAGGTAGTCTGCAGCCACAAAGCGATTCGCAGTGCGCTTGTACCGATCAATCAATCTTTGATCGATCCGCCCCACCACCAGGAGCAACAAGATATTCGCATCAAGAAGTAGTGATGCTCGATCAGGCACACCCAACCCCCTCCACCTCATACCTCACGGATCTTGATGGTGCGTGGCTCGCCGGTTTCGGCATCAATATGCACAACCTTGTACTCCCGCGTCAGTGTACTCAAACCCCCGACAAAACGTCCCAGAGAATGTTCAAGATTAAGCTTTCTGGCACCGGGCTTATCGCTGGTAAAGCCAATGGTGATCAGCCATTCACGCCCATCCTCGGTACGATCGACTTCCTCCAGGCCGACCTCCTGAAGTTCTTCGCCGGCGTGGGCGTAAACCTCCGTGATGAACTGCTTGGCAATCTTCACGGCATCTTTGAGGGGGATCATGTCATGCTCCTCGCGCTAGCTCATCGCCGCTTCATGTCTTGAGCCGGCGACGCCCGGGTGATTGATTTTCTGACTCGCGTGCCGCAGGCAAGCGCCGATGTCCGCGGCTTCCAGATCGGGGAACTCCTCAAGCATCGCCTCTCGGGAAAGTCCGTTGGCCAGCAGATCGAGGATATCCGTCACCCCGATGCGCATGCCACGGACACACGGACGGACACCGCAGTGATCCGGATCAATCGTAATGCGTTTCATCCAGTCGGTCATGGGGTGCTCTCGTTGATAGCCGATTACATCGGCTTGCCCTCGATCGTCGCGTCGTACACCGCCAGCAGCTTCTGCTTGTCGAAGATCATCTCCTGACGGCTGAGGCCGATGACGTCGTAGGTCTGCGTCAGTTCGATCGCATCGACCGGGCAGGCCTCCTCGCACATGCCGCAGAAGATGCAGCGCAGCTCGTCGAGGTCGAACTTGACCGGGTACTTCTCGCGGTCGTCCCAAGGCGAGGGTGCGCCCTCGATGTGGATGCAGTCGGCCGGGCACGCGGTCGAGCACATGAAGCAGGCGACGCAGCGGACGCGGCCGTCCTCGTCGCGGTTGAGCCGATGCACCCCGCGGAAATTGCCCACGGATAAACCACCGTCTTCGACCGGGTAGTGCTCGCGGCGTTGCTCGGGGTATTCGAGGGCCTTGTTGGCCTTGCGCTTGGACCCGCCGATGGATTTGTGCAGGTGGCGGAAGGTCGTGCCCAGGCCCTTGAAGACCTCGGGCAGGTAAAAGGCCTCCGCGGCGTTTAGCGGCGGCAGGTCGACGGTCACGATGTCGGCTTCACTAATCGGCATGGGTCACGGTTCTGGGTTCGGGGATCAGGTCCTGTCCACGCATGATAGCGGAGCGGCGGCGGGTTTGGTGCATCGCTACTCCCCCTTCCAGAACCGCGGAAGGAACAGCACGGCGACGGCGTAAACCTCCAGCCGGCCGAGCATCATCAGCAGGCTCATCACGCCCAGCGAGGTGTCGGTGAACCAGGCGTAGGTCTTGGTCGGGCCGACCTCGTGCAGGCCCGGGCCGACGTTGCCGATCGTCGAGAGGCTGGCGCTCATGGCGGTGAGGAAATCGCTGCGCCCGGCCTGGCCTTCGAGCAGGCCGATCAACACCGCGCCGACCAGACCGATCACAAAAAACAGCACCACGTAGATCATGGCCCCCAGCTTCTGCTCCTCATCGACGGTCGTCCGCCCGATGCGCAGTGGCCTCACCACCTGCGGGCGGAACGCTTTTTCCAGCGACCCGGCGATGATCTTGAGCACGATCCAGAAGCGGATGACCTTGATGCCTCCAGCCGTCGATCCCGCGCAGCCGCCGACGAACATCAGCCCGATCAGCAACGCCCGACTGAGGTAGGGCCACTGGTCGTAGTCGGCGGTGGTGAACCCGGTGCCGGTGTGCAGGGCGATGGTCTGGAACCCGGCGTAGCGCAGCGCCTGACCGAAGGTCGCGTCCACCATCTGCCCGGCCGTGGTCACGATCTGCATCCCGAGGATGTTGCCGGTCACGATGACGATGACCAGGACCTTGAGCGCGAGGTAGATGCGCAGCTCCTCGTCTTTCCACAGCACTTGCCAGCGACCGCGCGTGGCGGCGAAGAAGAGCGTGAAGTTCACCCCGGCGAGCAGCATAAAGACCATGCAGATCATGTCGATCCACGCCGAGTCGTAGTAGGCGATGCTCGCGTCGCGGGTGCTCAGCCCGCCGGTGGACACCATCGACATGCTGTGGCAGAGGCTGTCGAACCAGCTCATCCCCGCGAGTTTGAGCGACAGGACGGCCGCGGCGGATAAGGCGAAGTAGATCAGCCAAAGCGCCCGCGCGGCCTCGGCGATGCGGGGGCGCACGCCAGGCTGCTGCGGGCCCGGGGCCTCGGCGTGGAACAGCCGCTTCCCGCCCACGCCCAGCGTCGGTAGCACCGCGACGAAGAGCACCACGATGCCCAGCCCGCCGAGCCAGTGCGTCATCGAACGCCACAGCAGCAGGGCCGGCGGCAGCGCGCGGATATCGCTGAGCACCGTCGCGCCGGTTGTGGTCAGGCCGCTCATCGCCTCGAAGTAACACGCGACCGGCGAGAGGAAGCGGTGGTCAGGCGCGGCGTGCTGGTTGAACAAGGCCCAGAGGTAATAGGGCAGGCCCGCGATGGCGGCACCGATGATCCAACTCAGCGCCACCAGCAGCAGCGCATCACGACGGCCCATGCGGTCGAACTCACCCGGCCGGCCCAGCAGCCACAGCACCCCGCCAAACACGGTGGCCAGGCCGACGGTCAGAAGCATCGCGCGCTGCCCGAGTGCATCGGCCTCGGACCCCGACCATATCAGGTACTCAACGCCGGTGACCGCCAGCTTCGCCGCGCCCAGCACAATTATCAGCAGGCCGAGTTGTCGGGCGACGAAGCGGAGGTTCATGGGTAGAGATCAGGGATCAGGGATCAGGGATCAGGGATCAGGGATCAGGGATCAGGGATCAGGCGGAGTTTATCGGTTGCGCCGCAGCACCCCCGGGTCCCCGTCCCCCGAACCTTAATGGGCGAACAGTTTCCGCAGCGCCTTGCGTGCACTGCCGGGGGCGATGACCACGGCGGTGTCCAGGGGCTCGAATTGGTCGTCGGCTCCGGGGATGAAGACCTGCTCGCCTCGGTTGATCACCGCGATCGACGCGCCGGGCGGCAGCTTCAGCTCGCGCAGGGAGGTGCCCACCGCCGGGGCCTTTTCGGACACCCGCATCTCATACATCTCGGCGATCCCCGCCTCCAGCGAGCCGAGGTGCCGCATCGGCCCGGTCTCCAGCCGCCGCAGCATCTCCACCACCGCCGTCTCGCGCGGGCTAAACGCCTTGTCGATGCCGACGTGTTCGAGCAGGTGCAGGTAGGTCCCGCGCTGCAGCACCGCCACCGCCGACTTGACCTTCATGCTCTTGGCACGGGCCGCGGCGAGGATGTTCGTCTCGTCGTCGTTGGTCACCGCGACAAACGCATCCGCCTGATCCACCCGCTCGTCCTGCAGCGCATCGGTGTTGATCACGTCCGCGTGCAGCACGGTGATCCAGTCGAGCTTCTCGGCCAGCTCTTCGGCGCGGGCGCGGTCGGCCTCGAAGAGTCGGATCGAGACGTTGCGGGTGCGCAAGGCCCGGCAGAGCCACACCGCCAGCGAGGTGCCGCCCATGATCATCACGCTCAGCCGTTCCCCCGCCGCGGTGTCGAAGAGCTTGCGGGTCTGGTCGAAGGTTTTGGCGTCGCCGACGAGCGTGACCACATCACCGGCGTGGATGACGGTGTCCGCCAGCGGGAGCATGGGCGTGCCCTGATGATTCATCGCCGCGATGCGTGCCCCGGGCAGCTTGAGTTCTTTGAGGGGCTTGCCGACAGCCTTGGCGTCGTCGCTGACCGGCAACGATTGCATCTCCACCTTGCCGCGGGCGAACGACTCGATCGCCAGCGCCCCGGGGCTGCGGAGGACGGCGGCGATGGCGGAGGCGGTGGTCGCCTCCGGGCAGATCAGGTGGTCGATGCCCAGCGCCCGGCCGTAGTCCAGCCCGTGTCCCTCATAAAACGCCGAGTGATGCACCCGCGCGATGCACTGGCCGACGCCCAGCGCGGTGGCCACCGCGCAGGTCAGCAGGTTGATCTGGTCGATGTTGGTCGCGGCGATGAGCAGGTCGGCGTTCTTGACCCCCGCCTCGCGCAGGACATCGGCCCGGGTGGAGTCGCCTTCGAGCGTACGCACATCGATCATGTCATCGAGGATCGCGAGCTTCGCCTGATCCAGATCGATCACGGTGATGTTGTGCCCGGCGGGGGAGAGGACCTCCGCCGAGTGCCGGCCGACATCGCCGGCGCCGCAGATGATGATGTTCATGGCGGTTCTCGGTGACGGCGATACCGGGGCATGGACGAGCTGGACGAGCGCGCGATTTGACCCATCGCCGAGCCTGAGGGTTCGGCGGGTGCGCTACTCGTCGAGCAGGTCGGGCTGGGGCGGTTCGAGGCGCAGGGTCGGGCCGGGGACGATGCCGAACTGCCGGAACATCGCCGCGACTTTCTCGTTGCCCGGGTCGAGATAGTAGGCGTAGCGCAGCGCGGTCACCGCATTGGGCACATCATTGACCGATTCGTAGAACTCGGCGATGGCCAGGTAGACCGCGGGGTCGTCGCGCCCCGAGACACGGGCGGCTTTCTGGAAGGCGATCTGTGCGCCGTCCGGGTCGCCGGTCTTTACCAGGTAGTCCGCCTCGCGGAGGTAGGCGTCGGTGGTGCCGTAGCGCGAAGCGGTGTCGGCCAGGAAGGTGTGCAGGGCATCGGTGCGGCCCTGCTGGAGGAGCGACTCGGCGAGGCCGTCGAGGATCTTCGGGGTCCACTCCGGGTCGTCCTGCCGGACGGTCCAGGCGTATTCGAACTGGCGCTGGGCAGCCAGGGGGTTGCCTTGAGCCAGCTCGACCATGCCCAGCCAGTAGTTCTGACGGAAGTCGCCGGGCTTGGCTTCGATGGCGGCTTCGAGGTGGAGACGGGCCTGGGCGTAGTTGCCGACGTTGTAGGCGGCCACGCCCAGCTCGCGCTGGTTCTGCGCCCGCGTCTGCTTGCGCACGTCGCTGACCGAGCAGGCGGTCATCGCCAGCGCCCCAACCAACAGGCATCCGATCAAAACGTGTTTTCCCGCGAATGACGTTGCCGGTTTAATCTGCCGTGTGGTATGCATGTGCGTTCCCTGATCTGCGGAGTAGGGGCTTGGATCGACCCGTGAGGATATGATCGGCCGCTCACGGATACAAACTCCCGTTATGCGACACCTGCCCCTGGTCCTGCTGCTTCACACCGCCTCGACCGGCCACCATCACGATCTGCTGGTGCTGGACCCGACGGTGTCAGCCGACGCCGAGCATCGGCTCTGGGCGGCGCGGGTCACCCTGCCCACGGCGCATTGGGCCGCGGCCACCCGCCTCGTGCTGCGGCCGTTGCCCCACCACCGCACGCGGTATCTGGAATACGCGGGGCCGCTCTCGGGCGGTCGCGGGCGGGTTCGGCGGGTCGATTGGGGCTTAGCCGTCGAACGCATCTGGACGCCCCGACGCCTCGTCCTCGACCTGCGGACCCGGCAGTTCCACGGCCGACTGACGCTGACCCGCCGCAGCTGCCGCCATTGGGACGCGGTGGCAGACGCCGGCCTTGTCGGCGGAGCGATGATGCGGTAGATTCGGGGGTAAGGCCGGGCTTGCTCCGGTCGTGATCTGAAAGTTCCGGGGGGTGGTGGTGTGTTTCTTTTGTTCACTGCGTTTCTTGCCGCCCATTCAAGGGCAAAGGGGTAAACATGGCCGAGAGCCGCAAAGCCAAGTCGGATGATGAGTTGCTGGCCGACGCGATCCCGATCGATGTCGAGGAACTCGAAGAACTCGAAGAGGTGGACCCGGCCGACGCGTCGGACCTGGCACCGATCGATATCGATCTCTCGGCCCCGGACGAGTCGGGCGAGACCAGCTCCGGCCGCACGATCCAGACCTTCGGCCCGGATGTCCGCCACGAAGACAAGTGGAACCGTACGCCAAACAGCCCCGGCACCGGCGCGATCCACGTCAAGACCTTCGTCGCCAAGCTCCGCCTCGACGCCATCGATCACATGGACCAGCAGGTCAACGAATGGCTCGACGCCCACCCGCAGTACGAGGTGAAGTTCGTCACCTCCACCGTGGGCAAGCTCGTCGGCAAGAACACCGAAGACGCGCTGTTCATGAACGTGTGGGTCTGACGCCCGCGCCTCCCGCCGCGTGTGGCTTCGCGAAACCGTCGCAATGCACGACTTGCCGGGGCAAAGACGCCGCACCAGCACATGGGCGGGTCGTGCGTCAGCTTGAATCCCCCCTCCCTTGAGGGACGAATTGGGGAGGGTGAGGCGTGAGCAGTGCGCGGCAGAGGTGACGGCTATTGCGAGTGTGGTGACCACGCACCCCCTTCCAGCCTCCCCCTCAAGGGGGAGGCGTTTGAGAATGCCCCCACGTGTGCGTATCGGAAGCCGCCCCACTTCCACCCCCCGCCCGCTTGGGCTACAATGAGTTCATAAATGAACAGCTTTCGCTTCAAGGTGCTGCTCTTCTCCCTGCCGCTGCTGCTGCCGATCGGCCGGGTGGAGATCACCGGCTCCGCGAAGACCGATTCCCAGGCCGCGCCCCCCTCGCTGCAAGCCTTGCACCAGGCCGACGACTTCCAGCCCGAGCCCGGTGCGACCGATCGGCCGTGAACCCCGCGTGGCCGGGCTATCCTTCATCACTATGAACACGAACAACCGCCTGCTATTGGCTGCGCTGATGCCGCTGTGTCTGCTTGGGTGCGGGTCGCCCGCCCAGGCCGCAGACCAACCGACTCCCCCCCCCACCGCCGCGACGCAGACGGCAACGCAGACGCAGACCGCGCCGGCGACACCGCAAGTCGAGAAGCTGCTCGACGACATCGAAGCCGCGGCCGCGCAGCTCAAAACCCTCAAAGCCAACCTCCGCTACGACCGGGTGCAGGGCCTGCTCGGCGACGAGCAGCGGCGCTTCGGCGAATTCCGCTACGAGGCCGGCCCGCCCGCGAAGTTCGACGCCCGCTTCGACAGGTTACTGGTCGATGGCGCGGCGAGAAAGATCGACCTGCGTTACACGTTCGACGGCGTCTGGCTTGCCGAACGCGACAGCCAGGACAAGACCTTCACCCGACGCCAGATGGTGGATGCGGATGAGCAAGGTCAGCCGATGAAGCTGGGCGAGTCGCCGTTCGTGATGCCGCTGGACGCGAAGAAGGCGGACATCCTTGCACGGTTCGCGGTGGAATTAGTCGAGCCTTCCCCGGAAGACCCCGAGAACTCGCTGCACTTAACGCTGACCCCCCTTCCGGGGGTGCGGATGGATCAGACGCGGATCGACCTGTGGTACGACCGTGACAGCCTGCTGCCCCGCCGCGTCGCGACGCTCGATGACTCGCAGAACACCTCGATCATCGACCTGATGAAGGTCCAGACCAACCGCGACCTCCCCGATAAAAGCTTTGACACCGCCGCCCCCCGCGGCGGCGGCTGGGACGTGCAGGTCGTGCCGTTGGAAGACGCGGATTGATGATACGCGCTCACCGCGAACTCCGTGCGTACCCATACCCCCACATTCAAGGCAGCGCCGCGAGCAGCCGATCGATCTGCTCGGCCGTGTTGTAGTAGTGCGGGCTGGCGCGGAGGCGGCCCTCGCGAGTGACGATGACGATGCCCTGTTTGCCCAGGTCATCGACGATCTTCTGCGCGGGCGGCTTGTCCTCGCCCGGCTCGAAGACCACGATGCCGCTGCGCTCCGCCTCCGACCTGCGCGGGCTGAAGATGCGATAGCCCTTTGCCGCTAACCCCTCGCCCAAGCGCGTGGTCAGCGCTTCGACGCGCGACCACACTTCATCGATGCCGACTTCCAGCAGCAGGTCCAGGCTCGCGCCCAGCGCCACGATGCCGGGGATGTTCCAACTGCCCGGCTCAAACCTTCTTGCATCCGGCAGCAGCGCGTACTGGTAGTTGCCGTAGTCGGTGGCGTTCTCCATGCACATCCACCCCACGACGGTCGGTGTCAGCAGTGGCGCCAGATCCTCTCGGCAGTAGAAGATGCCGCAGCCCTCGGGCCCGAGCATCCACTTGTGCCCGTCGGCGGCGAGGAAATCGATGCCCTGCGCCCGCACATCGACCGGCAGCACCCCCACGCTCTGGATCGCATCGACGCATAGGTAGCACCTGCCGGGCACCTGCCGCGTCACGCCGCTGATGGCCTTTAAGTCGACGCGGAAACCGGAGGCGTACTGCACGTGGCTGATCGCGACCACGCGCGTGCGGTCGGTGATGGCGTCGATCACATCTTCGACATCGATGCGCCCATCGGGCTGCTGTTTGACCTCGAAGAGCTCGATGCCGCGGGTGCGGGCGAGGTGCTCCCACGGGTAGCGGTTGGCGGGGTATTCGACGTTGGTGATCACCACGCGGTCGCCCTCGCCCAGCGGCAGGCCGTTGGCGACCTGGGCCAGGCCGGTGGTGGTGTTGGGGACAAAGGCGATCTCGTGCGGCCCCGCGGCGTTGATGAGCTTCGCGGCGGCGGCTTTCACCTCGGTGGCCCGTCGATACCAGCCGCTGCCCACGTACGCCTGCCCCACGGCCTGATCGGCATAGACCCGCAGCGCCGCCGCGGCCGCGGGGCTGATCGGAGCGACCCCCGCGTGGTTAAAAAACGACATCCGCTCCACGATGGGGAACAAGTCGCTCGCCGCAGCCGTGTGTGATGATAAAGGATGGTCGCTCATGGCCCGCGATCCTAGACTGTGTAGCCCCTTCGTCCAACCGGAGCCGCGCGGATGAACCGCCAAACGATGATCTCCTGCCACGCCGCTCAAGTCCTGAGCATCTTCCTGCTCGGCCTGCTCTCCCTCACGTGGGTGATCGCGCCGGCCGCCGCCCACGTGGTCGGCCAGGAAGGCGCCGACGGCGACGCGGCCACCGACATAGGCGATGTCGATGAACTGATCGACCGCATCAGAGGCGAGCGGGCCGACATCCGCGAGCAGCAGGCGTCACCCGACGAGTCGATGCCGGAAAACCGCATCACCCTCTCGCCGGTGGTCCAGCGCATCCTGGATGACGAGCTGACTCTCGACGACCAACGCCGCGAACTGCGGCTTTTCCACGGCCAATGGGACGCGCTGGGTGACCCGGATGCGTTGCCGCTCGATATCCGGGCGCAGCTCGCGCTGCTGCGTTACGAGCTGAATCACCCGAGCCTCGCCGATGAGAAGACCGATCCGCGGCTGCGGGCGGAGGCGGCGCTGCGCCGCGGCGAGGCGGACGCAGCGATCAAGCTGCTCGACGGCGTCGCGGGGATCGAAGCGATGGCGCTGCGGGGGCGGGCGTACGAGACGGCGGGGCAACTGCCCAAGGCGGTCGAGGCGTATCAGGCGGTGCGGGATTTTATCGACGCGCAGGGGCGGATCGAGCGCGACCCCGCGGTCGTCGAAGCCGCGGCCAAGGCGGTGTCCGACCTGGCTCGGCTCGAAGGCCGCCCCGCCGCGGAGTACCACGCGGTGATGGCGTGGCTCGGGCGGATCTATGCCGAGGTCGATCCGCTCTACTGGCCGGCCCGCGTGACCGAAGCCGAGCTGCTGGTCGAGAAGAGCAACCTCCCCGAGGCCGGCAACACGCTGCTCGAAGCGCTCAGCTACAACCCCCGCGCGAGCGAGGCGTGGTACGGCATCGGGCTGCTGAGCGTGGAGACGTTCAACTTCGTGAGGGCCGCCAACGCGGCGCAGAAGCTGCGTGCCATCAACCCCGAGCACGTGCTGGCCGACGTCATCGAAGTGCGTTCGTTCCTGCGTCAAAAAGACGTCGCCTCGGCCCGGGCGGTGATCGAGCCGGCGCTGCTGCGTTACCCGCGACACCGCGAGCTTGGCGCGTTGCTGGCGGCGACCGAAGCGATGGCCTACGACGAGGGCGCGACCAAGCGGGCGCTGGCCGACCTCGATGCGCTGTCGCCCGGCTCGCCTTACGCGTATTACATCGTCGGCGACACGCTCTCCACCGCCCGGCAGTACGCGTGGGGCGCGTCGATGCTCCGTGAGGCGATCGACCGTGCCCCCGGCTGGGCCGCGCCCCGCCTGGAACTCGGCCTGCTGCTCATGCAACAAGGCGACCTGCCCGCCGCGCTCGAGGAACTGGAGAAAGCCCAGGCGATCGACCGCTTCAACTCCCGCGTCAACAACCAGCTCACCCTCGTCCGCGAGATGATCGCGTACCCGACGATCGAAACAAAGCACTTTGTGATCCGTTACCCCGAAGGCCCGGATGCCGTGCTCGCCCGCGACATGGCACGATTCGCCGACGGCTACTACGACCGCTTCACCGCGCACTTCGGGCACGAGCCGCCGGTCAAGACGCAGATCGACATCATGCCCGACGCCCAGCACTTTGCCGTGCGCATCACCGGCCTGCCGGACATCTGGACCATCGCCGCCTGCACCGGCGACGTGCTCGCGCTGACCCCGCCCAAGGTCGGCCCCAGACACAAGGGCCACTACGACTGGCACAACGTCGTCGGCCACGAATACGTCCACACCATCACCCTCTCCCAGACCCGCAACCGCATCCCGCACTGGTTCACCGAGGCCTGTGCCGTGTCGATCGAAACCACGGGCCGCACGTGGGACCAGCACCAGTTGCTGGCCTGGGCGTATCACGACGACAAACTCTTTTCTCTGAACGACATCAACTGGGGCTTCATCCGACCGACCCGGCCGTATGAACGCCCGCTGGCTTACGCGCAGGCCGCGTGGATGCTCGAATACCTGACCCTCACGCACGGCCGCGAGGCCATGGTCGCCATGCTCGAGTTGTACGCCGAAGGGGTGAGCAACATCGAGGCGATCGAGCAGGCGACGGGGCGTAGTGGCGACGCGTTCTACTCCGACTTCAAATCCTGGGCCGGGCAACAGGTCAATACCGTTTGGGGCCTGGATACGGAAGAGGACCTCGGCGACCGGACCGCGAAGATCATCGAGGCCCTTGAGAAGCCGCAGGAAGACGGCCACGCCGAATACCTGGCCGAGTTGCACGCCAGCCACGCCGATCACCGCGGCATCCAACGCCTGATCGCGGAGTGGACGCTGAAGCACGGCTCGCCGGAGCAGGCGGCCGAGGCGATCGAGCGTTACGCGTTGGCCTGCCCGGTCGATCCGTGGTCGTATCGGCAATCGCTCAAGCTCGCGCTGCAGCGTGATGATGCCGACGCGGCGATCGAGGCGTTGACATACCTCGACCGGATCGAAGTCAAGGACGCATCCCATGCCGAGGAGTTGATCACGCTCAACCGCGCCAAGGGCGACCTCGACGCCGCGCGGGCCGCCGCGTGGAGCGCTCTTTTCCGCCAGCCTTACAACGCGACGCTGCGTGAAACCGCCGCCGCCCTGTGCCTGCAGTCGGGCGATATGCAGGAGGCGTTGTTCCACCTCGAATCTGTCGCGATGCTGGAGCCGGGCCGTGCGCAACACCAGACCCGGCTCGCCGCGCTCTACGCCAGACTCGGCCGCGACCAAGACGCTCACGCCGCCGCCACCCGGGCGCGAGAAATTGACCCGCGGGCCGCCGTCGATCGGTTTCTGAAGGAAACGGCCCCCCAGCCTTGACACGGATTGCTATCCTGACAACGGTCTGAATCACCTTAGCGAGTGAGCCTTCGTATATGGCCAGCGCCGACAACCCACGCAATTCCCCCGAAGAGATCATCTTCGATGCGAACCTCCAGGAGTTCGCTTCGCGGATCGGGATCATCTGCGGCCTCGAATCCGGCGGCAAGATCCCCCCGCAAGAGGCCTACACCCGCATCAAGAAGCTTTGGAAAGACCTGCGCGATTCCAAACGCAACCTCCTGCCGAAAAATGCCATCGATCCACTGACCGCCCCCGACGAGGATGAACCGCGCGAAGACGAAGATTGATCGGATCACCGCCACCCGGATCATGCCATGCCTCACCGCTGTTTGGGTTTCGGCCTTGCCGTCCTGCTGGCGGTGATGATGACCAGGGCCGAACACGCCGAGCCGCTCGGCGAATCGGGCGATCCGCATCGGTTGCTGATCCGCGGCGCGGCCGTGATTCCGACGCAAGATGTCCGCCGGGCGGTCGCACGAAACTGGCAACTGCACCTCGCCTCCCTCCCCGCCGCGGACCGCGACACGTACCTCTCCCAACTCCAACGTCTCCTCGTCCGCGGCTATCACCAGGCCGGCTTTCCGGATGCCCATGCCTTGGCTTACCACGACGCCGAGGCGGATGCCATCACCCTCCGCATCACCGAAGGTCCACGCCTGATCACGGGGCCGGTGCGGATCATCGGCACGGGCGCAGACGACCTCGACACCGACGCCCTCATCGCCCGCCTGACGCAGCCGCAACCACGCCGGCCGTTCTTTGCCCAGATCGATGCCGTGGGCATCATCCGCATCCAACGGACGCCGACCAACGAGCTGCAGAACGGGCTCGACGCGCTCGGCCCCGCGCAGCATCCTGCCCTCTGGCCCGAGGGGCAGCCCGCGGTCGCCGATCCCTCGAAGCTCGCGTCGATCCGTTCCGCGGTCAAGGTCGCGCTCGCCGAGCAGGACTATCTCAACGCCACGGTCCAGATCACGACGCCCCGAACCGATGACGGGCGCGCGGTCTTGCAGCTTCAACTGGCCGACCTCGGCCCGCGCGCGAAGCTCGGCGTTGTTCAGGTCAAAGGGGTTGATGAGGCGACGGCCGCGCAGGCACGCGTCCTGCTCGGGATCAATCCCGGCGACCCCCTCGACCTGCACGCCCTGCTGACTTTCCAGGAAAAGCTCTGGGCCAGCGGTCGGTTTGTAAGACACGAGGTGGTCGGCATCGTCGCGGACGCAGCCACCGGGCAAGTCGTGCTCAACGTCGATCTGCTCCCGCAAGCGCACGTCCCGCCCCTCGGCGGTGAGACGACGGAGACCCAGGAGGCCGCGCTGCGTTTGGCGGCGTGGCTCAACGCCAACATCTTCACCCAGCCCCTCGACATCGTCTTTGAAGACGCTTCGCTGCACGCCCGCCTGATGACCCACCCGACGCGCGGCATGATGATCGACCTGCGTCCGGTCCCGGCCCCGCACGCCCCACCCGATCCGGCCGCGGCCCCCGACCCCGGCGACCCAAGCCTGCTTGCCAACCTCGGCCTGCGCCCGCACGGCCCGCTCACGGTCTTTGCCCAGGCCAACGAAATAACCCTCATCGACCATGCCACCCAAAAACGTTGGGTCACTCGGTTCGACCTCGCCCGACTGATCGCGGTGATCTCGATCGTCGGCAATCCCGAAGACCCCGAAGCCAATGGCACCATTTCCTTCGGTGCGGGGGTCCACCAGGCCAGCCACGGCGAGCCCCATACCCCGCTGACAATCTCCGGACGGGTCGATCCGGTGGCGATCCTCTCGCATCTCAGTGACCCGGACAACCGGGTGAGCCTTGAGGATGGCCTGCTGATCGTGCGCGGCGAACAATCCGAGCTGCGCTGCGAAGCAAACAGCGGTCGGCTGATCGAGTGGCGCTGGGGGGGCAGCGGTATGAGCGTCGGCGTTCGCCCGGCGCGCGATGATGATTGGGCGCATGCTCTTGACCAGGCCGAGGGCGCGGTCACGGAAACACACGCCTTCCCGCCGCAGCAAGCCATACTCGGGCTGGCGCGCGTGGCCACCGACCTGTATCTCAACATACGACGCGAAACGCATCCCGAACACGCCGAACGCTACGCGGCCGCGACCGGCGCGATCTACAGATTGCTTGAGGGATCGCTGACCGATCTGTTCGTCGAGGGCTTCACCGACGCCTTGCCCCACGATGATCGGTTCACGATCCCCAGCGACCCCGAACTGATGGCCCGGCTCGGGATGATGAGCATGGTTGTCGCCTTGCTTCCCTATGCCGACGACGCGTTTGCGCGCGGGTCGTGGCCGTGGACGATCACCCACGCCACCGCGCTGCTCACCGTCGGCATGGGACGCCTGGGCCAGGCGGAGCTTATCCGCCTCTATCACGACGGCGAGGCCGGCCCGCTGGCGATGCTCGCGGCCGCGCGGCTGCTCGATGCGGTCGGCGAACGTCAGATGGCGGCGCAGTTCGCGCGACAAGGCCGCGAACGCCTCACCCACGAACACCTGGCCAACGACCTGCGGCCGCTGATCGTCGGCGATGCGACGGCCCCCGCGACCGCCCGTCGGCTGCTCGCGTCCCTGCGCACGCTTGAGCCCGCCGAATCCGAGGCGTTGGCCGTGCTGGCCGAGCAGGCCACCGGCTACGCGGCCGCGGCCTGGTCCCGGGCGTGGGCTCATGCCCCGACCGATCCGCTGCCGACCGACGATCCGCGAGCCCTGGCCGAGCGCTGGCTGCCTCTGCTTCGGGCCCACCTCGGAGTCGAGTTTGAGGCCCTGTCCCGCGGCCCGAAAACCGCGCCCGCCGCTCCGCGCTGATAGTTGACACCCCTCAGATCGGCCCGTAATCTTTAGGGCTCGGCGTGGCCCGATCCACGTGCGATGGTGGGCGTAGCTCAGTTGGTTAGAGCATCGGGTTGTGATCCCGAGGGTCGGGGGTTCGAGTCCCCTCGCTCACCCTTTCTTTTTACTTCCCGGGGATAAGCCGTGTCACCCGCTTGTTGTGGGTGCGGGCATCAGCATCACGATGGTCAGGTTGATCGCGTTGAACGCGGCGTGGGCGGTGATGGGGCCCCAGATCGAGCCGCTGCGCTCGTAGAGCGCGCCCCAGATAATGCCCAACGCGACGAGGCCGGGCAGGGCGTGCCAGGGGACGACCGGCAGGTGCATCACCGCGAAGAGGCTGCCGACGATGACCACGGTGAGCCACCGGCGGTGACGGCCCAACCGATCACCCAGCACGGTCTGGGCGAAGCCACGGTAGGCCAGTTCCTCGACCAACGGCGCATAGACCACCGCGGCGATGAACACGACGGTGATCTTGGCCGGTGACTTATCCTGCCGCAGTTCGATCAATATCTGGTGGCCCATCTCCGGCGGGGGAGCCCCCAAAAAGTGGCCCAGCATCCCGGCCAGGCTGTTAAGCCCCAGGGCGAGTGCCGCGGCGGGCACGGCGATCAGCAGACCGTCAAGCAGGCTGCGCCCGATACCCGGCCGCAGGATGCCCAGGCGCTGGGCACCGTGGGGCCAGGCAAACGCCAGGGCGAGAAACAAGGCCGGGGCGAGCAGCGGCGAAGCGTCGCGCAGGGTCTGCAACACGGTCGTCGGGTACACCACATCGTCTTCACCTGCGGCCGGGTGCCCGCCCCCCACCGCCAGGCTCAGCAGCGACAAGGCCGGGTGGACCAGCGCGATCGAAACGCAGACCAGCCAGGCCTTGCCCGGCAGGTGCAGCCGGCGCGGTGGGCCGGCCCGCAGGTAACCGGGCGCGAAATATCCCCGCCGCCAGAACGCCACCAGCACCACGCAGGCGAGCAACGGCAGCAAAGCGCCCAGCAGCAGGGTCGAGATTTGATCAGGATCGGGCATGGGTCGCTTATCTGGGTTCAGCGGCGGGGCCCGCCCCGCGTGATGCCCCCGCGGGGCGTCACTCCACACAGAACGCCTTCGAACCGCCGGATTGCCCCGACGCGTTGAGTTTCCTAAGCTTAACGATTCGGCATGACCCGCGACGACGAGAACTGCACGATTTACGGATGAGCCTGATCCCCCCCTGGTCCGCCTTCTTTCAAAGCACCGCCCGCATGAAGGGGCGCGCGCTGCGTTTGTCGGAAAAAGTGCAACGCATCCCGCCGAGCAACGGCGAACTGCTCCGGGCCGAGGTGCGCGACGGCACGGCCAATCATGTGGTCACGCTCAGCGCCGACGGGCGTTACGCCTCGGCCGAGTGTACCTGCGACGACTTTGCCGACGGCGCATTTTGCCGACACATCTGGGCGTCGCTGCTTGATGCCGAGCAGAACCGCGGTGGTCACCCCATCGACCTGCCCGCGATCAGCAAGCTGCGCCCCCGCGCCCCCAAGGCCCGCAAACGCGATACGAGCGTGCGACCCACGCGTGCGGCCGAGCCAGCGTGGATCGGCCGCCTGACGCTGCTGCGTCAAAGCGCGGTCGACCGCCAGCTCTTCGCCGCCGCGCCCGTGCTGCCGGTGCAGCGGCAGATCGTCTATGCCGTGCTGCCCAAGCTCTCGGCGCGGCACAACGGGCTGGTGATCGAGGTGCGGCAGCGCAACGCGATCGCATCGGGCTGGTCGCGGCCCAAGGCGCTGCGCATCAGCAGCGATGTGATCAACACGATGAACGACCCGGCGGACCGCGAGCTGTGCGCGCTGCTGCTGGGCGCGCAGTGGGTGCGGGAAGATGAGTCCGAAGCGTCGTCGGGATTGAGCCGATCACACGCGACGTTCCGCGTCGCGCCCGGCGCGGCGCGGCGGCTGCTCAAACAAGCCATCGCCACCCACCGGGCCGTGGTCGAACTCGATGAAACCGGTCTCGGCAAAACGATGCTCCTGCGGTGGGACACGGGCGAAACCGCGCCCCCCCGGCGTGCCGACTTTGGTCGGCAGGAAAAGCCCGTCGATCAACCCGCTCCCGAAACCCCCTGGAAGCTCTTCCTCGTCGGCACCGAGGCGGCGGAGGAGTTGATCGTCACGCTGGAGGTCCGCCGCGGCGAGCAGCGCGTGCCGATTGAACGGCCGATACTGGTGCTCGGGGGGCCGGACGGGATCGTGATCCACGAAGGCAAGGCGGCGCCGTTCGACGATCACGACGCGTTCCGCTGGGTTAACCAGTTCCGCGATGAGCGGTATGACGATGAGGGCGGCCGCGCGATGCGCGTCGCCGCTCAGGACATCCCGCGCTTCCTCGAACGGCTCTACCTGCTGCCGCAGTTGCCCGAACTGGACCTGCCCGAGCGACACAGCCGCACCGAGCAGCGCGTCGCGCCATCGGCGAACCTCGAGCTGTTTTCCCCCGGCTCACGCGAACAACGCGAGTTGGCACCGGGCGCGGCGAAAGGCCATCTGGTCGCGCGGGTGTGGTTTGACTACGCCGGAGTCCGCATCAACCCGACCCAGGCGGGTCGCTTCGTGCCCGTCAAGCCCAACACGCCGGAGCACGAATCGCAAAAGCAGGGAGATACCACCCCCCCGGCCTCGCCCCCGGGTGATTCACCGGAGGATATTCAGGAGATCGATGAGTCTGGAATAATCCCCGCCGAGGGCAAGCTGCTGCGGCGCGACCGCCGCGCCGAGCGTGACGCGATCAGCATGCTCGGCACGCTGGGGTTCCGGCAGGCGACCAGCGACGAGGGCAACGCCCTGCTGCTGCCGTCGCGCATGATGTCGTCGGCGGTGGGCACGCTGATCAATCGCGGGTGGACGATCCTGGCGGATCGGTTGTCGCTGCGGGGCGCGGGGCCTCCGGCGCTGTCGGTCAGCTCGGGCATCGACTGGTTCGAGCTGCGGGGCGAGATCACCTACACACGCGCGGACGGCGAGACTCAGTCGTTTACGCTGCCGGAGATCCTCAAGGCCGCCCGCGAGGGCCAGGCCATGATCCGGCTCGACGACGGGTCGCACGGCCTGATGCCCGAGGACTGGCTCAAGGAGCACGGCCTGCTGACCGCGATGGGCGAGGTGCGCGGCGATCACCTGCGATTCCGCTCCTCGCAGGCGGCGCTGCTCGATGCACTGCTCGATGAACGCGAATTGGCAAGCTTCGATGCGCCCTTCGCGGTCGCACGCGAAGCCGTGCGGCGGTTCGAGAACGTCGAAGCGCTCGACCCGCAGCCGCAATTCAAGGGTGTCTTGCGGCCGTACCAGCGCGAGGGCCTCGGCTGGCTCAGCTTCCTGCGCACCTTCGGCATGGGGGGCATCCTCGCCGACGACATGGGCCTGGGCAAGACGATCCAAGTCCTCGCCATGGTGCAGGCGCGGCGGCAGGTGGATTTAAATCCACCTGATCAAGGCGCGAATGGATCGCAGCCCAGCGAGCGTCCCGGCCCGACCCTCATCGTCGCCCCACGCTCGGTCGTCTTCAACTGGATCGACGAGGCCCACAAGTTCACCCCGGAGCTGAAGGTGCTGGCGTACTCCGGCCCCGAACGCGGGCAGATGCTCAACGAGTTCGAGGAAGCCGACCTGATCGTGACGTCCTATGGCCTGCTGCGGCGCGATGTCGAGGAATTACTCCAGCGCCGCTTCGATTATGTCGTGCTCGACGAGGCGCAGGCGATCAAAAATCCCTCGTCGCAGTCGGCCAAGGCCTGCCGGCTCATGCAGGCCAACCACCGCCTCGCGCTGACCGGCACGCCGATCGAAAACCACCTCGGCGACCTGTGGTCGATCTTCGAGTTCCTCAACCCCGGCATGCTCGGGGCCAACACCCGCTTCAACGACCTGGTCCGCAACGCCTCGTGCGCCGCGCCCAACGGGATCAACGCGGCCGGCATGGGGCAGGTGGACCCCACGCCCCCCGCCTCGAACGAAGAAGCCGATCCGGACCTCGACCCCGATCAAGAACCCGAACAAGACCCGCGTTCTGCTCTAGAGCAGGTCGCCACGGCCCTGCGGCCGTTCATCCTCCGCCGCACCAAGAAGCAGGTGCTCAAGGACCTGCCCGAGAAAACCGAGCAGACCATCCATTGCGAGATGGAGCCGGCGCAACGCAAGGTGTACGACCAGCTCAAGACCTATTACCGCGGCACGCTGCTCAAGCAGTTGGATTCCCCCGCCCCCGGGAATGGCGATGGCGGCTCGGCGGCCGGTGGACGGGGCCTGGGCCGCAACGCGTTCATGGTGCTCGAAGCGCTGCTGCGTCTGCGGCAGGCGGCGTGCCACCCCGCGCTGATCGACCGCTCCCACCTCGCGGGGCTGGACCTTCCGGGCAGCGGCGTGGAACTGCCCTCCGCCAAGCTCGATGCACTCGACGAACAGCTCGACGAGATCATCGAGGAAGGCTCCAAGGCGCTGGTCTTCAGCCAGTTCACCTCGATGCTCGCCTTGGTCAAGCAAAGGCTCGACGCCCGCAACATCCGCTACGCCTACCTCGACGGCCAGACGCGCGACCGCCGCGAGCAGGTCGCCAAGTTCCAGACCGACGACAAGCTGCCGGTGTTCCTCATCAGCCTCAAGGCCGGCGGCACGGGCCTGAACCTCACCGCCGCGGAGTACGTCTTCATCCTCGACCCGTGGTGGAACCCGGCCGTGGAAGCCCAAGCCATCGACCGCACCCACCGCATCGGACAAGCCAGCCAAGTCATCGCCTACCGCCTCGTCGCCAAGGACACCATCGAAGAAAAAATCCGCGCCCTCCAAAAATCCAAAGCCGCCCTCGCCAGCTCCGTCATCCAAGAAGACTCCCTCGCCTCCGTCCTAGACCTCGACACCCTCCGCCAGCTCTTCTCCTAACCCCCGAATCCCCGGCTCAAGTACACGCCGCTGCCAGAAGTGCTCCGGGACAAAAAAGTGGTGCTG
>CAZTLX010000001.1:25493-66152 GCA_964614575.1 uncultured Phycisphaeraceae bacterium | reverse complement strand
GGCCGTGGAACATCGTCGGCACGCGGATCGAGCTCTCGTGGCACGAGCGCTTGTACTCGTTGTTGCGGGTCTTGAAGTGGCAGGCGTGGTCGGAGGTGAAGAGGATGATGGTGTTGTCGAGCATGTCGAGGCTGATGAGGGCATCGACGATGCGGCCGAGGTTTTCGTCGAGGCGTTTGACCATGCCCCAGTACCCGCCCAGGTGCGCCTGCGTGGTACCGCCGGTGCGGTCGTCGCCGTCGTTGTAGCCGGGCAGCGCGGCCAAGTCGGGCGGGGTCCACTTGCCGGTGTACATCTCGCGGTACCCGGCGGGCGGCGGGTAGTCATCGACGTGGTTCTGGTGGTGCGGCTCGATGAAGGAGGTCATCAGGAAGAACGGCTGATCCTGGTGCGCATCGATGTAGCGGATGGTGGCGTCGGTCAAGGCGTCGCTGCGGTAGCCGGGCAGGCGGTGGGGCTGGTTGTCGTTGTCGTAAAGGATCGTTTTGTATTCATGGACGGAGAACTCGAGGGCCTCGGCGGCGAACCAGTCCTGGTAGCCGCCGCGGTGCGAATCCTTGACCGGGCCGCGCTCGCCCATCGCCGAGTCGGCGCGTCCGTGTTTGCCGGCCAGGTGCCACTTGCCGATGTACCCGGTGCGGTAGCCGGCTTCGTTGAAGCAGGAGGCGAGGGTGGGGAAGCGCTGGCGATCGAGGTTGAGGGCGATGCCGTTGCGCCATGAGCCATTGGTCGTGGCGTAGGTGCCGGTCTGGAGGCACGCGCGGGCCGGGCCGCAGACCGGCTGGCAGGTGAAGGAGTTGGCGACGTGGGTGCCGGCGCGGGCGAGTCGGTCGAAGTGCGGGGTGAGCCCGAGCGGGTTGCCGTGGAGCCCGGTCGAGTCGTGGCGTTGCTGATCGGTGAAGAAGATGATGACGTTGGGTTTGCGATCGGGCATGGTTTTAGATTAGCGGATTCAGCGGGCGGTGTGGAGCGTGGGCGGGGTGCCGGCTTGGCGGTAAGCCGAGGGCGCTTGGCCGGTGTGCTTGCGGAAGGTGGTGGCGAAGTATTGGCTGGTGCTAAAGCCGCAGCGCAGGGCGATATCGGTGATGGAGCGGTCGGTCTGACGGAGCATGATTTTGGCTTGGCGGACGCGTTGGCGGGTGCGCCACTCGCCGGGCGGCAAGCCGACCTCCGCGGCGAAGCGCTCGTGGAACCGCGTCACCGAAAGGCCGGCCACGTCCGCGGCATCGGGCAGCGAAAAGTCGTAGCCCAGGCGTCGGTTCATCCACGCCATCGCGCGCTCGATCGCGGGGGAGCGGGTGCGGGCGATAGCCGCGGCCTGATCGTGACACCGCAGGGTGTCGAGCAGCAACTGCCCAAGCGCCAGCCGCGCCGCGAGCGCAGCCAACGCCCCGCCGCGTTGGCGGTGGGCGTCGCGCAGGCGGGTGAACGAATCGATCAACCCGCGATCGGCGGCAAACCGTCGTTGCGTCATCGCCGTGAACCGCCGGGCCAGCGCCGCGCGGTCCGGCGCGCCCAGCCCGGCGAGGCGAGCGCGGCCGTCGAAAGCGAACACCACCCAAAACAGCTCGCAAGGCTGGAGCACCCGGTCGATCCCGCCGTGCCGTTCGTTGGGCCGCGTGAGATAGACCTGCCCCGTGCCGACCTCCCACACCTCGTCCTCCACCCACCACTCCACCGCCCCGCGGGCGATCAGGCACAGCTCCCACGCCCCCGCGTGGTCGTGCGGCCCCAGACCCGCCGGCCGCGCTTCCTGATACGACAACCACCCGACCATCCGGCACCCCGGCACCCGCAAACGCTTGCCCTCGTAGGCCTCTCGCTGATTCGGCATGTTCAATATTCTACGACCAATCCACGCGAACGACGCCGCCCCCCGCGCCCCCTAAAGTCCGCTCCTGGGAATCTCTGAGCCTGCCCCAAGCCCGCCGATGCGCAGCGACATCCAGGAGCGGAGCTTCGGCGGGATGCGTCACGAACCACCCTCTTCAGGAGTCACCGATGCCCGAACAAACCATCCAACTGACCGACGCGCAGATCGCCTTCTTCCGCGAGGAGGGTTACCTCGCGATCGATCAGATCACCACGCCCGAGGATGTCGCGGCGCTGCGCGAGAGTTACGACCGCATCTTCGCCCAGCGCGCCGGGCGTGACGAGGGCAATCAGTTCGACCTGGCCGGCACCGATGAAGACGGCAAGGAGGCGAGCCTGCCGCAGATCCTCCAGCCGGCGAAGTATGCGCCGGAGATGCTCGACTCGCAGCTTTATAAGAACGCCGCGGCGATCGGCAAGCAGTTGCTGGGCGAGGGCTGCACCTGCGGCATCGCGCACGCGATCTTCAAGCCGCCGCATTCCGGCGCGCCCACGCCCTGGCATCAGGACGCGGCGTACTGGTCGCCCAACACGCTCCACGCGTCGATCAGCGTGTGGGTGCCGCTGCAGGAGGCGACGCTGGAAAACGGGTGCATGCACTTCGTGCCCCGCAGCCACAAACTGGACGTGATCGAACACCGCAGCATCAACAACGACCCGCGCGTGCATGGCCTGGAGCTTCACCCGGACTTGATGCACGAGACGGAGCATGCGGTAGCCTGCCCGCTGCCGCCGGGCGGGGCGACGTTCCACGGCGGATACATGCTGCACTACGCCCCGGCCAACCGCAGCGACATCCCGCGGCGGGCGCTGATCCTCAACCTTGCCGTGCCCGGCAAGCCGCGCCAACAGCCGCGCACGTTCCCGTGGATGGACCAGAAGCAAACCGCCCGCGAAGCCCGCGCCCAAGCGGCGCGTGGCTAGCGCAACCGGTCTGAGTTTCTACACGCAGGACTTTATTCAGACGACAGCCGGCGAGCTACGCCTCGCCGGACGGTCGTGCAGCGACCGTGCGATGACGCACGGCGAAGTGTAGCTCGCCGGCTATCGGCCGTGGGGGTGGAGACGATTCTGGCGCACGGCCTTAAGCCGCGGCGGCTGTTCAACTGGCGCTCGGCGGAACCGGATCGTCGGTAGGATTGGCGCGGCGAACCTGCGCCCAACCCCGACCCTCAAACCGCCGATTCAAGTGCTATGGCCATCGTGCGCCGCAATCTGGTCCTCATGCTCGCTCACGGCTTGCGCAGCGATGCATTATCAGACGCGCGCGTCTGGCCGCTGGCGACGCATCGCATCGACCAACTCGCGACGCGCGGCGTGCGCCTCGTCGCCGACGCCGCGAGCCCGGCGGACGGGCCGGCGATGGCGTCGCTGCTCACCGGCCTGCACGCCCGGCAGCACGGGCTGCTCGATGAACGCGCCCTGCCGCCCCTGGCCGACGCGCTGCCCGCGTGGCTCGCGGCCGAGGGGTATCGCGCCGTCGGCGTCGGCTGCGTCGGCGCGATCGCCGAGACGCTCGACCACGCGGTGGTCGTCGATGAGGTGGCCCACGCCGAGCCGGTCGGCTGCGCGTACATGAACGATGCTGCGGGCAAGGGCTTGGCCGCGGCCCTGGCCGCGCAGCGCCGGCAGCGCCTGCGCCACGGGCCGTTCGAGCCCGACCGCCTGCTGCTGGAACCCGACGACGACATCGACGGCTTCATCGCGCTTCGCGCCGCGGCCGAGTTGGAACAACTACCCGACGAAAAGCCTTGGGCGCTGATCGTCATCTTCTCCGGTCCGGGCAACGACCTGCCGCCGCCGACGATGTACGACCAACTGGTCCGCAGCGAAGCGCTGCGCGGCGGGTTCACGCCGACCGACATGCGGCGGCTCGACCAACTGGCCGAGCCGGACTACCCGCGCGCGGTGTTGCAGCGTTTGGAGCCGGGGTCGGTCGCGCAATTGCGCGCGGATTATCTTGGCCGGGTCGCGCTGGTGGACCACGGCGTCGGGCGGATCGTGCAGACCGTCTCCCGCCGCATGGACCGCGAGCGCACGTGGTTCATGTTCGGCGCCGACCGCGGCGTGCTGCTGGGCGAGCACGGGCTGGTCGGCCATCGCTCGTTCTTAGGCCCGGCGATCGAGACGCCCTTCATCATCGCGCCGCCGCTGCCCGCGCGCCCGCCGCGCGATAGTGCGCCCGATGGGTTGTTCAGCACGGTCGATCTGGCCGCGACCGCCGCGCACCTGCTGGGCGCCGACCGCCCGCGCGAGGCCGTCGGCCGCAGCGTGCTGCCGCTGTTCACCGGCGATGCGCTGGACGCGCAACCGCCCGGCGGGCTGATCAGCGAGTTCGGCGAACGGGTGATGCTCGAGACCGAACGTCACAAGATCACCTTCGACCGCCGCAGCGCCCGGGTGCTTTCGCTTTTCGATCTGCTGGATGATCCGGCGGAGAAGCAAGACCTGATGGCGCGCGACCCGCAGGAGGTCGGCAACCTGCTCGCGTCGCTGCGCGCCCGGTTGGCGACGGCGCTGCTGCCGCTGCGTGCGACGGGGTATGCGTTTGATGCGTGAGCGGCGGCGGGTGGGGCTATACTGGATCGGGACGACACCAAGGTCAGAGCCGAGCCATGAATTGGACGCCCTACATCGATCGAGACCCGGCGGTCCTTGGCGGCAAGCCGCGCATCAAGGGGACGCGGCTGAGCGTCGAGTTGATCGTTGAGCGCCTGGCCGACGGCTGGACGATCGCGCAGCTCCGCGAGGCATACCCGCATATCGACGAGACGCAGATTCGCGCTTGCCTGGCATACGCGGCCGCATCATTGGGGACGGACGAGGTGCTGGACGTGCCGCAGTCCGCAGCTTGACGCATGCGCCTGCTTGCCGACGAGAATGTAGATCGGCCGATCGTCCGCTGGCTGCGCCAGCACGGACATGATGTATTGGAAACGGTGGTCGAGATGCCGGGTGCTGCCGACGCCGAAGTCTTGAGGCTCAGTCGTCGGCAAAGGCGGGTACTCTTAACCTTTGATCGCGACATCGGCCATCAGTTGCGGCTTGATCGCGGTCCGCATCCGGGGGTGGTGTATCTGCGATTGCGCGGTCCTGGACCGGAGCTGTGGGATGCGTTCTTTGCGGTTTGGCCCATGATCGAGCCGCTGGTCGCGGGGCACTTTGTGACGGTTCAGCGTAATCGCATACGGCGTAGGTCGTTGCCGATGGTTGGCGACTCGTAAACACGATTGATGCGTGACGGTTTTACGCTGCGCACTGTTTCAAATCTCGCGAAGCCGCGAGCGGCGCGGTCACGGCTTTCGTTGCTCGATGTGTCCGTCGGCGTAGAGTTTGGAGCCGTCGGGGTCGCTGCGGCCGTCCTTGGATTCGTAGAGGATGACGGTGTTGGCGGGGTCTTTCACCTGCCCGAGGGTATCGGCGGGTTTGATGTACACGTAGCCGGGGTTTTCGCCGGTGCGTTTGTTTTCGAGCACCGCGTCGATGCCGGGCATGACGGCGCGGAGGTCTTCGAGCCGGTCGGGCAGGCGGCCGCGGTTCTGGTCGGCGTACATCTGGATGGCGTAGCCGATCTGCACGAGGTTGGAGTCGGCGACGGTGCCGCGGGCCTTGTCGCGGGCCTGGGCGAGCAGGCTGAAGTAGGTCAGCACGCCGGCACCGCCCGAAGCGGAGGAAGCCGATTTCTCGGCGTTATAGCGTTTGGGCAGCGTGCCGAGGGGTTTGCCGGCGTAGGTCAGGCGCAGCGGCTGGTCGGTGTACGGCCGCTCGAAGATTAAAGCGACTTTGAATTTGCGGAAGGGGCTGTCGCCCTCGGGTTCGGTGAAGTTCTCGCGCGTCCAGACGCCTTGCGAGCCCGCGTTCCACGAGGCGATCAGGCCGCCGCCCTGGTATTGCAGATCGACGACCGCGCCGCCGGGGTCGGTGAGCTTGAGGTTGCCGTCGGCCGCGAACCCGCCGTTGCCGACCGGGGAGTCGGGGTTGTAAAAGGCGTTGAAATCCAGGTCGCCGCGGATGCCCGCCTCGCCGTTGTAGAACAGTTTGCCGCCGGTGATCTTGCGGCCGGTCTTCTCGAAGGTTTCGGAGGTGGGCGGCGCACCCGGGGGGATGATGGCGTGGTAATCGGTGGTGCCGGCCCCGCCGAGGTCGATGTCGGCGCGGCCCTCGAACGTCGCGAACACCACCTTGCCGGACTTCTGCGGCGGGCTGCCGTCGGCCGGGCCCAACTGGAACTGGTCGGCCCGGAAGACCACATCATACCCCGAGGTCTGATTCAGCCGATTCATCAGGGCGCGGGAGAGTTCGACTTCGACCAGCAGGTGGTCGCCGTCCTTGCCCTCGCGGGTGATGAGCAGTTGATCGGACCCGCCGACGGTAAACACCGCGCCCTTGGCCGACTTGAACATGGAGGTGGCCGGGCCCCCGGCCGCGAGCGCCCCGGCCGCTTCCCCGCCCTTGATGCCGATGCCCATGTCACCCTGCATGGTCAGCAGGCTGTAAGGCTCGCGCATGGTGCCGCGGTCGAGGGCGGTGGTGACGTAAACCGTTTTCGTGCCGAGCACCGCGTGCGTGCGCCCCGGACCGTAGATCGCCCACCAGACCCCGCCCAAGAACAGCCCGACGAGCAGCACGCCCAGGCCGATCAAGCGGCCGACCGTCAGGTCGATCCCCGCGACCGACAGCAGCGGGCCCTTCTCGTCGGTTTTGTGTTTGTCGGCCTCGGCGGCGATCGCGGCGGCGTAGGCGCCGAAAGGTGATCCCGACCCCGATGCGTCGGAAGACGGCTTGGCGTCCGGCGTCGGGCGCTTGATGATGACCGTGTCGGGTGCGGTGTGCTTCGTCCGGGGCGCAGGTGAGGCGTCGATCGCCAGCTCGTACAGATTCAGATCGTCGGCCTCGTCGGCCTCCGCGGCGGCGGGGTCGGGGATCGCCAGCACGCCGCCGCACTTGGGGCATTTCTTCGTCTTCCCGGCCGCGGTCTCGGGCGCTCGCAGACGCGTCCCGCAGCCGTCACATCGCACTTCGATCGGCACGGTTCACCCCGCATCCATAGAGACAAGGACCGGGCTGAGTATAGCCCAACCCGCGCCCCGCAGTCACTCGTACATCCGCGGCACTCTGACCCGCGTCGGGGGGCCGCTCTCCCGCTTGAGGTCTTGATACTCCTCATGGCTGATCCGCTCGGTCTGGCCATCCTCGGTGGTCGCGGTGTAATAGCACCCCGAGGCCATGGCCGCGCCCACCACCACCACCATCAGCGATAACGCCCGGCGCATCATGTCACGATCTCCTGCCCGGAGGCAGTGGATTATATGACGTCCGCGGGGAAGAGAAACTCGTGCGGTTGGGATGACCCGACAACTCATCGAGCGCAAAGGCTTAATCGCGGTCGCGAGGGTTGTGCTCGTTGCCGGCGATCAGTGATTCGGCGTGATCGGCCAGGAACTGCTCACGATTCTCCGATCGCTCGGCGAGCTGCTCGCGGAGCTCCTCCAGCCGACGCTCCAGCCGGGCCAGCTCCGCCTCCCGGATCTGCTGGCGCACGGCAAAATGCTCCGCCACGACCTCGTCCAGCTTCTTGCGGGCGGCTTGTTCCGCGTCGGCCTTGCCTTCCTTGCGGGCGTCACGCACCTGCTCGGCCAGCTCGCGGGAACGGCGGTAATGCTCGATGTCCTGTATCCGCAGCTCGAACATCTCCGGGTCGTAACGCTTGAGCCGCAGCAGCCAGCGGTAGCGGGGGAACCGGTTGTGCAACTCCGCGTGGAAGCGCTGCGGGTCCTTTTCCTGAAGCTCGCGCAGCTCGTCGCCCAGTTCCGGCTTGAGTCGGCTGATCAACGCCAGCGCTTCGGCCGCCTCCTCCGGCGACAGGCGGGCGCGCTCGTCCGGCTTCGGCTCACGCGCTTCGTGCTCGTCTTCGGCGTCCGCCTTCTCGCTTGCTTGCGCTGCCGCTTGCGGGCGCGGCGGAGCCGGGCGGTCCTTGGGGCCCTGCGCCTGTGCCGATCCGATCGCCACCGACAGCCCGAGCATCAGGATGAGCAGGGGAAGCTTCATGTCGATTTAGAATACCGATTCCAGATCGCTGGCGAGCAGGTCCATCTGGGTTTCGAACGCCAAGTCATCAAAGGCCGCAAACGCCGCGTCCGACTCGGCCCACGGGTCGGCCCGGTCCGCCAACGCCACCTGCAGGGCGAATGCTTCGATCTGCAGGTCGATGGTCTCGGCCTGGCGATGGGTCGCGTCCGCCGCGGCATTGAGCGTGTCGAGTTGCACCAGTTCCAGTTCATGGGGTATGACCTGCGGCCCGGGGCGGGTGTTGAGGGCGACCAAGCCGATGATGCCGGTCGCGATCAGCACGGCCGCGGCCACCCTCAGCGCCGACCGACGGAACCCGCCTTCGATACGGCCGAGCACCGGCTGCCGCCGCGCGGCCACCAGCGGGGCCGTGGCCCGCAAGACCCGCTCGTTTAGCTCGGCCGGGGCCGTCTCGGGGGCCAGCACCGCGTCCAGCAGCGCGTCGAGTTGGGGGTCGGGGACCGTCCGGGGGTCGTTTGGCGGCGTGGGTGGGGGGTTGTCAAGTGTCATGGGGATGGTGTTCGGGTTGTGTCTCGGGCATCAAAGGCCGGGGCTGACGCCCATCTGTTCTAACGCGGCACGGAGTTTCTTTAATGCACGGTGCCCGCGGGCTAAAACCGTGCCCAGCGGCTGGTCAAGCGTCTCGGCGATCTGGGCGAAGCTGAGCCCCGCGGTGTGACGCAGGTGCAGGACCTCCTGGTCCGCCTCGGACATCTCGGCGATCGCCGCCCGCAGCAGGTCCATCTGCTCGGCCCGGTTGAGCGCCTCCAGCGGGTTCTCGCCGATATCGGGGGCCGTGCGCCCGGCATCGCGCGTGACGCCGCTCTCCACCGCCGCCCAGGCGCTGGCCCGATCGCCCTGTCCGGTGGCCCCGGGCGACATGTCGAGGGAGGAGGCCTGGCGTTTGCGCCGGCGCATCTCGTCGCGCAGCTTGTTCATCGCGATGCGGAAGAGCCAAGGCTCGAACTTACCCCGCTCCTCGTAGCCGGCGAAGTCGTCGAGCTTGCTGACCAGCTTGACGAAGGTGGCCTGGGTCAGTTCCTCGGCCAGTTCGCGGTCGGCGCAGCGTTGGAACAGCAGGCCGAAGAGTCGTCCGGAATAGGTGTGAACGAGCAGCGTCCACGCCTGGGCGTCGCCGTCGGCGGCCTGCCGCAGCGTCGTGGGGATATCAGGATCGGTCGCCGGTGCGGCCGGTTCGGTCATACGCGGGTCCAGCACGGTCAACGCATGATACCGGGGGGTATTGCGGATCGCGGGGTGGGTGCCGGGCGTGGTTTTGGCGCAGAACCGCCGAGTTCCGACCCTTTGGCCACGGGTGTGGCGTGGGTATCGGCTTGGGGGCGGACGCGGCGGCGGGTGAACGCAGGGGCGTTATCGGGCCAGCAGCGTGTTGCGGTAGCCGTTGGATTTGGGCACGGCCGGCTCGTCGGCGGGACGGTACTCGGGGCGCTGGGCCTCGTGTCCGCGGCCGTGGTCCGGGGTGGTGGTCGATCCGCCGCTGCCGTCGCCGAGCACGCGGTCGCCGGTGCCCGAGCCGCGTGGCCGGGCCTCGTTGACCGTGAGCGGACGGCCCTTGTAGGGCTGACCGGCGAGGGCGGTGATGGCGTTCTGGCCGGACTCGAAGTCGGCCATCTCGACGAAGCCAAAGCCCTTGGAGCGGCCGGTCTCGCGATCGGTCACGATCGTGGCTTTGTTGATCGGGCCGTACTGGCCGAACAGGCCGACCAGGTCTTCATCGCGGACACTGTAAGGAAGATTGCCGATGTAGATGTTGATCACAGTTGCTGCACTTCTTTCCGAGCGACCCGAGGATTCACCGAGCGCCGGTCGGGCTTTCGGGCAAAGCACGACCGGGGTAAGCAGGTCCGTCTGACTACCAATCTGTTTTGTTCTAGGCCCCCTTGGCCTCTGATTCGCTTAGCAGGCTGAATCTGTTTTTACAGTAGCTTCCCGTTGGCCGGCTGGCAAGGGCATTTTTTCATTTTCATCAAACCTTCATCAGGCCATCTCCCGGCCTTGGATGTTGCGGACGCCCGCCTTAGCCTAATCGGTCATCGGCACCCGAAACCTTCGGGCGTTCGACCGATCCGCCACCATTCTTACGCCCGACCGACACCGCAGTTCGTCGCCAGCGGATTTTTTCATCCGGGAAAAAACACGACGGATCAAGCCATGCCCCCCCGCCGCCGCCGCCCGCCCTAGCCGTGGCCGCATCAAGCGAAAGCCTGAAAATTAGACTTGTGGGCCGGACCCGGCCGCGGTAATGTGACGGTCTGATCTGGGTGGGTTTAAGTTTTGCTTCAAGTCAGGGGACTGCTTCATGCGGCAGGCGACGGCGGGTTCGCGGGCAGGTGCGCGAGGGCCGGCGGTGGCGCGGGTTGCGCGGGCGGGCGGCGGCGCTCGGCCGCGGGGAGGCTTCCAGTCAGAGCGACTCATCTGGCCCCGGGTGTTCTGTGGCCACGGTTGATTCATCCTCCATATTGAAGGGTTTGGTCATGGCGGCTTTCAAGCGTTGCGCGGTGCTGGGTGTGGGGTTATGCGTGCTGGTGGCGCTGAGCGGCTGTGCGTCGTCGGGGACGCCGGCGGGTGTGAAGCAGGCGGGCAAGACCGCCGAGAACATGGACAAGTTTGTGGAGAGCCTCGACGAGGCCACGGCGCAGATCGACCAGACGATCGCGTCGATGAACGCGATCGAGCCCGCGCCCGACCGGGTCGCGGCGCTCAAGACGTTTAACAAGGATGTGGCAACGCTCGAGTCGATGGCCGACAAAGCCCGCAAGCGCGCCAACGCGATGCGGCAGCGCGGCGACGACTACTTCGCGACCTGGACCGAGCAGTCGGCCGCGTTCAACAACCCCGAATTGCGCGCCCTCTCGGAGCAGCGGCGGCAGGAACTGCAGGCCAGCTTCGACGAGATGCGCACGCTCGCGACCGAAGCCAAGGGCCACTTCGAGACCATGATGCAGAACATCTACGACATCCAGCTCTTCCTGGGCAATGATCTGACGCCGGCGGCGCTGGACGCGGTGAGCAAGTACATGGAGGCGGCCACCGAGGAATCCAAGGGGGTCAACGAGGCGCTGAGCGCGATGATCAAGGAAGTCGGCAAGGTGCGCGAGATGCTCTCGCCCGGCAGCGGCGCGCCCCCGGCCGATGCGGCCGCCCCCGCCGAGGGCGCGGCGGCGAAACCCGCGTCCTGATGCGGCGCTTCAGCGAGACCATGCGCCGATGAGCACGCTCAGGTTCATGCCGATCCTGGCCGCGGCGGTCGCCACCGCCGCGGCCTGCGTTTCCGGTTGCCAGGCCAAGCCCAAGCCGTCGCCCCCGGCGTGGCTGGACGCGTCATCGAACAATTCGAGCGCCTCGACGATGCAGGCGCTGGACCCGGTCAGCCTGCAGTCGGACCTGAGCCTGCTGATCAACAACTTCTACGACGCAGGCGTCGGGCTTTCCTCGGACATCGCCGCCCAGACCGACAGCCGCACCATCCGCGAGGAGACGCTGCGGTGGAAGCTGCGCCTCGTCGCCGCCACTGAAGCGATCCAACGCGAGCCCGACCCGCGCCTCGCGTTCCTCTTCGCCTGGCTGCTGGTCGAGGAGGGGTACTACGGCGTGACCGAGGGGGCCCGGCGGACGACCTACGGCCCGTTCCAGCCGCAGGTGGTCGAGATGCTCGGCCGCGCCCGCGACCAGATGATCGCCCTCGGCTACAAGCACTTCGACAACGCCGCGATCGATGATGCCCGCGACGACATGCGCCAGCTCGCGACACGCAACGTCCTCGCCCGCTGGCGCGCGTCCGGCTCCAACAAGCCGCCGGGCGAGCTGGTCGCCCAGCGCGGACGGCGCAGCGATGTCGGTGCGCTGCTGAGTATCCCCATGTCGCCGTTCTCCGGCATACAGGGCGTGGCCGATACCCCCACCGCCATCAAGGACGCGTCGGAGGTGGTCGCGGAGATCGGCACAACGATCCGCCACCTGCCCGAGCGCGTCCGCTGGAACGCGGCGTTGCTGCTCTACGAGCTGGATCACCTGCCGACGGTGGTGGCGCTGCGTGAGGACGTGGCGGGGCTCAACGCGTCGGTGGCACAGGTGGCCGCACGGGTCGATGCGCTGCCGCAGGACCTGCGCGACCTCCTGACCGAGGCCGAGGCCGCGCAGCCCGAGCTGCGGCAGACCCTGGCCGAGAGCCGGGCTGCGCTCGCGGAGCTGGACCGGACGGTGCAGCGGCTCAACACGCTGGCCGGGTCGATCGACACGATGTCCGGGTCGGTGCAGGGCGCTGCGGAGCAGATCAACAAGATGATCGGCCGCGACCGGCCCGCCGATGCAGTGCCGCCGACGCAACCCAAGCCGCCGGACCCCGACCCGATCACGATCAGCAAGCTCATCGAGCTCTCGGAGAAGATCACGCGGGCGACGCAGGAGCTGCGCGGGTTGGCGGGTGATCTGGACGGCCCGATCGACGAGCTGGACGCCGCGTCGGCGCGGACGATGGGCCGCGCGACGGCGGACCTGCGGGCGCTGCTCGATGCGGCGACGTGGCGGCTGGCGGGCGTCGTCGTGCTGGCGTTCGTGCTGGCGGTGGTGTATCGGCTGGTGTTTCGGCGGGCCCGGGCGGGTCAATAGCCGGCGAGCTACGCCTCGCCGGGCGTCGCGTAGTGACGAACGGGCGTCGCGTAACGACGAACCGGGCGTAAAACGCCCGGCGAGGCGTAGCTCGCCGGCTATCTGGGAGCGGGGGGTTGGCGCAGGTCTTTACGGTGTCATACTCAACCGCGCCGGGCGAATCCGAGCAGCGCGACGCCCACCGCCGGCAGGGCGGTGAGCGCGATGAGGCCGGCGCCGCCGGTGTCGCCGATGCCAACCAGCCACGCCGCGTTGTGCGCGATCATCCCCAAGCCACCCACCAGCCAGATGCGGCGAGACCGGGCGGTGCGGCGGCTGGCCCCGCGGATCGCCCACGCCAGGCAAGGGATAAGAAGCACCAGGCTGACCAGCGGACCGACCCACACCCACCGCAACAGGTCCGGCGCGTGCGTCAGCGCTCCGTGGTCGCCTGCGTTGCGTGAGGACATGAGCACCGTCAGCCCCAGCGTCCAGAACACCCAGCCCGCGCCCAGTGCCGCCCAATCGGCCGGGCGCATCGCCGGGCCGCGGGCGGCGAAGTGCTGATGCGTCGCGCCGACGATCGTGACGTGCAGCAGCGTGAGCATCAGCGGGAAGGCGAAGGTCAGTTGCGGGTTGGGCAGGGCCATGACCAGCGTCAAGAGCAGCGCCAGGGTGATGATGCCGACCGGCGGGATGAAGCGCCCCGCGAGGATGTGGAAGCACGCCCCCGTGGCCGCCATCATCGCGATGACCGCCGACAGCGCGCCCAGCGGCACGGCCAGCGCGACGCTGAGCACCAGCAGCGCCACCCCCAGCGACACCATCCGCACCCGGCTGGGCGGGGGCGCGGCGGCCGGGTCGCGCCGCGAGCGGATCGCCTCGCGGAAGACCAGCCCGCCGACGACCAGCGCCGCGATCGCCGCCGCGGTAAGCGTGAGTCCGCCGGCCGTGCCCAGCGCGTCGAGCCGAGGGTTCTGGCCCGCGGGCGGCTCGATCGCCCGGCCCAGCAGCACGGTCAGCCAGCCCTGCGCCACCGCCGCGCCGAGCATCGCCAGCCGATCGGCACGGGGTGGCATGATGGGGGAGTTGGCGTGGGGCATGGCGATCGCTTCTCGCTCACGATACACTCGCGGGCGATGGCGACCAATCACCCCTTGCTTGCCGCGGCCTGCTGCGCCCTGACCGGCGCGCTTCTGTTTGCGCTGGGCGGGTGTTCGTCGGACGGCGACCCGGACCGCACCGTGTTCGGCGACCTGCTCGACCCGTTGATCATGCCCACGCCCACCGAGGCGGCGGTCGACATGCTCGACCCGGACAACGCCGACAACCGACGCCGCGGCGTGTCACTCATCGCCGCCTCGCCCTTCGGCGGGGAAGAGGTCTACGTCAAGGTCTACCGCGAGTTGCTCTACGACAGCGACCCGACCGTCCGCGCCGCCTCCGCCCGGGCGATTGGGGACCACGGCGGCCCGGCCGATGCGCTGCTGCTCGCGCCCCTGATCGACAACCGCGTCGAGGAAACCACCGAACTCAACCAGCGCACCACCGTCATCCGCTACAACGAGGGCGACCCGCTGGTGCGCTGGGAAGCGGCGCAGGCGCTGCAGAAGCTCCACAACCCGCGCGTGGTCGATCCGCTGATCAGCGCGGTGCTGCGCGACTCGGACGCCGACGTCCGCGCCGCCGCCGCCGCGGCCTTGGGACAGTACGCCACCCCCACCGTCTATGACCCGCTGCTCAGCGCCCTGACCGACCCGCAATACCGCGTGGTCCGGGCCGCACAGCAATCGCTCACCACGCTCACCGGCTACGACCTGGGCAACGACCCCGACAAGTGGCTGGCCTACCGTCGGCTCAACGGCGACGCGCTGTTCGCCGACCGCCAGACCTACACCTACGACCCCTGGGCCAAGCCCCCCGGCTTCTTCCAGAAGCTGCGGCCTTGGAGCAAGTCCCGCCAGGAAAAGACCCAGCCCCAGATCCCCGCGGGGATGTGACGCCCGACGCTCGGTGCTGCGCATCCCGATGTCGTCAACCCGTCGGATGCGTTTGCCTCGGGCGGGTAATCGCTGAGCCGACACGTCCGGCCGCGATATGAACGGGCCACGACCGACAGAGGCCTGGGCAGGGCTTTCGTGTTAACCTGATCTCAATCTTCCCGGACCCATCCCCCTCTTTTGGAGCTCTGAACATGAAGCCCGCCCGTTTGATGATCGTGGCCCTGATGATGATCCTCGGCCTGTCCGTCGGCTGCTCCAGCCACTACCGCGTCCACGACACCGCGACCGACACGACGTACTACACCAAGGGCGTGAAACACAAGGGCGGCGCGGTGCGATTCACCGATGCGAAGACCGGCGACTCGGTCAACATCCAGAACGCCGAGATCACCGAGATCACCAAGAACCAGTACAAGTCCGCGACCGGCCGGTAACGCCGCTCGCCTCCACCACGGAAGCAAAGATGCGTCACCTGCGAAGGACGCTCGGAGTGATCGTGGCGTTGGCGTGCGCTGCGCTCGGCTGCACGCCGCCGCAGTCGCGCCCGGCCGTCAGCCCCGAGGCGCTGTGGGCGCAGCGGGCGGCGGATGATGCGCAGCGGCAAGCGCAGACGCGGCAGATCATCGACACCATGATCGCCCGCGCCCGGCATAAGGCCGCGGCCGCGCCCGACTTGCCGCCCACGCTCGACGTGCTGGTGATCTCCGGCGGGGGCGACTGGGGCGCGTTCGGTGCCGGCGTGCTCACGGGCTGGGGGCGGGTCGAGGGGGAGCTGGCAAGGCCGCAGTTCGACGTGGTCACCGGCGTGAGCACCGGGGCGCTGATCGCGCCTTTCGCGTTCCTCGGCGACGACGAATCGATCGCGCGGATCGACGCCATCTACCGCCACCCCGAGGCCGACTGGGCCAAGCCCCGCGGGCCGATCTACTTCTGGCCGACCAACCGGTCCTTTTACGTCATGCCCGGCCTGGAGCGGGTGATCCATTAGCACGTCAACGCCGAATTGCTCCAACGCATCGTCGACGCCGCCACCGAGCAGCGGCAACTGATCATCAACACCACGAACGTGGACTACGGCGATTTGCACGCGTGGGAGATCGGCCGCGAAGCGCGTCGCGCCCTCGAACGCGAAGACGACGAACACGTGCCACGCCTGCTGCTGGCCAGCGCCGGGGTGCCCGGGGTGTTCCCCTCACGCGAGATCGAAGGCCGGCTCTACGTCGATGGCGCGATCACGGGGAACATCCTCTACGGCGGGCGGCTGGGCGAAGACGAGTCATACTGGACCCGCTGGGCGCAGCAGCGCCCCGACACGCCGCCGCCCACGCTGCGTTACTGGGTCATCTTCAATAATCAGCTGCGCTTCCCGCCGCAGGTCATCGAGCCGACTTGGCCGGCGATCCTCGGCCGGGCGTCGATCATGGCGACGCAGAACGCCACGGTCAACAGCCTACGCCACCTGCACGCGATCGCAGAGATCGCCCGGCTGCGCTACGGCGCCGACGTCGAGGTGCGCCTGATGGCCGTGCCCGACGACTGGGTCGCGCCGGTGCCGGGCGTGTTCAACGCGCAGGTGATGAACGAGCTGGCCGACCTGGGCCAGACGCTGGGCGCCGACCCGGCCAACTGGCAGACGACCTCGCCCTGACCATGCACCGGGCGTGCCACGAGGATGGCCTTGAAAACCGATGCCCGCTCGGCTTGCGATGCACGCTGCCGCGGGGCGGCACCCGTTCACCGCGGCGGTCATCGCCACGCCGGCGCTATGCCGAGCCATGCCCTCACGCCGGGCATCGATCTCCGCGTGCCGCGACAAAATCCACCCGCAACACTTGATCCCCGACGCGCTGGTATGCGAGGCCGCGCAGATCCCCGCACATCCCCTTGGCAACGGGGCGCTCATGGAAGCGCATCATTCAGGGGCATGATCCGTGATGGGATGCGGTAACCGAGACTTTGAAGCCTCGGCATCTTTCCGCCCCGCGGGCTGATGGGGTCCGTGGGGGGTGTTCGGACCCGACATCTGCCGTTCGTCCCGCAGCAGGTACGGCTCCCAAAACGCGGGGTCGAACTTTTCCCACGCGTGGCAGCCAAAAGGGAGTCGATGATCGGTTTTTTCGAAACAACCGGCGGGGTCGGCCTCGAACGCGAATAATAGGGCCTCCTCCACGGTGGCCACTTTGAAGTCCGGGTAATAGTGTTTCGCCTCGCGGCTCCAGAACAAATCCGAGAGTTGCTTCTTGCTCACAAGGTAGTCGATATGCGAACAGACATCGTTTTTCAACGGCAGCAGGCGGCGCAGCGCCCATAAGCGCAAAGGCATGCTTGCCATCCCGGGCGCGCCCTTGCGCTTGGACGACGCCAGCTCATCCTTCAGGCTGCTCGTTCTCCGGCGCGAGTAGAGCACGCGGAGGAAACTACGCACGTTCATCAGCGCGAAGCCGCTGTTGCCGACCTGCGGGGTGCTTGCCCAGGGCGTGTGTTCGGTCTGGAACCAGGGGGCACCGATGAAATCAAGCCCCTTGTCGCACCACGCTTCCAATTGGTCCGAAAACACAAGGGCATCCAGGTGATACATCAGGATGTATTGGTAATCGATGAACTGCTCGTACAACACCGGGCTCAACTGCAACACCGAATGCGCAAAAGCCGAGCCAAAATACTTCGCCGGGAACCGGATGAGGGTTGCATCGTCCGGCAGGTCCGGCGACGTGCCCGGCGGGGCGATGAAAAAGATGTCGTAGCCGCCAAGGAAGTGATACAAATGGCGCAGACTGGTACGATCGGCCTCGCTGAACTGAGGCTGGGTGCTTAGCGGGACCACCACCGCGACCCGCTTCTTCGGCGGCGGAAACCGTGGCAACCGAAGCACCGATCGCCACGATGGCGTTTTCATCGGTGGGTGGGTCATGAGCGAAGCGCTTTCGTTTGCGGTGAACGTGGACCTTGGATGACGGACCGGGCATCGGGGCGGCCGCCGTCGGGCAGTCTAGGCGTCGCCTTGCTCCTGCAATCGCGCCCTGATCGCCAGGTCGGTCGCCTGCTCAAGGCACGCGACGTCGTTGAGGTTGATGTATTCGCCCGTCAGGTCGAAGGCGCGCACGGCGTGCCCCTCGCCGATCAACTCGTCGATGAAGTTCACAAACTCGATCGACGACCGCCCCTTCTCGTAGCCTTGTTCCAGCAGGTCGAACAACTCGGGCGCAACGATGAAGCTCGCCATCCCCAGAATATTGTTGTTGACCCTGCTCGGGCTTTCGGTGAGGCGGACAATCTGGTCGCCGTTGCGTTCGACCGAGAAGTTCTTTTTAATCAGTTCCGGATCGTCTGTCGTCTTGACCGCGATCAGCGCGAGGTGGTCTTTGCTGGCGCTGGCGGTGGCGGCGTATTCCTTGAAATTCGCATTGAGGTAAAACTCATCGCTGAGCATGATGCAGGCGTGGCGGCCCGCCAGATACGGCTTGGCCAGCAAGACCGACCAGGCCCAGCCGCGGTCGAGGTGGTGGTTCTCGATGTAGTCGATCCGGACGCCGAGGCGCGAGCCGTCGGCGAACTCGGCCCGGACCGCGTCGGCCATGTAACCGACCACGATGACGACCTCCTTGATACCCAGGTCATCACGCATGATGGCGATCGTGCGTTCGAGGTTCGTTCGCCCATCGATCGGGAACAAGCCCTTGTGGACTTCGTAGGTGTAGGGCCGAGCCCGCACCCCACTGCCGGCGGCAGGAATAATTCCGAGCATCGGTAGTGTCATTGGATGGACCCCGCGAGTTGGGCTTTGCGTTGCATGTAGAACGTCTCAACGAGCGAAATAAACCGGGGCATGTCCCTGACCCCGTCTTGCTCCACCAGAAGCAGGTGGGACAGATCGATATTCATCTTTTCCAGCAAAGTCCTGGCCGCCACATCTTCGATCCCGCGGATGTCCGCGACGCCGGCGATGCCGACCGTGCGTCGCGCGATCGAGCAGGCGCAGAACCCGACGGCGTCGCGGAAGATACGGTCCATGAAATCGGCTTTGAAGCGCTGGAGGTTCGGCGCGGACAGCAGGCCCTCGAAGAGCAGGGCCGACGAGGCGGTGTGCTCGTCCCAGAGGGCCAGGAAGGTTGCGTAGAAGGTGTCCCAGATCGTTTGGCATTCACCGAGCAGCCAGGCCTGATAATCTGGGCCGCCGTCGCGGTGAAAATGAGCGGTGTAGCACATCAGGAAATTCGCGATGATCTTTCCGACATCGAAGCCGAAGGGGCCGAAGAAGGCGAACTCGCTGTCGATCACATAAGTGGCGTCCGGCCCCGCCATGAGTGATCCCGTGTGCAGGTCACCATGCAGCAGCGCGTCGGGTTTGCTGAGGAACAGTTCCTTGTGGTAGAGGATGCGCTTGAGGTACTCGGGGTTTCCACGGAACACCTGCAGCGCGTAGGCATTGGTTTCGGGGTTCACGTAGTTGGACTCGTGCTCCACGAAGGGGAAGGTGAAGATGAAATCTTCGGTGAGTTTGCACAGCTCCGCGTTCATGTTGAACTTGTGCATCAGTTCCCGGCGGTCGAGGCTCGACATGGCGAGGTAGCTGGACCTGAACAGCGATTCGCCCAGAAAACGGCCGATGTCCCGGCCGATATTCGGGAAGACCTTGCCTTCGATCATCGAATAGCGCAGGACCCGCAGATCGCGCAGGTCTTCCATGATCATCACGCTCATCGCTTCGTCGGCGTGATAGACTTCGGGCACGAAATCAGGCGCGAAATCGTGATACGCCTGCGAGGCGCGGATCTCGAAGATCATCCGGTCGCGGCCCAGCGGCCAGCCTTCCCCCGCGATCCGCAGGAACGGGACCGCCTGTTTCACAATCACCGAGCGCTGCGGCTGGTCTGCGCGGGCCACGCGGAAGACAAAATTGAGATTGCCGTCCCCGATCTCGGTAATGGTATAGCCCGCCCCGGGGCCGAGGACTTCCATGACCCTTCCGATGCCCGATAAATAGGCGGGAAGGCTGTCTTTATCCAGCACTTCATACATGGCTTGCTTGCCTGCCACGGCTTGAATTGACGAGAAGGCTTGCTTCGGTGAACGACCGGCTCTTGCGGTTCACCAGGGCGAGCTTCTCCAGGACCTGCTCGTGCATTCTTCCATTTGACATGCAGACGTCGCTCTTGGTCAGCTCCCAGGGCTCGCCGTCAAAATCGGTGACCTTGCCGCCGGCTTCCTGCACGCAGAGCGCGCCGGCCGCGATGTCCCAGGGGGAGATATTCAGCGTCACGAAACTATCCACACGCCCCGCGGCCACGGTGTAGGCCTCGATCGCGGCCGAACCCATCTTGCGGAAATCCTTGATCGACTCGTTGAGCGAATAGCTCATCTTGGCGAAACGCTGATTGTTCAGGTCGCCGCCCGGGCAACCCACGATGTAGCTCTTTGAGAGATCGGTGGTATCGGAGACTTCGACGCGACGGCCATTGAGCGTGCAGCCATGCCCCTTGCGCGCGACCGCGAGCTCTTCGATGAATGGGGCGAAAATCACGCCGGTGATCGGCGTGTTCTCGTAGGCCAGGCAGATGGAGACGCAGAAGAAGGGGTTGTGGTTGACGTAGTTGGAGCTGCCATCCAGCGGATCGACCACCCAGGTATAGGGGCTGCCGTTGTCGATCCGCCCGGTTTCTTCGGTCAGCAGGTTGTGCCCGGGGTGACGGTCCCGGATCAGGCCAATGATGATTTCATCGGCCTCATGGTCCCGAACGCTGGTGACTTCTTTGGTCAGCCCCCGGTTGGATACCGACAGGGTGTCGGTGCCATACACCTCGATGTGGTGGCGCTTGTAATTGTTAAGCAGGTGCTTGCCGGCGAGCACCGCAGCGTCCACACCGGTTTTGGTAAAGAATTCCATTTTTGCACTCCCATGCGATCTATTCGGCATAACGGCAACCCAAAATCACTTTAATCAGATAATCCTGCGTTGCAACGATCGACGGCTGCGGAGACGAACCCATCGGGTCACGCCGGGTATCCTTGGCCGTCCTCGCCCGCGCGTCATCAAGAGCGGCACGTGAGAGGGGCGGAGTTTCGCCGGGCTTCGTGATGCCGATCAATCGGAGTCCGCCCCGCGGCTCACGCCCGGGACGCCCATTCCGCTTCCAAAGGGGTGAGCTGTTCCTGCGCCCGGGCCCGGCGTTGCTGGAGTTTGCGGACTTTATCGGAATCACGGTAGACGTCCGGGTCGGCGAGTTCGGCGTCGAGCTTGGATAGCTCGGCCTCCAGCTTGACGATCTTCTCCTCCAACTGCTCCTGCGACAGGTGTGAAAACGACGAGCCGCCCCTGGGCTTGGCCTCGGACGGCTTCGCCTTCTTGTTCGGCGGCGCCTTTTCCGATTTTTCGTTTTTCCGTTTTTCCGTTTTTTCGCTTTCGCCCGTCGCCTCGCCGCGCAGGGCTTCGATGTATTCGCTGTAGGTGCCCAGGAAGTGTTTGACGTGGCCGTGGCCGTCGAAGATCAGGAGCTGATCGACCAGGTGGTCGAGCAGCATGCGGTCGTGGGTGATGAGGATGAGGGTGCCCTCGCCGCCCCCGCCGCGGGACGTGGTGGAGTATTTCTTCTTCGCGTCGTTGTACTGGCGCAGGGCTTCTTCGAGGCGTTCGGCGGAGGGGATATCGAGGTGGTTGGTCGGCTCGTCGAGGACCAGGAGGTTGTGGCCCTTGATCATCAGGCCGGCGAGCACGGCCCGGCTGCGCTCGCCGCCGGAGAGCACGCTCAGCGGCTTGTCCTGATCCAGCCCGGTGAAGAGGAACGCCCCGGCCAGGTCGCGGGCGTATTGTTCGAGTTCGCCCTCGACGAACGGGCGGAGGTATTCGACGACGGACTTGCGGGTATCGAGCCCGTCGTGGGTCTGGCGGTAGTAGCCGACGCTGACCTGCGCGCCGAGCTTGGTGCGTCCGGCGGTGGGTTCCTGCTCGCCGAGCAGGCAACGGACGAGCGTGGATTTGCCCGCGCCGTTGGGACCGATGATGCCGATGCGGTCGCCGCGGCGGATGGTGATGACAAAGTCCTTGAACAGCCGGTTCTGGTCGTGGGTGACGCCCAGGCCCTCGGCCTGCACGACGATGTCGCCGCTGCGCGCCTTGGGGGAGAACGAGAGGTTCATCGTCTCCAGCTCCGGGGGCGCTTCGAGCTGCTCGGCGTCGATGTAGCGTTCGAGGCGTTTCTCGCGGCCTTGCGCCTGCTTGGCGCGTTGCCCGGCCCGGTAGCGGTCGATGAACGCCTGCTCCTGCTTGATCTTGGTCTGCTGCTTCTCGAACGCGCGTTGCTGGTCGAGATAGCGGGCCTTGCGCAGCTCGACGAACTTCTCGTAGTTGCCGGGGAACTCGACCAGTTGCCCGCGTTCGAGCTCGAAGATCTTGCTGACCACGCGGTCGAGCAGCCAGCGGTCGTGGCTGATGAGGATGACGGCCCCGTAGTAGGTCGCGAGGAACTGCTCGAGCCATTGCCGGCCGGCGATGTCGAGGTGGTTGGTCGGCTCGTCGAGCAGCAGGACGTCCGGCTCCGAGAGCAGCAGCTTGGCCAGGGCGAGCCGGCCTTTTTGTCCGCCGGAGAGGTCGTTGACGGGGACGTCGAAGAACTCGTCGGTCAGCCCCAGGCCGTGGAGCGTCTGTTCGATCTTGTGATCGACCGCGTAGCCGCCCGCCACCTGCATCTTTTCTTCGAGCTGCTCGTAGCGGCGCATGAGTTTTTCGAGCTTGTCGCCCTCGGCCAGGCCCATCTCGTGGGCGACGGTGTCGAGTTCTTCGTGCAGGGCGGCGAGCTCGGCGAAGGCGGCACCGGCCTCTTCGCGGAGGGTGTGCTTCGGGTCGAAGTGGTGGTCCTGCTGGAGGTAGCCGGCGGTCGCGCCGCGGGCGAGCTGGACCTGGCCTTCGTCGGGCTTCTGATTGCCGAGCCCGGCCATCATGCGCAGGAGCGTGGACTTGCCGCAGCCGTTGCGTCCGACGAGGCCGACGTGTTCCCCGGCCGAGAGCGTGAGGTTCACGCCGTCGAGCACGCGGTGGTCGCCGTAGCTGAACACGAGATTGGCGACCGACAGCAAAGCCAAAGCCAGGGCCTCCGAGGGTTCCGGGGGGCGGGGGTGGATGCGGGAGCGGGGCGGTAGTGTAGCGGCCCGATCCCTCGCCGCGCACGGGATGCGCTAAGAAACAGCCGGCGAGCTACGCCTCGCCCGGGTCTTTCACGTATCGCGTTCGCACACCAGGAACCGGGCGAGGCGTAGCTCGCCGGCTATGGCGCAGCGTTTCACGGTGCGGGCAGCTTCTCGATCGCCTCGACCAGCGCCGCGTCGTCGCGGCCTTCGGTCGGCAGCAGGGTCCAGACGACGGTGTTCTCGATCGCCTCGCCCGGCTGCGGGTGCGACTGCGGGCTGAGGGTTTCGAGCTCGACGTATTCGCCGTGGGTATACACCTGCATGTTCGACGCGTCGGGGTAGCTGCCCGCCGGGTCGAACGCCGACTGATGCACCACCACCCAGCCGTCATACACCGCGGCGCACCACGTGCCCAGCGTGCCGACCTTCCCGCCGCCCTCGTGCGTCAGGTCCCAACGCACGGCCCGGCCCTCGGCCAGCGGGGTGACCTGGGCGCTGACTTTGTCTTTGGCGAAATTGCCAAACACGGTGTGCAACTCCCGGCCTTGCGGGCCTTGCGGGCGGCGCTGGGCCACCCCCAGCAGCGTGTAGTCGGGCTGCTTGAGTTGCGACACCGACCAGATATGCACCGGGAAGATGCTCGGTTGCACCCGCTCGATCCGGTTGTGGATCACCACGCGCGGCTCGCGCGCATCCAGCTCGATCGTGCGGGTGATGCGGAGGCCCAGCTCCGGCGCGACGGGGCTGCGGATCACCACGCGGCGGTCGGCGTGTTCGACGACATCCCACCGCGAGCCGTCGATCGCGGGGTCCGGCGGCCAGCCCCCGCCGTGCGGCAGGTAGCGCCCCCACATCGCCTGCAGCGCCGGCCAGACCTTGTCCCCGCCCAGGTTCACCCACTTGTCCTGCGCCTCGCCCTCGGCGGCTTTGTCGGCGGTGGTCCGCCACATCAGGTCCTCACCGCCCGCCGGCCGCAGCTCGACGATCCGCCCGACCGACGCCGCGATGCTCAGCCTCAGGGCCTCGTTAGACACGGTGATCTCATCCGCAAACCGCACCTCCCCGGCGGGGGCCGGAGCGGGGGCTTGGGCTTCCGCTTTGACCGAGGCCGAGGCTTTGGCGCTCGGCGGGGGCGCTTCGGCGGCGCCGGGCGTGCTGCCGCAGCCGATCAGCAGCGCGGTCGCGGCCAGACCTGGGATCAGTTCCTTGCGCGTCGTTCGCATGTCGTGGGGTCTCCGGGTTGAGTCGTAAGGCATGGTCAGCAGAGTGTATCCGGGTGGCCGGCCGCACGAGGGCAGGTCGTTAACTGTCCTCGGCCTCGGCCTGCGTTTCGATCAGCGCATCGTCATACTGCTTCTCCAGCTCGCGGATCTTCGCCGCCAGGTCCTCATCCTGCTCCACCGCTTCGGAAACCTTCAGCTCCCACTGCGTGCTCGCGGCCCGCAACTCGGCCAGGTCCAGGTCGAGCGCGAGGATCTTGGCCAGGCGGCGGGTGACCGCTTCGATGGACGAGGGGTTGAGCCCCTGCAGATAACCGGGGACCTCCACCGCGATCGACGCCATATCGAAGCCCTCTTGCTTGGCGCGCGAGAGCAGGTACGTCGCGAAGCTGCCGGGGCCCTCGTACTCGCTGGGCTTGAGGCCGTAGCGCGCGTAGTCGGGCAGCAGCTCCAGATCGGAGACGGTGACATAGAGCCGCGGCTCGCGGGTGTGCGGCACCAGCCCGCCGAAGCTGCCGACGAACAACAGCGTCTTGACCCCGCTTTGACGCGCGATCGCAAACACCGCGTCGGCAAACGCCCGCCAGCGCAGGTTCGGCTCGCGCGCCAGCATCAGCATGACCCGCGGCTTGCCCGCGTGGTAAAACGTCGCCGCGGGCAGGTCGATCGACCGCAGCTCGCCGGCCGCCACGTCGATCTCCGGGCGAAACAGCGCGTTGACCTCCATGTTGCCCGGCACCTGCAAAACGTAAAAATCCTCCGGGTCGATATCCGCCACGGGCGTGGCTCCGAGCAGCTCGATCATCCGCCGAACCGTCCCCGTCGAGACATCCCCGCCGTCCATCCACCCCGCCAGCGCGAGGATCATCGTCCCCCCGGGCGCGGGGGATGCTCGGTTGACGCGCAGATGATCCAATGCCATGCGGGGTCCTCAGCAATCGGGGTATGCCATCATACGCCCTCACCGCAGCCGCGGCTCCTCCAGCGGCACCGGGCACACATCCTTGCGCCCGCACCCGTCGCAGTGCTCGCCCTCCCACAGCCGATTGAAATGCTCCAGCACCGCGTCGATCAACTCGCCCGATTCGGTCCACACGCCCCACTCAAAATTACGGTTCGCCTCCACCTTCGCGCCCAGGCCCGCGCCCGTCAGGTTTGCGCTGCCCAGGTACATCGCCGCCGCATCCACGATCACCGACTTGGCGTGCAGCCGCGGGCAGCGGCGGATCGTGATGCGCCCCCGCACCCCCGCGCCCTCGCCCCCCACCCGTCGATGAAACTGCCGCAGCACCCGCAGCGTCGGCTCGCTGGGCACCCCCGCGTGCAGCAGCCGAATCTCCACCCCCTTGTCCGCCAGCTTCACCAGATGACTCACGATCGACTCGGCCCCGCGCTGGTTCTTCCCGACGGGCACCATCATCGCCTTGAAGTCGGCCGTGGCGATGTCCAGCGACACGCTCGCCCGCAGCATCCCGCCGAGCACCACCCGCTCGAAGTGTTCCCGGCCATGCACCAGCTCCACCGTCCCGGCGGGGGCGGAGGACGCTAGCGTGATGGGGCCGTCGCCGCGCATACCGTCTTATCGGTCATCGCCGCCCCGAGACCGAAACTTCCCCCCTCCCGCTTCAACCGCCCCCGGGTTTGGCCCGATGAAAACCCCGAGAGAGGGAGCTTCTTTCGAATGCGCGAGCGAGGGTCGAATCACGATCGGGCGTTCTCGCTGGTCGAGCTGGTGATCGTGATCGTGATCCTCGGGGTGATCGGCGCGATCGCCGTCCCCCGGATCACCCAAGGCATCGCGAACGCCGGCGTCAACGCCCTGCAACGCGACCTGCAGATCATCCGCAACGCTATCGAAACCTACGCCGCTGAACACGAGGGCAAGCTCCCCACCTCCGCCGCGCAACTGGTGAGCCTGACCGACGCGGCGGGCAACCTCGACGACGGGACGGGGGCCGCGGGCGGCTACATTTTCGGCCCGTACCTGGCCGCGGCCCCGGCTCTGCCGGTCGGCAGCAAGAAGGGCTCGCGCGCCATGGAGGTGGTGCATGACGCGTTCGCCACCCCGCCGGGCAGCACCAACGCCGGCTGGTGGTACAACGCCGCCACCGGCGAAGTCCGCGCCAACCTCCCCACCACCGCCCGCGCGCTCAGCGGCCAGGCATTCAACCGCTTCTGACCCCTCAGCCCACCGCCGCCGCCCCGCCCCGCCCGGGCGCTACCCCATCGGGCCGGCCGAGGCGCGTTGTGCTGGGGTTGTGTCTGGCCGACGGCTTGCGTCCGCGGCGACATGTCCCGCGTGCGTGGTTGGGGCCTAGAGCACCTTGCCTGATTCTTCTACCCACAGGGTTTGGACCAAACGATCGCCGGCGAGCTGCGCCTCGCCGGGCGGTGGGGCAACAACCGGGCGAGTCCGCCCGGTGAGGCATAGCTCGCCGGCTAGATGTCGCAGGGGTGCAGAGCATTCAGGCGGATTGCTCTAGCGGGAGGGCGACCTGATTTTGACGTAGCCTGCGGGGGGTGGGGGTCAATGGGGGTTAGGCCGATACAATAGTGGGCAGCTTTGGTTCGTTCCCCCGGAATCGATCCGCCTTGCCCGCCTGCCGAGGTGCGATGAGCACACCCCACCCCCCCCTCTTCGATGTCTGGACCGCCCTGGTCACCGGGCCGGGCAGCGCGTGGCTGGTAATCGCCTTGGGCTCGCTGGTGGGCTTGATCGGCTTGAGTCATGTGCTGATGCGCCTGCACCCCCGCCCCGCCGGGGTGGGTTTGCGGCAGCACCTGCGGCAGACGCGGGAGTCGGGGGTGGCGACGGTCGAGTTTGTGCTGGTGTTCCCGATCGTGATGTTCCTGGCCCTGCTGCTGCTGCAGAGCACGCTGGCGATGGTGGGCAACGCGATGGTGAACTACGCGGCGTTTTGCGCGACGCGGGCGGCGATCGTCTGGGTGCCGCACGACGAGGTCAGCCTCTTTGAGCCACGCAACACGATCATCCCCGAGGAGGGCTCCGAGAAGTTCGACCGCATCCGGGCCGCGGCGGTGTACGCGTTGGTGCCGGTGTCGGGTCGGCTCACGTCGTCGGACTTCCCCGCCGATGCGTTCCGTGACGGGATCGAAGACCTGTACACGCAGACCGGCCGCGGGGTGCCCAACTGGGTGAACACGATGGCCGAGCGCCGGGTTCACTATGCCGCGGACAACACGCAGGTCACACTGCTCGAAGCGCAGATGCGCGGCAACAGCGTGGCATTCGACGAGATCACCGGCTCGGCCCCGTTTGAGTTCGGCCCGCGCGACGCGATCAGCGTCCGCGTCGAGCACCGGCTCAACCTCGCGGTGCCTTACGTCCGCGGCATCTTCGCCGATGGCGAACACACCACCGCCGACGGCCCGGGCGGCTACACCGACATCACCGCCCAATACACCCTGACCAACGAAGGCATCGACACGAACCTGCCCCCCCTGCCCGCCCTGCCGCGCAGCCCGGAATAAAAAAAAGACATCAATGATCTTTTTACCCAACACGACGCAGAGGCCGCCAAGGAAGGCGGTTTTGAGAAGATAGGAGATAGGAGGGAGGAGGGAGAAGCGGAAGGCAGGTGGTGTGGGAAAGGTAATCGGTGCCGCCTGACTCCTGATCCCTGACTCCTGACCCCTGACCTTTGACCCTTGACCTTTGAACCCTGACCTTTGAACCTTGACCTCTGACCCCTGATCGCATGACCGCCCACCCCGCCCATTCCGAAACGATCCAACTGTCACCCGGCGACACGCTCGATGGCTACACCATCGCCGAGCAGATCGGCGCGGGCGGCACGTCCGTCGTCTGGAAGGCCACGCAGAGCAGCACCGGCCAGACCGTCGCGGTCAAGCAGTTGCTGTTCACCGGCTCGGCGACGGAGGACGACCTGGTCGCCCGCCGATTCCGCAAGGAGGCGAAGCTGCTGACCGAGCTGTCGCAGGTCCACCCGCGGGTGGTGAAGGTCCACGAGTTCATCGACGACGAGCGCGGCGCGTTCCTCGTGATGGAATATATCGCGGGCCAATCGCTCGAAGACCTGCTCAGCGAATCGGGCGACCCGGTCGAGCCGCTGCGGGCGCTCAAGATCATCCACGCGGTGGCGAACGTGCTGGTGGCGGTGCATGGCCGGGGGGTGGTGCATCGCGACCTCAAGCCGTCGAACCTGCTGCTGCCCGAGGGCGGGGGCGTGAAGGTGTGCGACCTGGGCCTGGCGGGGTTGATCGCAGAGCAGGAGGCGTTGCCCGTCGGGTCGGTGCGGTACATGGCCCCGGAGCTGTTTGCGAATCAGCCGGCGACGGGCGCGGCGGACATCTACGCGCTGGGCATGATCGCCTACGAGATGTTCGCCGGGCGGGCGGCGTTCAACGAGGCGTTCAAGACGGTGTTGCGTGATCAGCGCAACCAGGCGATGCGTTGGATGAAGTGGCACACGAACCTGCGGGTGAGCGTGCCGCCGCTCAAGGAGCTGAACCCCAGGGTCCCGCCGCGGCTGTCGGACCTGGTCGCGCGGATGATGGACAAGGATATTGATCGGCGGGTGGCCAGCGCGCAGGAGCTGGCCGAGGCGATCGGCCGTCACTTTAACCGCGGTCCATCCGCTGCCGCGTCGCCGCGCCCCGCCCCGCGCCCCGCGCCGCCGGCGGCGGGCAACCCGGTGGAGAAGACCGCGGCGATCCAGAAGAAGCGGCGCTGGCCGATTTACGTCGCGTTGATCGTGTTGATCCTCGGCTCGGCAGTGATGGGTTACCTGATCCTCGACAAGCAGGCCCGCGAGGCCGAGGCACGCCGGCAGCAGACCCAGACCGTGGCGGCGTTGATCGACACCGCCAACGAGCAGTACCGCAGCGGGGACGACGCGGGGGCGATCGCGTCGCTGCAGGAGGCGCGTCGGGTCGGGCCGATCAACCAGGACCAGACCGACCGGGTGCAGGCGGGCCTGCTGCTGGCCGGGGCGCGGGTGGCGATGCAAGCGGGGGACCTGGCCGAGGCCCACGAGAAGCTCGAACAGCTCGACCGGATGAACCGGCCGGACATCTATTCGCGCGACACGATCTACGCGCAGATCGACGAGGTCGCACGACGTGAGGCGTTTGCCGACGACCTGGTCGCGATCGGTGAGCTGATCGAAGCGGGCGATTTCAACGCGGCGCGTCAACGGCTCGACGCGTACCGCGGCGTGGTGCTGCGGGATGAAGAGACGGTGATGCTGGGCGAGATGGCGACGCGGATGTCGGCGGGGGTGAATCAGGCGTCCATGCAGCGCGCGATCGACGCCGCGCGGGCCCTGGCGGATCGCGGCGATTTCGCCGATGCCATCGCGTCGCTGGAGCGGCTGCAGCAGCGGCTGGACACGCCGGCGCTCGGCGATGAGCTCGAGGTGTTGCGTCTGCGGCAGCGGGTGGCGGATTTGGAAGCCACCGCCGCCGCCGCGGAAGCCGCGGGCGATCACGCGGCGGGGATCGCGGCGTATCAGAACCTGCAGGCGCTTTCGCCGACCGACGCTTACGAATCGGCCTTAGATCGGATGCGTGCCCGGCAGGCGGTGGCGGAGGGCAAGCGGCTGCTGGATCAGGGCGACCGCAGCGGCGCGGAGGCGGCGTTCGTGCGGGCGTTGGGCTACCACGACATCGCCGAGGCCCGCGGCTACCTGGCGCGGCTGGAAACCGAAGCCGACCAGCGCTCGCTGCTGCAGGCCGCGGAGCAGGCGTTCAACGCCGGCGACTACAGCGCCGCGGTGCGGCAGTACGGCGAGGCGCTGCGGATGGGTGCCGATGAGACGGCGCGACAGAAGCTGACGCAGGCCCGGGTGAAGCAGGAGATGGCCAAGGGCGATCAGGCGTGGTCGGCCGGCGACCTGGAGCGCGCGAAGCTCGCCTATCAGACGGCGTTGTCGCTCGATGCGCAGGCGCCGGGTGCCGCCGAGGGCCTGAGCAAGATCGAGCGGAAGCTGCAATACGAGGCGGAGCTGGCGCGGGGCGATCAGTTGCGGGCCGAGGGCAAGTTTGCCGAGGCCAAGCGGGCGTACACCCGCACCGCCCAGATCATGGACACCGACGAGGTGCGAGAGCGTTTCGACGACACCGAGTACGAGCAACTGCTCACCCAGGGCAAGGCGTATCTGGCGCTGGAGCAGTGGTCCGCGGCCCGCGCGTCGCTGCGTAACGCGGCGACGATCCGCCCGACCGACGAAATCAAGCAATTGCTCGAACAGATCGCCCACGAAGAACCGCAGGGGGACAGCCCATGACCCGTCAACCGCTCCCCCACAACCCCCAGCAGCGCGGCGTGGTGATCGTCATCGCCCTGCTCGCCCTGGTGCTCATGGCGTCCTTGCTGTTCTACGTCTTTAACACGGGTCGCAACATCCAGAGCCGGGTGGTCACCCAGCACGCCGCGGACGCCGCCGCCATGGCCGGTGCCACGCACGTCGCGCGGTCGATGAACACCGTGGCGATGAACAACGTGGAGATGGCCCGGCTGATCGCGGCGGTCAACGTGCTCGACGCGACCGACGAGGCGCTGCACCCCGCGTTCCACGAGGCCCAGACCCACTACGACGCGCTCGATGCGCTCTACCCCACGGCGGGGGGCAACCTCATGTCGCGCGAGGCCGACGAGATCCGCCAGCAGATGGACCCGATCCTCGCCGACTACGACCACGACCTGCGGCACCTGCGCCCGATCAAGGAAACCTTCCGCGCCCCGAATCAGCACCCCGAATACACCTCGCCTTCCGGCACGGTGGACGTGACCGCCTACACGTTCTATGACAGCCCGAGCGGCCGCGGCCAACTCTGGCGCGCGATGGAGGCGCTGGACCTCTACTCGCAGACCGTCATGGAGAACCTGGGCCCGCTCACGCAGATGACCGCCGCGGAAGGCGGTCGGGTCAACCTTTCCGAGCGTGGCCAGGGGCAGGCGCTGGTGGTGCCGGTGCTGCCGGAGTTGCCGTGGGTCCGCGGGGTGTTTGACGATTTTCAGCGCCCGGTCGAGAAGGGGCTGCTCAAGGAGGGCGTGGACAACCGGGAGTTTCGCCGCGGGCCGTATGACACGGTCTTCGGCTGGCGTGATCCACGCCGCGAGCGCGACAAGACCAGCGACGGCAACTGGGAACCCGGCGGGCCGCCTTCGCAAGGCGACGGGCCCGGCGGGCCCGGCGGCATCGGGCCGCCCGACCTCGGCGGCGGCGGCAACTGGGACCCGCCCCCCACCTACCGCACCCGCGTCACCGGCTATCAGGTGTACGGCCCGCAGCACTGGATGCTGCACGACTACCGCGGCGGACGCGATTTCGACCTGCGCCGCAGCCCCCTCGAAGGCTACCGCAATCAGTTCGCCCAGTGGAAGCTGGACATGCTCTGGCACGGCCGGGGCACCACCAATTTCCGCTTCCCCGTGTACCGCAACACCTGGGACGAGATCACCGCCGTCGCCGATGGCGGCGGGGAAACGATTCGCCGCACCCGCTACTTCGTCGCCCGCGTCGAGTCCGACTTCCGCCCCGGCACCGCGCAGTACCTGTTGCCCGGGACCTATCAGGTGGTCGATCCCGGACGCATCATCACCCTCGGCGGCGACTGGGCCGTGCCCACCGAACCCTGTGCCCCGTTGACCGCCGGCTTCGGCAGCGACCCGCGGCACTGGCAGGAAGTGCTCGAAAACTTTATCGCCCTCTGCCCCCGCTTCGCCGCCCTCCCCGCCACCACGCAGGACTACTGGAACTCCGCCGAGTTCGAAGACCTGCAAAGCTCCGACTGGCAAAAAACCCGCTTCTCCTCGAAAATCCGCCGGCAGGTGGTCGATGACAGCGGCAGCGTCGTCTGGGAAGAGAAGTGGCAGGTGATCTACTACTTCACCCTCGCGGTGGACGTGGGCGATGAGCTGCCGATCCGCAACCCGCACAACTTCGCCGGCCGCTCCGCCCTGCCCGCCCCGATCGACCTCAACCACCCCGAGCTCGATTACAACAACGCCGATGCGCAGCGCGAGAGGCTCACCTTCCTCGGGGCCGCGCAGATGAGCAACGCCGGCACGTTCTGGTCGCCCCGCTTCAACGACGGCGGGGGCTACGGCCGACACGTCGCGCTGGCGCAGGCCTGCGTCTTCAACAACCACTCGTGGGATCTGTGGACGCAGATGTGGCACGCCCAGCTCGAACCGATCGACGACTACCCCGGCTGGATCGCCCGCATGAACGACGACGCCGGCGACGCCGACCAGGTCCCCGGCATGGCCGCCAGCGACTACACCGAACTCAACGACCACCTGCGCACGCTCGAACCCCTGGCCGAGATCATGCTCCAGCATTGAGCAAGCTAAATCGGAAAAGCGGAAAAGCGAAAAATGAAAGACAGAAATCAATCCCGTAGAGCGGCGCGGCTTCCCCGCTCTTCCGCTTTTCCGCTTTCCCGCTCTCGTTCCCCGCGCGGGGCGGCGATGATCGAGACCGTCCTCACCCTGCCCTTCGTGTTTATCCTCCTGCTGATGATCCTGTTCTACGGCTGGTCGATGACCCGCCTCCAACGCGCCTCGGTGCAGGACCGATACGAGGCGTGGCGGCAGGTGTACTACGGCTACGGGCCCGCGGTGGTCAACAACGACGCGACGCAGATCAACCAGGCCTTCTGGGACGGCACGGCGGACGCGCTGACCCCCGACACCGGCGGCGTCTTCCCCAACGACACCCGCGATGAAATGAAGGACCTGGCCGACGAGGCCTCCCGCGACGCCGGTATCGCCGCGGCTTACCTGCTCGACCATGAACTGCCCCACGGCCGATCGGTCCGCTTCGATACCACACACCACACCCGCTCGCCGCTGCTGGAAAACCTCAGCGGGCCGATCCGACATCGCCACATCCGCATCGGCAACGAATGGAAATACGCCAACTCCGTCACGCAGCGCAGCGACGATGTCTGGATCGAAAGCGCCCCCAGCGTCACGCCCGGCGACCTGGTCCGCGATGAGTTTCTCCTCGAACTCGACCAGCCGCTCGAACCGATCGCCTCCGGCTCAGCGGACAAGGTCGCCCGCGTCGTCCGCTGGTATTACCGCGGGTTCCCCGCTTACCTCGGCCCGGATGTCGATTACCAGTACCCCACCCAGAACTGATCCACCGCCACCCGCAGTCGAATCGCCACGCTTGCATGACCGAACCTAACCCCGCCTCAACGTCTCTGACACCCGTCCCCGACCCCGACCCCTGCCCGTCGCCGCCCTCGGCCGGCCCGCTGGTGATCCGTTACGCGCTCTACACGCTGATGATGCTCGGGGTCACCCTCGGGATCATCCGGGCGATCGCGGTGCGCGACGACTTCGAGCAGGCGATGTTCCGCGAGGGCGGGGAGATCGAGAGTTGCCAGTTCGCGCTGATCGCCGCGGCCGCGGTGCTGCTGTGGCTGGCGGCGCTGCGTGGGGGGCGTGGCAAGCCCCGGGCGTTCTGGGCGGGGTTGGGCGCATTGATGGCCGTGGCCGCGGTCCGCGAGTTGGATTCGTTCCTGCCCAGGGCGGTGCCGGGGCTGCACTGGACGTACCTCGCGGCATTGTGCTGGGCCGGGGTGGCGCTGGCCGCGTGGCGCGGCGGCCGGCCTTGCCGCCGGGCGTGCTTCGACTGGCTCTCGTCCGCCGCGGGTGGGGTCTGCTGGGCCGGGTTCATCTGCGTGGTGGTCTTTGCGCAGGTCTTCGGTCAAGCCGACTTCTGGCAGGGCGTCATGGGCGACTCTTACGAGCGCGTGGTCAAGATCGTCGTGGAAGAATCGATCGAGTTGTTCGGTTACGCGCTGATCCTGGCCGGGGCGATTGAAACCCTGTTCCAACCCGCCGCCCGGATTGCGCCGGGCCCGAAAGAGGGTCCCGCCCCGTGAAGCGTGTTGCCCGGCGCCGGTTGCGGCGGCAGCGCGCTCAAACCTCGGTAGGCATCGGGGGGCAGAATGTCGCGTCGTCCTGCTGCCGGACCCGTCGCAGGGCGCGCGAGCCGATGAGCAGGGTGAGGATCACAATCGCACCCACCGGCAGGCCCAGGCTCGTCAGCGCCGGCTCCGCCGCCACCGCGTCATCGCCGGCCGCCAGGCTGGACGCGGGCGAGGAGAGCAGCACGATCAACTCCAGCGAGACCGCGGCCACCGCGGCGCTGAGCCAGACCTGATATTTCCGAAGGATCACCCCTAGCTTCATCACCCACCTCATCGGGCCAACGCGACGCCTTGCGCCGACGGTCGTTGGTGCCCTGTACATGCTGTTAATGTGGCTTCCGCCCCTCAATCGGCAGAAAGCGTCTGCGTGCAGGTTTCTACAACATAGGCAAGTCCCGCCGCAAATCAAGAGCCCTCGCGGGGGAATTCGGTTCAAACCGTGTTAAATCCGACTCGCCCTGACGCCCTGTCGGCAAGCTGGGCAAGCTCAGGGGCCGGGGCTTATGACGCGATCAGCAGCACCGCGAACATCACCAGCCACACCCCATCGAGGAAGTGCCAGTACATCGCCAGGTACGAGACCGGGGCGAAGTATTCGTGGTCGTAACGCCCCTGATGAGCCTGGTAGGTGATCGCGATCAGCGGCACCACCCCGCCGACCACGTGCAGGGCGTGGATGATGATGAGCACGGCGATGAGCCCGAAGATCGCGGTGAACCCCTGCGCCGCGCCGAAGTGGTTGCTCAGCAGTTCGCCCAACGCCGGGGTCTGGATGAGCAGGAAGCCCGCCGCCAGCAGCAGCGTGACCGTCAGCCACCGCCGCAGCCAGAGCTGCCGCTCCCGCCGCACCGCCTCGACCGCCGAGTGGATCGCCACCGACGAGAGCAGCATGATCAGCGTGGAGAGCCAGAGCGTGGCGGGCAGGTCGATCGTGCCCAGCGCGGGGGCGGTCGTGGGGATCGGCTCGCCGGTCCGGGGGTCGATCTTCGGGGTGAGGTTGATGATGCGGATGACGAGGTAGCCGACCATCGATGCGGCAAAGAGCATGCCCAGCGCGATCAGGAACAGCGTCATCCCGAACTTCCCCGCCGCCGCGGGCACGCGATGGTCACGCCGTTCTCCGCGCGGCCTCCCCCGCGCCCCGCCCGTCTCCATCGAAGAACTCGCTTCCATCGCGGCGATTATAGCGCGGCGGGGAGCGGCGGGCGGAGAACTTACTTTTCCTGAAGGGACCTTTGATTCACTCAGAGGATACCCCGCCGAAGCTCCGCTGCGCTGCGCATCGGCGGACTTGTTTGTGGTGAGGGGGGGAGGGTCAGTGGAGGGTGAGCTCGACGAGGGTCAGGTCGTCGAGGAAGAATTTGTCGCCCTGGTAATCGCGCACGGCCTGGAGGATCGCGCCCATCCGGTCGCCTTCGGCGCAGCCGTGCTGTTCGAGCAGCTTGATCAGCCCGTCGAGCCGGAGCATGACGCCGTCGGCATTTTTGATCTCGAACGCGCCGTCGGAGAAGAGGTAGAGGCGTGCCCCGGATTGGAGCGGGGTTTGCTCGGTGCGGTACTGCGTGTCGGGATCGACGCCGACGATGAGGTTGGGCGTGCCTAGACGGGCGCTGGTGCCGTCGGGCGACAGGAGCAGGGCCGGGTGGTGGCCGCCGGTGGCGAAGCGCAGGGTGCGTGTCGGCCGATGGACCACGCCGTACCAGAGCGTGAAGAACTTGTGGTTGTTCTGCTCGAAGGGGAAGGACTCGTTGAGGGCGCCCAGGACCTCGCCGGGGTTGGTGAGGTCGGCGTCGAACCGGCCGCCGGGCGACAGCGCTTTGCCGATGGTCGCGGCCAGGAGTGACGAGCCGACGCCGTGCCCCGTGACATCGAGCAGATAGGCCGCGAAGTGATCGTCATCGAGACGGTGGTAGCCGAGGATATCCCCGCCGAGCTTGGAGGAGCTGATGTAGCGGTGGTCGGCGGTCACGCAGTCGGTTTTGATCGGATCGGGCAGCAGGGCCTGGATGTAATCGGCCGCCTCTTCGAGCTCGCGCTGCAGCGCCTGCTGCGTGGCGACCAGTGCGTTCTTGGTGGTGATCAGCTCGCGCTGCGAGGCGATCACCTCCATCACGTTCAGCTCGTGCTCGGCCTGCTCGGCGAGCGTGCGCAGGATGTCCAGCTCATCGGCCGTCAGCCCGTCGGGCCGCGGCACCTGGTCGGCGATGCACAGCGTCGCGATGTTCTGGCCCTGCGGCCCCTTGAGCGGGTGCCCGGCGTAGAACTTGATGAACGGCTCGCCGGTCACCATCGGGTTTTCGGCAAAACGCGCATCGGCGGTCGCGTCGGGCACAACCAGCGGGTCGTCCCGCAGGATCGTGTGCCCGCAGAACGACATCTCCCGCGGCGTCTGGTCGAGCCTGGCGCACAGCCCCGTCGAGGCCTTGAACCACTGCCGCTCGGCGTCGATCAGCGCGATGTAGGCGATCGACACGCCAAACACCTGCCGCGCCAGCCGCACCACGCGGTCAAACCGCATCTCGTGCGGCGTGTCAAGGATCTGCAACGCCCGCAGGTCCGCGAGGCGTTCGGCTTCATTGGCGGGGGTGACGGGGGCGATCATGGTGGAATATCGTAGGCAACCGCCGAACCCCAAGCGTTATTCCCGTACCGAGTGTCACGCCCATTTGTTTCCATCAAGCGCCTAACTCTTCAAGCAACTGTTCGACCTCTCCGGCCAGCCGGGGCAAGTCGGTTTTGATGGCCTTCCAAACAATGCCGTGGTCGATCATGTCATAGACGTGCACGAGGATGTTGCGGAAGGCGTTGATCGGGCCGGTGTCGCTGATCCGCGCGTGCACCTCGGGGGCGTCGCGTTTGAGGCGGTTGAGCGCTTCGCCGATCACCGCGAACCGTCGCTCAACCGCGTCGCAGGGCCTGCTCGTCGGCCAGGTATTGGTCGAGCGTCGAATCGGCCACATAGCGTTCGATCAGCCGGATCGACTCGCGCACATGTTCGAGATGCATACGCGGGTCACGCGGCATAGAGCGAGACTCGCGTGCGGTTCACCGATTCGCGGAAGTAACGGTTCTGGAGCAGGTCGGGGTTGACCAGATCCACCGGCCGACCAAGCAGGGCCTCGACCGCCTGCTTGAAGCCGATGTATTGGCGCAAGCCCGACATCGGCGTGTCGAGATCGAAACGGACGAGCAGATCGATATCGGATGATTCGGGATGGAACTCACCCGTCGCCGCGGACCCGAAGACTTCGAGCGTCCTGACCCCAAACCGCCGACAAAGCTCGGCAAGCTGCTCGCGGTTGTCATCCAGCAACTTCTGCATGACACCAGTATATCCCCCGGATAGATTGTCTCGCATGGGCGCTCTGAATACCCGCCAAGACGCCAAGATCGCCAAGAAAAGCCAATCCAAATCATGGATCGACTTAGCGCACTCGGCGTCTTGGCGGTTCAAATGATTTACAGGTTGTTCTGATGTCCCGAATAACATCTTGAGTCATGGCCATGAACATCCCGGGCAAAAAAATCAAACGCATACGCTGGGTGCATACCCCGCAATACGTGGTGAGTGTCGAGGTGGAGGCGGTGGTCCCCGATGCCGATCCGAGTGAAGCCTGCTTCCCCCCGGAGACGTTGAAACTGCTGCGTGAAGTGGAAGAGCGGGCGAAAAGCGGTGATGTGGGCTGGCTGCATCAGCACGGGCGGGTGTATCGCGTTTTGGATGCGGCTTAGGGTGCAAACGCCACGACTGATTCATCCGCCCCGTTGTGCGATCAGCACCAGGTCGCGATAGACCCCGCCGATCTTGCCCAGGTTCACCGTCCGCAGGCCCGTCGCCACGCCTGCGGCGTTGACCTGCCGCGTGAGCTCTTCCGCGGAGTATTCGCTGACGTGATAGGTCGCGTCCGACCACTGCCCGAACTGCCACGCGGGCGTCGTCACCAGCAGCCGGCCACCCGGACGCAGCACCCGCGCCGCCTCGCGCAGCACCGTGATCGGGTTGGGCAGGTGCTCGACGACATCCAACATGTACACCAGCCCGAAAGCCTCATCCGCAAACGGCAGCGGGCCGGGCGCGCCCAGCTCGAAGCGCGGCGCGGTTCCCGCATAGGTCTGCGCCGCGCACTGCGCCTGCGCCTGCTCGATGCCCGCGGGTTCCAGATCGATCCCCACCGCCTCGACCCCCCGGCTCGCCAGCAGGTGTGTGAACAACCCGTCGCCGCAGCCCAAATCCAGCGCCGGCTGATCCGCGGGGCACAGCTCGGCCAAGACCTTGACCAGGTGATCCGCCCGCTGGCGATAGACATCGACCTGCTGATAGCTGGTCCAGTGCATCGCGGGGCGCTGGTCGTATTTCTCAAAAGGCAACGCGGTCCCGAAATAGCGGGCGTTCCACAGCAGCGGCGAGCCGGGGTGCTTGGCCGCGACCTCATCGAGGTCGGCCGCACGCCAGTCGAACCCGAACCGCCCCCGGAAGTTGTTGTCATCAAGATCGGTCGGTGCGATGCCTTGCGCATCGTCGATCACCACGCTCGGCACGACCACGCACCGCCCGCCCCGCTGCCGGATCGCCAGACACAGCGTCGCCGGCCCCAGGATGCCGACGCATAGCGCCTCGCCGTCCACCGCATCGAAGTGCTCGCGATCGACCGCCAGCACGCCCCCGGCGACCGCGTCGACCTCCTCGGGGAAGCGATAAGCGGTGGCGGGCACGCCCTTGCCGTGGTGATGAAAGCCCTTGGGGTGGACGATGAACTCGCCCATCGAGAAGACGGTGCCCTGCGGATCAACGCGCTTGGCCCCGACACACGCGACGCCCAGCGTCCGCATCGCCTCGGCCAAGCGGGCGCGCCAATCGGCGGGCTGCGGCGGCGGGCCGTCGGGCCGCGTGATGAACACGACGCTCAAGTCGGCGTCGTGTTCGATGGACCAACGCGTAGCCGTCGCCTGGCTGGCTTCCTCGGCTCCGATAAGTGTGGGTGCGGGCATGCAAGGGGCATCGACCTGCCGGGCAAAATGGCTTGAAAATGCGGTACGGACAAACCCCGACCCCCGACGCACCGCCGCAGACTGGCGTTTTGAACCCCTTTAGGCCGATAACAGGACCATGTTTGCCTCTGCGCCGCGGGTCTCCATCCTGATCCCCAACTACAACAACGGCCGCGCGTCGTCCAAAGACCGGCAGTATGACCTGATCGCCCGGCTGCTCGACTCCCTGCACCGCACCCTCGAACACGACCCGACGCCGCTGGAAATCATCGCCTTCGACGACGGCTCGACCGACGACTCACGCGACACCCTCCGCGCCTGGTCGCACAAATCCTGGCGCGGCGGCCGGCCTTTTCTCACGCTCCACGAAGCCCCGCACTGCGGCGTGCTCTCGGTGACCGCCAACAAGCTCGTGCGGGCCTCGCGCGGCGACATCCTCGTCCGGCTCGATGGTGATGTGGAATGCCTGACCAGCAACTGGGCGGCGAAGCTCTGTGCCGTGTTCGACCACGGTCCCCCGCGGCTGGGCGTGGTCGGCCCCAAGCAGCTCGGCTCCGACGGCCGCATCCACGCCTTCGGCGACTTCGTCCTCCACCCCAAGGGCTATCACCACCTCGCCCATGGGTTTGATCGTTACGCCGTGCATCACGCGGCCGAGGTCGATCACGTCATGGGCTGCTTCTACTGCTGCCGCAAGACCGTGTGGGAGGAGATCGGCGGCTACGACGAGACTTTTCTGCGCGGGCAGACGGTGGACTTCGGCCTGGCCGCCCGGCTAAAAGGCTGGTCGTGCATCGCGGTGCCGCACCTGGAGTGCGCGCATCATCACGGCCTGCGGCAGGTGCGTCCGACCCGAGCCGACTCGGAGGCGGGCATCGACCACACCCTCGCGTATTTCCAGCAGAAGTGGGGCTTCTGCCGGATCGCACCGGACCTGGACATCGTGCGGGAGAGGTACCGCGGCACGCCGCTGCTGTGGAATGCGGCGGTGTTCGGGTTGCCCCCGGATGCCGACGCCGCGCCGCCCGCGAAACCGACGAACCTCGAGCAGACCGCGTGGGGCGCGTACGCCTCGGACGAGTCGTACCGTCGGCAGGTCAACCTGCGGCTGGGCGCGGTGGTGGAGGTGCTCAAGCAGGTGAAGGAAAAGCCCAGGATCGCGGTGCTGGAGGCCGGCACGGGGCTGGTGCCGCACCTGCTGGCGACGCGTGGCCTGGCGATCACCGCGACCGAAAGCAACCCCCACGAGGCGGCGCTGGCGCAGTCGATCATGGGCCAGCATCAGTACCCCGGCCCCCCGCCGACGCTGCTGCATCAGTCCGACCTGCGCCGCGTGCCGCTCGACGATCAACGCTTCGACATCGTGCTGCTATGTGATGTGATCCAGCGTCACCGCAACCCGGCGCGGCTGCTGGCCGAGGCGGGGCGCATCCTCGCGGCCGAGGGTCGGCTGGTCGTGTCCACCCCGCCCCCGCCACCCACGCTTTGCACCGCGTGGGATACCCAGCACCCGTATCATTTGCCGGAGTTGGTCGGCCAGGTCCGCCGGGCAGCGGGGTGCGTCGTGCTCAACGACCCAACCCCCCGCGCCACGGATCACCCCCTGATCGCCGTGGGGAGGCCGGTCAACACGGTGGCGGCAAAGCCCCCCGCGACCGCCGCCGCGGCGGCGTGATGTGCCGCCCGCCGCTTCGCACCCCCGCAATCCCCCCCCGATACCCCGTTTCCGCCGCTCGCGGCTATGCGCGGCCGTGGCATCACCGCTCGCTTTGCCGCGACCCGCCAACGCCACGCCCAAGCGAAGCCGCAAACGGCAGAGATTGATTTCAAGATAATCTTCCGGC
>CAZTLX010000001.1:0-25393 GCA_964614575.1 uncultured Phycisphaeraceae bacterium | reverse complement strand
GGGTGAAGCCGTAAGCGGCGGAGCGGGATATCCTTTGAGCGTGGGGTTCGGGGCGTTACAATATCGGGCGAAGACTGGGGCCGGTCTTATTGCGATTCCTCCGGGCATAGGGATCACGTCATGAAAAAGGCGCTGGTATCGTTATTCGCGGTGTTTGTGCTGGGGATGGTGGGGATCGGGGCGTGGTACGCCAGCTCCGTTTCCGGCAAGGCGGATCGGGATGTGTCGCCCGAGGAATTGGCCCAGGCCACGCAGCGGGTTGCGGTGACCATCGCCGTGACGCCCCCCACCTCCACCCCGGCCGATCAGGTGCTGTACGTCTCGGGCTCGGGCCCGCTGGGCGAGTGGGATGCCGCGGGCGTCGCGCTGCAGCCGAGCGACGACGGCACGCACGCCGCGACGATCGAGCTGATCAAGGGCGTCGAATATGCCTTCAAGGTGACGCGGGGCACGTGGGGCACGGTCGAGGTCAAGGCGGACGATGAGGATGTGGCCGACCGCACCATCCGCGCCCAGGAGCCGACGAAGCTGACCATCGATGTCGAGGCGTGGCGCGACAAGGGCGAAACGATCCCCGGGCGGATCACCTACACCGGCGATATCCGCACGCACAAGGCGCTGCCCTCGCCGCCGCTGAGCGAGCCGCGCGACCTCTACATCTACCTTCCGCCGGGCTACGACCAGCAGCCCGACCGCCGCTACCCCGTGCTCTACCTGCAGGACGGGCAGAACCTCTTCGACGAATCGTCCGCCTACGCCGGCGTCGAATGGGGCGTGGATGAGACGGCCCAGCGGCTGATCGAATCCGGCGCGGTCGAGCCGTTCATCGTCGTCGGCATCGCGAACACGCCCGACCGCGCGGTCGAGTTCCTCCCCGGCACGCCCGCGCGCGACTCCACCCCGCCGGACACCGCGCCCAGCGTCGCGCGCGGCGACGACTACGCCGACCTGCTCGCCGGGCCGATCAAAACCTTCGTCGATGAGCACTACCGCACCCTGCCCGGGCCGCAGCACACCGCCATCGGCGGCGCTGGCCTGGGCGCGATCATCTGCCTCCACACCCTGCACCGCCACCCCGAGACCTTCGGCAGCGCGGTCGCGCTCTCACCCTTCGCCTGGGGCGGCGACCGCACGATGCTCCACGCCATGCTCAACGACGCCGGCGAACCACACGAGAAAAAACACACCATCCTTACCACCTCGACCGAACTGGCCGAGGCCCTCGCCGGCCATCCGCTCAACGTACACGTCCTGCCCACCACCCAGGCCCAGCTCAACGAGCGCGGCTGGGCGGAACTGGTCGATGACGTGCTGGTGAGGCTCTACGGCACCACGCCCGACAACGCCACGGCCGAAGCCGCGTCCCCGGAACCTCAACCTTGACCCGCTCCCGCCGCTTGCGGCGGAGAACGGGCCTGATGCACCCCAGGCGGCGCTGCGGTTAAACTGCGCCGATGACCAAGGTGCTCTACATCGGCGGGACGGGTGAGATTTCCTACGCCTGCGTCCAGGCGGCCGCGGCGGCCGGGCAGCAGGTGGCGGTGTTCAATCGCGGCCAGCGCGATGAACCGCTGCCCGCCGGCGTCGAACAGATCACCGGCGACCTGAACGACGACGACGCCTACGCCGCCCTGGCCGAGCGCGGGTTTGATGTGGTCTGTCAGTACGTCGCGTTTGATCTGCCCCGCGTCGAGCGCGACCTCGCCGTGTTCGCCGGGAAGGTCAAACAGTACATCTTCATCTCCTCGGCCTCGGCGTACCAGAAGCCCTGCCGCGACCACGTGATCACCGAAGACACGCCGCTGGACAACCCGTTCTGGGAATACAGCCGCAAGAAGGCGGCGATGGAAAAACGCCTGCTCGAAGCGCACGCCGCGGGGACGCTGCCCGTCACCATCGTCCGCCCCAGCCACACCCACCGCACGCGGTTCCCCGGCACGTTCGTCGGCGGCGAGCACCTCGCGTGGCGCATGCTCCGCGACAAACCCGTCATCCTCCACGGCGACGGGCAGAGCCTCTGGACCGTCACCCATTCCGAAGACTACGCCCGAGCCTTCATCAGGCTCTGCGGCAACGAACGCGCGCTCGGCGAGGCGTATCACATCACCCGCGACCGCGGCCACACCTGGGCCGTCATCCTCGCCGCGATGGGCCGCGTGCTCGGCGTCGAACCGCGCGTCGTCCACGTCGCATCGGACACCCTGGTCCGCTACAAGCCGGCGTGGGAAGGCCCGCTGCACGGCGACAAGACCAACTCGGTGGTGTTCGACAACACCAAGGTCAGCGAGGCGGTCGGCGGCTGGCGTTGCGAGATCACGCTTGAAGAAGGCCTGCAACGCGCGGGCACGCATGTCAAACGCAAGCTCGACGAGGGCTGGGCCCCCAACGCGGAGGAAGAAGCGCTGATCGACCGCATCATCGCCGAGCACGAGCAACTGGGCGCTTGAAGCCCACTCGCCCGCCCACCACGCGGGCGCGGACCCGCGCCGACGTGGTCGGCGGGCTGTTATCCAACACCACATATCTTCCAATCATGAATCTTCCCACGCCATCGGCCTCGCCGGAACACCTCGACCGCGACCTGCCCTGCGCTTCGTGCGGCCACAACCTCCGCACCCTGCGCACCGACGCGGCCTGCCCCGAGTGTGGGCACGCGGTGCCGGCTTCCATGGCGGCGGCGAAATTCCGCCCCGGCTGGCTGACACTCGGCAGCTTCCCCATCCTCAGCCGGATCGTGCTGGTCGTCCTCGGCGTCGCCTGGCCGCTGATACCCTTCAGCATCGTCGAGGCCGACCCACACCTTTTTGTCGAGTGGCAATCGGGCCATTGGAGCGATCGTATCGGTCTGTTGCTCGGCGGCCCCGCGGCCCGGCCGTTCTACCCGCTGCTGATCCTCGCCGCTGTCGCCATGATCGTGCTCATCAGCTCGCCGCGCGAGAGCGGCCGACGCTTCTGGGTGCAGCTCGGGCTGGCGCTGGGTGTGGTGCTCGGCACGCAGTTCACGCTGATCTTCGCCGTGGCCATCGGCGAGGGCGAACTCACCCCGATCATGGTTGCGGTCGTCGGCCTGATCGGCGCCGCCGTGGTCATCGCCCTGCTCGGCGCGCTGCTGCCGCGGCGGCGCAAGCCCCGCACCTGGAAGCTCGGCGTCAAGGGCTGGTCGATCATCGCCGGCGTCGCGGGGTTTTTGCTGCTGCTTTACATCGCCCTGGTGTTCATCAACCGCGATTTGATCGCGCTGCCCGGTGCCGTGTTCCTCTTCGCGCTGATCGGCTCGCCGTGGCTCTTCGCGGTGGCGTACGGCTTCGCGCTGGCGCGCTGCCTGCGCAGCGGCGGGGTCGCTCGCTTCAACCTCGGCGCGTTGCTCGGGCTGGGGGCGGTCATCGCCGGGTATATCGCCGCGTGGTCCGCGGCCTGGGCGCTGGCGCTGCGCGAATACCAGCAACTGCCGACCACCTCGCCAAGCTGCTACATCGCCACCGCCGCGGCCCGCGGTCACCGCCTTCTGACCGGCGCGACGCCCCTCCCTTTACCCGACGGCTCGACGCTGCCGCTGACCCGGCAACTGCAAACCTTCAAGGCGGGCGAGCTGGCGATCCGAGCCGCATCACCCGCGCTGCACCGACAGATGCGGCGGGTGTATGACGTGCTGGGGCCACAAGTCGCGGCAAGGCTGACCTCGCCCTGGCGTGCGGATGTGGCATACCTCTTGCTGTCACCCATCGCGTGTCTTACGCGTGGCATGCTGCGCTTGCTCGCGCCACGCGAGGCTCAGCAGATTCACCGTCTTTATCGCGGCTGATCGGCGCGTCGCCAAACGTCGAATCCGCACCATCGCTGTGCCGGTTGGGGATTCGGGGGGCGCGCTGTATCGTGGATCACATGGTTGCCGCCCACCCGCTCGCGCCCGCCCGCACCACGCTGATGATCAAACCCGTCGGCGGGCTGTGCAACCTCGACTGCCAGTACTGCTACTACCTGCCGACGATCGACGAGGTGTATGGCGGTCACGAGCAGCGGATGTCTTTAGAGACGCTGGAGTCTGTTTTTGCGGGGTACCTGCCGCACGCCGCGCGCGAGGTGATGATCGCCTGGCAGGGCGGCGAGCCGACGCTCGCGGGGCTCGACTTCTTCAAACAGGCGATCGCCTTTCAAGAGAAATACGCCCGGCCGGGCCAGCAGATCAGCCACGCGCTGCAGACCAACGGCACGCTGCTCGATGATGACTGGTGCCGCTTCTTCCGCGAGAACAAATTCCTCATCGGCATCTCGATCGACGGCCTCGGCGAAGACCACGACCACTACCGCGTCGATAAGCAAGCCCGCGGCAGCTACGACCGCGTGATGCAGGGCCTGCGCCTGCTGCGCCATCACCAGGTCGAGCACAACATCCTCTGCGTCCTCAACGACCGCAACGTCAAGCATCCCCGGAAGGTTTTCACCGCGCTGCTTGAGCTGGGCGAACGCTGGATGCAGTTCATCCCGGCGATCGAATGGACCCCCGCCCCCGGAAGTTCGGAAGCCGGCAATGGCCACGATGCTCGGCCAATCCTCGCGCCGTTCTCGCCAAGGCCCGAGGACTACGGCCGGTTCCTCTGCGAGGTGTTCGACCTGTGGTTCGACCGCTACCGCGACACCGTCTCCGTGCGACACTTCGACAGCGTGCTCAGCGCGCTGGTGCAGGGCCAGGCGTCGATCTGCATCCTCGGCCCGCAGTGCCACAGTCAACTCACCGTCGAGCACAACGGCGACCTCTTCGGCTGCGACCACTACGTCGAACGCCGCTGGCAGCTCGGCCGGATCAACCCACGGAACGATGTGGCCCTGACGATCGAAGGGCACCCCCCGGCCCCGGCCGATTCCTCGGCCGTCCAACCTCCCACCGACCCAAACTGGCTCAACCGCGCCGATGTGAACAAACTCGGCGACTTCGCCGCCCGCAAGCAGCACCTGCCTCAGGCGTGCTTTAACTGCGAATGGAAGCAACTGTGCCACGGCGGGTGCCCGAAGCACCGGCCCTACCGCGGCGACGTGGCGGAGCCGACGATCCTCTGTGCCGCGTACAAGCGGTTCAACGCGCACGCGATGCTGCGGCTGCAGTGGCTGGCCAACTATGTGCGCGCGGGCACGCCACCGCCGCCCCCGGAAGGTGCGGCCGCGCAAAAGCGACGGCGTGAACGATCCAAAGCCCGCCGCTGATTTGTCCGCTTACAATCTGCCGCATGGATGAACCGATCGGGCTGATCGCGGGCGGGGGGCGCTTGCCGGTGCTGCAGGCGCAGGGACTGCGTGCGGCCGGGCGGCCGGTCGCGTGCGTCGGCTTTCGCGGGATGACCGACCCCGAGCTGCGCCCGCTCTGCGATCACTTCGTGGAAGTCGGCTTCACGCGCATCGGCTCGTGGGTGCGCTGCCTGCGGCGGTTCGGGGCGCGGCAGGCGATCATGGTCGGCACCGTCAACAAGACCGACATGTACCTCTCCAGATGGGCGCAGGCCCGCTCGATCATGCCCGATCCGATGGGGCTGCTATTCTGGTTCGGCCAGTCGCGCCGCGACCGGCGCAGCCAGGCGCTGCTGGGCGCGCTGGCCGATCAGCTTGGCCGCAAGGGAATCGAACTCATCGACACCACCGCGTACATCCCCGATCACCTGGCCGACGCGGGCGTGATGACCGCGCGGGCGCCCTCGGCCGCGCAGCAGGCGGACATCGACTTCGGCTGGCCGGTGCTGCTGCGGATGAACGACCTGGACATCGGCCAGGCGATCGCGATCAAGGACCGCAACATCCTCGCGGTCGAGGCGATCGAGGGCACCGCGAAGATGATCGCCCGCGCCGGCGAGCACTGCCGCAAGGGCGGCTGGACGCTGCTCAAGGGCCCGGACGCGGAGAAGGACCTGCGCTTCGATGTGCCGAGCATCGGCCTCGACACCATCACGCAGTTGCAGGCCGCGGGCGCGACCTGCCTCGCGGTCGCCGCGGGCAAGGTCATCCTGATGGACAAGCCGCAGGTCCTCGCCGCGGCGGAGAAAGCGGGCATCGCCGTGGTCGGCCTCACGCTCGAGGCATGAACCCCACAAGCCGTTAAGCCCCTGCCCCCGCGTCCGCCGCGTCTTGCCGGTGCGAGGCTTCGCGGTTGAAGGCTTGATCGCCGCGGCCGTTGAACGAGAGCCAGAGGAAGATCAGCGCAATAAGCATCACCGCCCAGCCGGCGTCGGGGATCAGCGGGCGGATGAAGTTGTGCAGCGTGTCGCCGAAGCCGTCGAGGTATTCGCCGCGGGTGCGGGATTGCAGCATCACCCAGATCGTCATCAGCCAGCTCAGCGCGCTTAGCAAGAGCGACAAGACAAACGCTCCGCGGTGTACCGCCAGCGTGGCCGCGGCCAGCCCCGCGCCGAAGAGCAGGTAGCGCTCGTGGATCTGCGCCGCAAACGCGAACCACACCAGCCACGGCGTGCAGATCGCGATCAGGAAGTGCGGCCCCCGCCGACGAAACTGCCGGGCGATCGCGTAGCACCCGACGATATACAACGCCGCGAACAGGCCCATCAACAACCGCCACGCCGTCACCTCAAACACCCCGCCCAGCCACGGCAAGGTGAACAGCACGTCCTGCGGCCCATAGCCGAACCGTGACTGCATGATCCCCGCCAGGCACATCGACCCGCCCATCTCCAGCCGATGCGAAAACTTGTGCGCGCCGTACCACGGCCCGACCTCGAACCACGCATCACCCGCGTCGAACAACACCATGCCACTAAGCGCCGCCTGGGCAAAGAGCAGCCCCAGCGCCGGCACCCGCTGGCCGACACCTCCCCACCGCGCCCACACCAGGCAGCCCGAGGTCGCCAAACCCAGCCCCAGCGCCCAGCCCCAACCGCCCCGCAACAGCGCCGCGGCCACGATCAGCACCAGCAGCCCCGCGGCAAAGATCAGGTGCAGCGCGATCGGCCCCAGTTGGTCCGGCGAATCGTTTTCGGCCTCCGCACGCCTCGCCACCAGCACGCCGAACGCGGCGCACCCCAGCGCGATCGGCAACAACCACAGCCCCGCGCCGGTCCACACCCGCTGCGACGCGCCCAGCGGCCAGGCCGTCAGCAACCAAGGCAGCAGCACCACCACCCCGCCGAACAACACCCCCGCCAACCAGCGCATCGCTTGCGTCGGCTTGCCCATGAACAACGCCCAGAGCAGGAACACCGGACCGCCGAGCATCACCTGTCCCTTCATCATCGCGCCCAGCCCGATGACCACCCCCGCCCCCCACCACCGCCCCGTCATCGCGCACCACACCGCCCACGTGAAGAACGGCAGCACCCACGTGTCCGTGCCCGGCCGGCCGAACGCGTTGATCACCGATGCCGGATTCAGATACAGCACCGCTGCGCACGCCAACGCCCACCACGGCGCGTGCCGCGCCTTCACGCCGCCCAGTTCGCGGCACCACGTGAAGACGATGGCGAACAGCCCGGCGGTCGCGATGAGTTCCATCAGAAGATGCACCGCGAGCAGCGGCGCGTTGGTGCGCAGGCTTGGCGACCACGCCGTCAGCCCCGGCTCAAGCCACGCCGCGGTCTTGACCCAGTACCACGCGACGGTGAGGCGCAGCGGCACGTAGTCCAAGCCGTACTGGCCGCTGCCGTGCCGCTCGAAGCGGACCAGGTCGTAGGTGCTCAGCAGGCCGTGGTCATCGGCGTAGCTGCCCCACCGCCAGGCGTTGCGCAGGTCCGATTCCCAGCGGATCGGCGTGGTGGTCTCGAAGGTCCAGAGGCGGAACTGGAAGCCGGCGTAGAGCACACCGAACCCAATCAGCGCGAACACGATGATCCGCGCCAGGCGACCACGACCAGGGGTGCGGAGAGGAGATTCGGACATGCGTGATCAGGGTAGCGAGATACCGGGCGCTTCGCGGCACGCGCTAAACGTTTGCGCCGGCGGGCTGATTGAGCGTGGCGGCGGTGAAGTTGGGGCCGGTCTCATCGGGGCACCAGCCCCGCGCCGGGCCGTAGCGCTGCTCGTAGTTCGACCACAGCTCGAACCAGTAGGCCTTGAACGCGAAGGGTTGAAATTTGCCGTAGTAGCGTTCGATGCGCCGGTGCAGTCTGGTCGGGTCTTTGGGGCGTTTGATGTTCTGAGTGAGGCAGAAGTGGCGGTAGGTTTCGGTGTCGATGGGCAGGCGGTCGTAGTGGCCGAGCAGTTGGAGCATGTTGTTGGCCGCGTAATCCCCAAAGCCATAGAGCGCTTTGATGGCGTGGAACAGCTCGTCGGTGGTGCGGGCGGGGTCTTCGTACCACGCGGGGTCGAGCGACCCGTCGAGAAACGCCTCGGCGAGGCGGACGATGCGTTCGGCACGGTAGCCGACCTTGCACCGGATTTTCAGGCGTTCGCTGCCGAAGTCGGTGACCATCGCAGGGGTGGGCCAACCGCCTTGGCCGACGTGCTCGACCAGCAGCGTGTTCATGGTCATGGTGTTGCGCCAGGTGACGTTGCAGCCGGTGATGGTCTTGACCATGTCCTCGAAGAGGTCGGCGCTGCGGAACATACGGCCGAAGCGGCGGCGTCTGGCGATGGGATGCACGCGGTACCACGCGGCCTGGTCCTCATCGATGCGGAGCATGCGCGTGGTCTGTTGTTTGATGGCCGCGGCTTCGTCGGCGGCGAGCTTGCGGTCGCAGGTCAGGCGCAGGCGGTCGGGCCGCGCATCTGTCTGGTTCATGGTGACGCGGATGATGCGATCACGATTTCCTCGAAAAACACGGTGGAAACGGCCGGTCCGCCGGTCCCAGCGGTTGGGCGCGAGCAGGAAGTAGCCGTAGGAACACACCGCCTTGAACAGGACAAAGTCGTCGGGCACGGGCAGCGTAAGGGTGGAGCCACTCATGCGCGTCAGATATCGAACTCATCGAGCAGCATGGTCGGCGGGGCCTCGGGGGGCTTGACGCCCTGAAGCACGAACGTGTCGATCGCGTAGGCGACCGCGTCCTGGTCGTTGGGCGGGATCAGTTCGTCGGCGGCGGCGATGGCCTCGGCCCAGCCGTTGTTCACGCAGCAGCCCAGCCCGGCCCACTTGAGCATCGACACGTCATTGGGCGCGTCGCCGATCGCCAGCACCTTCTCCTTCGGGATCTTGTAGTAGTCGGCGACGTACCGCAGCGCGCGGCCCTTATCCACCCGCGGGTGGACATACTGCAGCAGCGTCGTGTCGCTCTCCATCAGCCCGACATCGTTGCGGAACTGCTCGTGGATCGCCGCCTTCACCGGCCGCAGCACCTCCTCGGGTGCCAGCAGCATCAGCTTGGTCACCGGCTGCTCGACCAGCGACTTGATCGGGCCGATCTTGTCCGGCTTGAAACGCTTGCTCGTCTCGGTCTGGATCTTCGACTGCGGCCGATCGGTGTACATCTTGTCGAGCACCTCGAGGCTGATGTCGATCGACTCGTCCATCAGCCGCGCCATCTGCACGATCCGCAGCGCGATGTCCCCGGCCAGCGGCAGGTGCGAGAGGTGCTTGCCCCGCACCGGGTCGTGAACCAGCGCGCCGTTGTAGTTGATCTCCAGCGAATCGAGGCCCAGCAGGTTGTAGATCTCTCGCACCGTCCGCGGCGGCCGGGCCGAGCACAGCACCACCTTCACCCCCAGCTCGGTCGCGCGTTTGATCGCCTTGGCGTTGCGCTTGGTGATCTGCTTGTCGGCGCGCAGCAGCGTGCCGTCCAGGTCGATCGCGACCAGCTTGTAAGGCAGCTCGGGCTCGGTGCCGAAGCCGGCGATATCGGCCAGGACATCCAGCTCGTCCAGCGGGCCGGGCGAATTGTCAGCAGCGTCACCCATGATCGTGGGCACCATCATAACCCATGACGTTTAGCGGGTGGCACGAAGAGCGCCGGTGGAAATGACGAATGAGTAAACCAGAATGACGAAGAATCGCGAAACCCCACCCTTTCGTCATTCTGGTTTACTCATTCGACATTGGCCGCCGAACCGGGGTACTTCGTGCCGCCCGGTAAACAGGCCGCGGGTTGCCCTACAATGGGGCGATGCCCGTCGCCCCCCCGAAGCTGCGTTTCGCCTCCGCGATCAGTGATGCCGAGCGCGCCGATCAGGCGCTGGCGCAGATCGTCGGCCAGCTCGGCGAGACGCTGGGCGCGAACGCGGACCTGGCCATCGTATTCGTCACGCCGGAATACGCCGATGCGCTCGCCGGCGTGGGCGAGGCGCTGGCGTCGGGGCTGGGCGCGGCGACGGTGGTGGGCGGGACGGTGCAGGGCGTGGTCGGCGTCGGGCGCGAGATCGAGGAGGGACCGGCCATCTCGGTGATCGCCGGCGTGCTGGGCGACGCGCGAGTGCGCGGCTTCGCGTACGACCCGATCGACTACCCCGCGGTGGTCGATTCGCCCTCGCTGCTGCTGGAATCGACGGACATCGGCGCGGGCGATCAGACCCAGCGGCCGTCGGCGCTGATGCTGCTGGCCGACCCGTTCAGCACCCCGTTGGCCGGGCTGCTGCCGGCGATCGGCGCGGCTTTGCCGGGCGTGCCGGTCGTGGGCGGGATGCTCAGCGGCGGACGCAAGCCACGCGACAACCGACTGCTCCTGGACGATCGGGTCCGGCACGACGGCGCGGTGGGGCTCGCGTTTGACGGCCGGATCGACATCCACAACACCATCAGCCAGGGCTGCCGGCCGATCGGTCGGCCGTGGGTCATCACCAAGTCCAAACGCCACATCGTGCAGGAGCTGGGCGGGCGCAAAGCGCTGGAAGTGCTGCGCGAGACGCTGCATGCGCTGGGCGAGCGCGACCGCGAGCTGGCCCAGACCGCCGGCCTCCAGGTCGGCCGCGTCATCGACGAATACAAGAGCCACTTCGGACGGGGCGATTTTTTGATCCGCGGCGTGGTCGGCGTCGATCCCGAAGCGGGGTACCTCGCCATCGGCGACCCACAGGTCCGCGTCGGGCAGACGATCCAGTTCCAGGTCCGCGACGCGATCACTGCATCCGACGACCTGTCGATGATGCTCGATGCGCAACGATTGCACGGTGAGGGCGAGGGGGCGCTGCTGTTCACCTGCAACAGCCGGGGCACGCGACTGTATGACCGCAAGGACGCCGATGTCTCGCTCATCGGCGAGGCGCTGGGCACCGTGCCCCTGGCCGGGTGCTTCGCCGCGGGCGAGATCGGCCCGGTCGGCGGGGAGAATCATGTCCACGGCCACGCCGCGGCGCTGATGGTGTTTCGTGCAAAGGATGCGGAGTAGGGAGTGGAGAGTGGGGGGTGGAGGGTAGGGAGTGGAGAGTGGAGGGTAGAGAGTGGGGAGTGGATGAACTTGTCGCTTCTCTTGTACCCTCTACTCCCTACTCCCCACTCTCAACACCCTACTCCCCACTCCCTACTCTCAACTCCCCACTCCCCCTCCCACTCCCCCTCACCGCCATGCTCTACCGCCTGCTGGCAGACCTGATCCTGATCGCCCACTTCGCGTTTGTGTTGTGGGTGGTGGTCGGGTTGGTGGTGATTCTGGTGGGCGGCGTGCTCGGCTGGGGGTTTGTGCGTCGGCCGTGGTTCCGCGTGTTGCACCTGGCATCGATCGGGTTTGTGGTGGTGCAGGCGTGGCTGGGGGAGATCTGCCCTTTGACGACGTGGGAGAGCGACCTGCGCGTGGCCGGGGGGCAAAAGCCTTACGAACCGGACGGGTTTATCGCCCACTGGGTGCAGCGGCTGATGTTCTTTGAGGGGCCCCCGGAGGTATTCATGTGGGCCTATACCGCGTTCGGGGCGCTGGTGCTGGCGAGTTTCTGGCTGGTGCCCATCCGTCGCAGGAGCCTTAAATAGCCCGCCCGCCACGCGGACACGGGGGGCCATCGCGGGGGCGGTCCGATATCGCTTTTCGCGGGCAAATTCTTCTTGGGTCAATGCCCACCCTCGCGCATAATGAGCGGTGGCCTGTCTGCGGTTTGTTCTAAAACCATCTCACGAAAGGAGTCCGCATGGACGTCGAAGTGCGCGCAACCAATTTCGGGTTGGAGGCGGGGGTCAAGGATTACATCCAGCGGCGGATGCAGATGAGCCTCGACCGGTTCGAGGGCCGTCTCGGGCGGGTGGAAGTGACCCTGACCAATCTCCACGGCCGCAACCACATGAAGGAACTGCAGTGCCGCGTGCTCGCCTGGATCAGCCGGGCGCAGAACGTGATCATCGCGCAGACCGATGAAGACATGATCACGGCCGTGGACCTCGCCGCCGAGCGCACGAAGCGCACGGTGCGTCGGCAGATCAACCGCCGCCGCGACGCCCGCCGCGAGCAACGCCAACGCGCGGCATAAAAACCCTCAGCGCCTCCCGACCGCCGCTTGCGGCTTCGCGAAATCGTTCAGCCTTCGCGTGTTATCCATGCATGCGGCAAGCACGGTGACGCGGCGAGCTCCGCGTTGTGGGACGATCCCCGGCAACTTGGGGTCTGCGCGAAGCCGCGAGCGGCGAGACTCCCCCGCACGACGACCTTAGACCCCGTCGTTCACGCCGCCGCGATCTTGCGGTACGCCGGGGGCTCCGCGTATTCGGCCTGCGCCTCGGCGATGGCGTTGAGCAGCTTGCCCCGCAGGCGGTTGAGCGTCGCCTCCACGACCCGCGGCGGCAGGTCGAGCACCAGGCCCACCTCGTTGATCGTCAGCCCGTCCGCGTAGTGCAGCAGGACGATGTAGCGGTCGTTGTGGTCCAGTTCGCGGATCAATTGCTTGACCGGGGTCGAGTCGTTGCCGTGCATGAAGGGGCTCCTGACATTGACGGGCGCGGTCGGAATTAGGCGATGAGCATTCCATCAGCGGCGCTGGCCGAGGCGGCCGCCGAGTCAACATCATCGGCCGCGCCAGAATCGCACGGTCAAGCGCCGCGGTGCCGCGGCTTATCGGACACCGGCTCACCGGACGCTCACGAAATTAAAGCCATGAAACGCTTTTGACCGCGATCCCGCGTCCACGACCCCCGCGCGTTATGCTGTGGAGCCTCACCGCCGCGAGTACCTGCCATGCGCTATCGGACCTTCGCCGCCATCTGGCTCACCCTTTCCCTCGCCCTGACGCATGGGGTCGGCTGCGCCGCGTCGCGCCCCGCCGACGCCCCGGCCGCGGCCGACCTGCCGCCGATCCCCGCCAATTACCGCGACCTGATCCGCGACCACCTCAACTACTCGGTGCTCGGCGAGTTCGCCGAGGGCTACCGCGCCGACATCGACCTCCGCGACCCCTACCCCGCCGCGTTCCTCCGCCACAACGAATCCGACTGGCGCTACGGCCACGCGGTCCGGGCCTACGCCACCACGCCCGTGCGCTACGGCGGGTATCTCGCCGCAAAACCCTACGACTACTTCTTCCACGACGGCGCCCTGCGCCCCGTCTCCCGCGGCGACAGGCTCCTCAAGCTGCGCTAAGATCATCCGACACCGCAACCCCGATCACCCCCGAGGCGATGCCATGAAAACGCGATCCTGCCTGCCGCTCCTGGCCCTGACCGCCCTGCTGCTGCCCGGCTGCCAGAGCGCGTACTACGGCACGATGGAGGCCTTCGGCGTCCACAAACGCGACATCCTCGTCGATCGTGTCGAAGAAGCCCGCGACGGGCAGTCCGACGCGAAGGAGCAGTTCCAGTCGGCGCTCGATCAGTTCATGGCCGTGGTCGATGTCGATGGCGGCGACCTCGAAGCCAAATACAACAAGCTCAAGAAAGAACTGGACCGCAGCGAGTCGGCCGCCAAGTCGGTGCGCGACCGGATCGATTCGGTCGAATCGGTCGGCACCGCGCTGTTCAAGGAATGGGAAGGGGAGCTGGAGCAATACACCAACGCGGAGCTGCGGTCCTCAAGCGAGCGACAACTCCGCGAGACGCGGCGGCAGTTTGATCAGTTGGTCGGCGCGATGAACAAGGCCGAGGCGAAGATGGAGCCGGTGCTCGCGGCGTTCCGCGACCACGTGCTGTTCCTCAAGCACAACCTCAACGCGCGGGCGATCGCGTCACTCGAAGGCGAGGTCGCGACGCTCGAGTCGGACGTCGCCACGCTCGTCGCGGAGATGCAGGCGAGCATCGATGAGGCGGACGCGTTTATCTCCTCGATGGGTGAGCAGGCGGAATAAGACGCATCTCGATGGCGTTGTAAACAGCGCCTACGATCAATCTCACGATGCAAACGCTCATGCTCAAAGGAACCACGCTCATGCTGTTGCTCAGCTTCGCCGGCTTCGCGTGCAGCCGCACCAGCGCCGACCCCGCGCACGCACCGATTCCCGCGACCGACTTTAGCCCCGCCGTGAACGAAGCCGGCCACGCCACCGCGGTCTTCGCCGGGGGCTGCTTCTGGTGTACCGAGGCGGTGTTCGAGCAGCTCAAGGGGGTCAGCGACGTGGTCAGCGGGTACGCCGGCGGGACCGCCGAGACCGCCGAATACAAGGCCGTCTCCGCCGGTCGCACCGACCACGCCGAGGTCATCCAGATCACCTTCGACCCACAGGCCATCACCTACGCCGAGCTGCTCAAGGTGTTCTTCACCGTCGCGCACGACCCGACCCAGCTCAACCGCCAGGGCCCGGACCACGGCAAGCAGTACCGTTCCGCGGTGTTCTACCAGTCGCCCGAAGAGAAGGCCGCGGTCAAGGCGTACATCGCGCAGCTCGAAGACGCGAAGGTTTACGCCGACCCGATCGTGACCACGCTCGAACCGCTCGACGCGTTCTACCCGGCCGAGCAGTATCACCAGGACTACGTGAAGCACAACCCCGCGCAGCCCTACGTGCGATACAACGCGCTGCCGAAGGTGGAAAAGGTCCGCGAGAAGTTCCCGGAGAAGACGGCTAAGTAACCGCCCATTGCGCGGTTTACGCTGCGGTGGCTTTACGCCGCCTCGACGTAACCGATCTGCGACGAGGGCTCGGGCACGGGTTCGCCGTCTTCGCGCAGGCCTTCGAGGTGAAACGCGATCGCTTCACGGATCAGTTGCTTGGCTTCCTCCAGGCTGTCCGCGGTAACCCCTACGCCCGGCAGGTCGGGTGGATACGCCGCGTAACCGGTCGCCGATTTTTCAAACACCACCGCGTATTTCATGGCAAGTCCTCGCGTCTAAGTCCGGCTTGACGAAGAATCTTGCGTAACGTGCCCGGCGGCACCTCGTGATTCGGTTTCCCGGCGACCGTTATCTTGCCCGGTTGCTTGTCGTGCTTGTACTGCCGGTGGCTACCCCGTTGGCCAACCTGCCGCGACTCTCGAGCAATCGGATCATTTCCCGGACCGTCGTGGCCATCTCGGTTTCCCCAAATCATAGCCGGACATCACTTGCGTTCTTCACGCCCGCGAGCGGAAGTTTTCGACGGGGCGGCCGTCGCTGGGCAGGCGCTTGTCGATGGGGAACAGCAAATCCACAAGGTTCTGGCAGAGCTTGTCGCCGAGCTGGCGGTGCAGGGCGTAGCCCTTGTCCAGCGCCGCCTTGATGGGTGCGGCGTCGATGCCGTGCTGCTTCATCCACGCCGCGTTCTCGGCGAGGACCGCGTCGATCGTGTCGCGTCGCCACTCGAAGTGGTATTGGAAGCCGTAGGTCCGCAGGCCGACCTTGAAGCTCTGAATCTTGCACGCGGCGCTGCCGTACATCGGCACGGCGTTGGGCGGCAGGTCTTTGACCTCCTGGCCGTGCAGGTGCAGCACGTTCCAGGTCCAAGGCAGTCCCGAGTGCAGCGGGTCGATCGTGCCCGTGAAGCCGGCGCGGATCGGGCCGAAGGCGATCTCCGGCTTGTCCATCGCCCCGACGCCGCCGCCCAGCGCCTTGGCGATGAGCTGCGCCCCGAGGCAGACGCCGACGATGGGCAGGCCTTTCTCGTGCGCCTGCTTGATCAGGGCACACTCGCCCTCGATCCACGCGTGCTGCTCGGTCTGGTCCACGTTGGCCGGGCCGCCCATGCTGAGGATGCCATCGACATCGTCGAGGTCGGGGGGCAGGGCCTGCCCGTCGTGCAGTTTGATGATGCGCAGCCGGTGGCCGTGATCGCGGAGGCACTCGCCGAGGCGGGCGGGGGTTTCGAGTCGGTGGTGCTGGAAGACGAGGATGGCCATGTTCGGTTTCCGTGGTCGGTCGCGGGGGAGGTTGAGCGGGGGACACGAAGTCTCCCCGACCCGGAGGCCCGTATCAACTTCGCGGAGTATAGCCCGGCACGGCGTCGGACCGATAACGCGGATATGCCCCGTTCCCATGCGATGCTCCTGGCCTCCGGCGGATTGCGCAGCCTCGTCGCCGCCGCCCTGCTCAAGCAGGCCCCCGACGCCCCGCGTCTGACGCTGCTGCACATCCTCGACGGCCGGGACCACGCCGCCCCCCGCCGCGAACACCTGCAACTGGCCGCCGAGTGGCTGGGCACGCGGGCGATCGCGGAGCTGAGGCTGCCGCACCTGTTCCCGAAAGGTGCCGCGCGCGATGCGGACGGTCAACCCGGGGCCTGTTTGTTCCGGCCGCAGATGTTGCTGGCTGCGCTCGCCGCTGCCCGGGCCGCGGAAGCCGAGCGGTTGATCTACCCGTGGAGCGTCGATGGCGACGCCGCGGCGCTGGGCGTTGCGCTGGAGCAGCTCCAGATGGTCGAGCACCTGGCCGCGACCGAGGCGGGCGCGATGCCGGTGCTCGACACGCCGCTGCTGAGCCTGCGTGATGCCCAGATCGTGGAGCTGGGTGATCGGTTGTCGGTGCCTTGGCACGCGGCGTGGTCGTGTCTGAATAAGCTGGAAACGCCCTGCCGGGGCTGCCGGGCGTGCCGGCGTCGCAAGGCGGCGTTCGAGGCGGCGGGCCTGATCGACACGCAGGTTACCGCCCTGGCCGGGCGATGAACCAGCGACCCATCATGTCGTGCTGCTGATCGCGACGCTTCTCCCAGTCGTCGTCTTCCTTGCTCGGGGTCTTCGCATCCCCGGGTCGGGGGCCGAAGTCGTCCATGAGTTGTGATGCGGGGGTGCGCCCGTTTTCGGGGGCGGGTTTGGCGTCGTCGGGCGCGCCAAAGACCACCACCGCGACCTGCGGCTGGCCGAGCGTGCCCGTCACGCGGTAGCGGATAATGTTGTCTGTCAATTGCCCCAGCCCCTTGCCGAGCACCCCGATGACCTGCTGCAGTTTCTTGATCGGCCCGGCCTTGACGTTGAGGTAGAGCGACTGGTCGAACCCGATGCGGCCCGTGCCTTCCAGCGCGATCAGCGGGGTGTTCATCGCGATGCTGGTCAGGTCGGCGCGGTCGCCCGCGAGCGTGAAGGTCACGTCCGCGGTGTCTTTGCCGACCAGCTCATCCCGGCCTTTGCCGGTGAACTTTCCCGCCGCGCTAAGCTGCCCGAGCAGCGCGGAGAGGTACGGCAGGTTCGTCAGCCGCCCCTCGCGCACCTCGATCGTCCCCCCGCCCCCGGCCTGCGTGGTCGCGGCGGTCAACGGCCCGACGAAAGTCGCGGTCGCGGTGACCCGCCCCGCCAGCTCACCACCCTCGCCCCCCGCCCGCAACGCCTGCTCCAGCCGCACCTCCTGCACATCCGTGCTGAGGTTGGCGTTGAGCGCCCGGTTGAGCAGGACCGTGCCCCCCAGCGCGACCCGCCCGCCGAGCGTGTGGATCGTCGATTCGCCCAGCGTCAGCACCTGGTCGTCGAACGTCGCCCGGAGGTTCATCCGCCCGATCGGCAACTGGTATTGATCGACCGCGAAGTGCGCATCCTCCACGGCCAGGTCGATCGTCGCGCGGGTGGTCGGCCAGTCACGCAGCGGGATCAGGCCGCTGACCGACGCCCGCATCCGACCGTGGGCGTCGTACTCGGCAAGCCGCTGCTGGATCATCGGCGGCAGCGCGGCGATGTGCTCGGAAGCCAGGTCCAGGCTCAGCGTGCCCGGCCGCAGCTCGATCACCAAGTCGTCGAGGTCGAGCCGACCCTTCGCGTTGATCGAAAACAACGGCCCGCGGTCGGCCTGCAGCGCGAAGGTGTACCAGCCCTGCTCGTCGGCATCGAAGGTCAGACGCGTGGTCAGGCCTTCGAGCCGCATCGCCGGCTGATCCGCCCGCCGTGGATCAAACAACAACCCCCCAGCGCGGATGTTCACCTGCCGCATGCGGAACACGTCGCTCAGCGGCGGCGGTTGTGTGTCCGGCTCGTCGCCGTCGCCGCGCACCAGATTGTCCCAGCCGATGATTTGCGCGGGCTCGCCTTCGCGCGGCGGCATCATCACCGCCCGCAGCACGGGGCGCTCAAGGTCGATCTGTCGAATGACCAACGGCTCCCCCTGCCGTGGCACCTTGTCCAGCTCGATCCGCAACTGCTGCGCTTCGAGGATGGTGCCGCGACCCTCGGGCGCGTCCGGGTCATCGGCCACGAGTTGCACCCCGGTCAGCACCACGGTGCGCGGGGCCTGGAAATCCAGCGTGTCGAAGGTCAGGTCGGGGTGCAGGTAGCCGCTGACGATGCGTTGAAGCTGCCCGCCGATCCAGCGCTCGAGCCCGCCCTCGCCCGCCTGCCCCGCCCGCAGGAACAGCCACGCCCCCGCCGCGACGATCAGCAGCAGCACCCCAACCGCCCCGCAACCGATTCGTTTGAGCTTGCTGTTTATTCGCATCCGTCAGGATGATAGCGCGCGAGGGTTTGCCGCTGGCGGCTTCGCGAAGCCGCCAGCGCCGGTAACTTATGAGCCGTCGACCACCTTGATCTGGTCGAGCGAATGCACCTCGATCTGCGGCCGGCCGCGGTGGGTCTTGACCAGCCCGGTAACGCGGATCGTCTTGCCGAGGTAGTAGTCCTGCGGCGGCTGGGGCAGGTCGGCGAACGCGGCTTCGAACATCGCCAGATAAAACGCCTCGCGGTCGTTCTGCTTGAAATTCAGGAAGCAGATCGCGCCCGAATCAATCAGGTGCGTATCGACGATCCTGCCCTCGACGGTGACGTCGTATCCCAGGTGGTTGGCCGCCTTATCCCAGGAGACGACCGTGTCCGGTTTCGGCGCGGTGCCGGTGGGCGGGGCCTGGAGCTGCGCGGGCGGCAGGGGCCGCTCGATCGACTCGCCCGGCTGCGGGATGGGGCTGCGGCCGGCGGGGGCGACGTAAGGCTTGTCGGCGCGGGCCAGCTCCAGGTCAGTCGCCGCGGGGGCAGAGGCGGGCGAGGCAGAGTCGGGCGGAGCCGCGGCGCGGGGGCGGTCGACGCTTTGACCGGGATCGGCGGGGTCGGTGGCGGGAAGATCGCGCGAGGCCTCGAGCGGCGGGGTCGGAGCATGTTCATGGCGATGGTCGTGCTCGTGCGGCGGGCGAACCAGCGCGATGACCGCGATCACCAGCGCGATGACGGCGATGCCCAGCGAGACCAGACCCAGTATCGGACGGGGCGCGGCAGGGGCGGCGGCTTTGTTGCGATAGGACGTTTTCATGATCGACATTGTACGCCCCACGCCGCCTTGCGCCCGTCATGCTCTGTTAACATGCCCACATGGATCAGGTGCTCGGCCAACCCGTCGCGATCGAGGTGTTGCAGCGACAGCTCGCCTCCGGCCGCACGCATCACGCCTGCATATTTCACGGCCCGTCGGGCGTCGGGAAGTTCACCGCCGCCCGTCGCTTCGCCCGCATCCTCCTCTGCCACGACCGCACCACCGACCTGACCGGCCGCGTCGGAGCCTGCGGCTCATGCGAATCATGCAAACGCCTGGACCGCCCCACCCCCGACCAGACGCCCGGCGATGACGCGGCGCTGAGCACCGCCCACCCCGACCTGCACGTCATTACCAAGGAGCTGGCCAAGTACAGCGACGACAAAAACATCCGCGACCGCAAGCTGCGCACGATCCCCGTGGATGTGATCCGCGCGGCGCTGATCGAGCCGGCGCACCGCTCGGCGCAGCTCTCGTCGGGGAAGTTCGGCAAGGTGTTCATCGTCGATGAGGCGGAGCTGCTCAATGCGGCGGGCCAGAACGCGCTGCTCAAGACGCTCGAAGAGCCGCCGACGGGCACCACGATCATCCTCGTGACCAGCAACGAAGACCGCCTGCTGCCGACGATCCGCAGCCGGTGCCAGCGTGTCGGCTTCGTGCCGTTGCCGGACGACGTGGTCCGCCGCTGGGTGGCGCAGCGCGATGATGCGCCGACCGAAGCGAAGCCGCTCGACTGGCTGGTGAGCTTCGCGGGCGGCAGCATCGGGCGCGCGGGGCTGGCTTTGGATTACGGGCTGATCGACTGGGCGCGGGCGATCCTGGGCGCGATGCGGAAGATGGCCTCGGGACGCGCGGTCGGCGACCTGGGCGGGCAGCTCGAAGCGATGATCAAGGGCTTTGCCGACGATTGGGTCAAACGCCACGCCAACGCGTCGAAAGAAGCGGCGAACCAACTCGCGGCGGCGCTGTGCTTCGGCATCATCGCGACCGAGGCGCGGCGGAGCCTGGCCGACGCGGCCGGCAAGTGCGACCCCGACGACCCCGTGGCCGGCGACGCGCTGACCGGGCCGTGGCTCGCGGTGATCGAGGCGTTGGATGAAGCGGAGGGCTACCTGGCCTCGAACGTGAATCTCTCGCTGACCTGCGATCACCTGGCGCTGGTGATGAATGAGTCGCTGGCGGGCGCGGCGCGGGCGGGGGCTTGACGGGGGGGTTGTGGTGGGAGCATGCCGACTGAAATCGGCACGCCTCGGAGTTTGTCGATAGCGGGAGGGGTGCCTCAAGGGGTTAACATCGTTTCATGCTCACCTGGTTCCTGCTGCTGTATGCGATCCTGGGCTGGGTCATCCGCGTCGGGATGATCCCGGTAATTCTGCGTCGGCGGTTTGCGCCGGGCACGGCGTTGTCGTGGCTGGGGCTGATCTTCATCCTCCCCGAGGTCGGGCTGCTGCTGTACCTGCTGATCGGGGTGAGCCACCTGGGCACGAAGCGGGCGCGGTCGCACTATCGCGTGGTCGAGCGTGGTCAGGACGAGGAGCGGCGGTTCCGTTCCGCGGTGGCGGCCAAGCCGGTCGAGCTGGATGCCGAGCAGCGGATGATGATGCGTCAGGCGGAGGCGTTGTCGGGCAACCCGATCGTGGGGGGCAATCAGGTCGAGCCGATCTCCGTGGCCGATGATCTGGTGGCGCGGCTGACCGCCGACCTGGACGCGGCCGAGCACCACGCGCACCTGCTTTATTACATCTTCGCCGACGACGAGATGGGCCGGGCGCTGTGTGCCGCGCTGATCCGGGCGGCGCAGCGCGGGGTGATCTGCCGGCTGCTGGTCGATGACGCGGGGTCGCGCCGCTTCCTCAAGAGCCCGACTTGCCGGAGCCTGCGGTCGGCGGGGGTGGAGGTGCGTGGCATGCTGCCGGTCCAGTTGTGGCGCAAGCGGCTGTCGCGGATCGACCTGCGCAACCATCGCAAGCTCGCCGTGATCGACGGCCGCATCGCCTACGCCGGGTCGCACAACATCGTGGCCGAAGACTACGGCCACCCGCGGGCGGGCAAGTGGGTGGACCTGAGCGGCCGCTGCACCGGGCCGATGGTCGCGCAGGTCCAGTCGGTGTTCCTCGATGACTGGGCCTTCGAAGCCGGGGCCATGCCCCGCGAGCCGCACCTGTTCCCGGCGTTGAGCGCGACCGGGGATGTGCCGGCCCACGTCGTGCCCACCGGGCCTTACTACCAGACGCAGACGTTCCAGCGGGTCTTGCTCGCGGCGTTATCCACCGCGCAGAGCAAGATCATCATGACCACCCCCTACCTCGTGCCCGATGAGCCGACGATGATCGCGCTGTCGATGGCGGCCGAGCGCGGCGTGGAGGTGACGATCATCGTGCCGCGGCGCAGCGACCACCCCTTGGTCGGCGCGGCCGGCCGGGCGTTCATCGACCCGCTGCTCGATTCCGGCGTGCACATCCACCGCTACACCCGCGGCCTGCTGCACGCCAAGACCATCACCGTCGATGACGCGTTCGCGCTGGTCGGCTCGGCGAACCTCGACATCCGCTCCTTCGAGCTGAACTTCGAGCTCTCGACCCTGCTCTACGGCCCGGAGATCACCGGCAAGCTGCGCTACGTCCAGCAGTCCTACCTCGCCGACGCCGAGCCGGTAAACCTGCAAACCTGGCGGCAACGCCCGGCCTACAAGCAACTGCTCGAACAAGCCGCCGCCCTCTTCGCGCCGCTGCTGTGAGGCCCCCGCTCACTCCCCCCAGGCCCGCCGATGCGCAGCGACGGCAAGGGGCGGAGCTTCGGCGGGGGATCGGTCACCTCACGCCGCGCCTTTGGCCGGCGCGAGATGGATCGTGATCTGTTGCCCCAGCGCTTCGGCCAGACGCATCAGGGTGGTCACCGTGGGATTTGCCTTGGGGTCATTCTCCAGCCGCGACAGGCTCGACTTGCTGATGCCCGTCCGCCGCGACAGTTCCGTCAGGCTCAACCCCTGCGCCTCACGTGCCGCTTTAATCGCCGCCAGCGCTTCGTGCAGCCGCACATGGCGATCGAGCACGCGCCGCCCGTGCGCGATGATCGCTTCACGCTCCTGCGCCAGGCCGCGTCGATCGCGCTGAACCTTGGCGATCTGCTCGGCCGTCAGACGACGTTGGATGTGCTTAGCCATGATCAGCTCCTTCCCCGTCGGCGGCGCGGCGACACGTCGTACGCGGTCTCGACGTAAACCACGGGTTCGTCCGGATCGACCTCCCAATACACCACCGCCAGAAATCGGCCGGCGGGGGTGAACCCGAAGGCGATCGGGTTGCCGGTGGTCCGGCTGACGGCGCGGTCGTCCGGCCCCGCCTGTTCCACCACATAAGCCGCTTCTTCAGGCGTCACATCGTGCTCGGCCAGATGCGGCACGTTGTCGTCCGGGTCCCAGATAAAGACATAGTCTCGCATCTGCACCCCGTGACAACCGCGTAACGGTGTTTACATACATCATAACACGCGGCCGGGCAGCCGTAAACAACACGCCGCCAGATCTTTGCCCTGACCCCCGGCGAGCCCGCCTTCTCACGCTCACAGGCCCGCCGATGCGCAGCGACGGCAAGGGGCGGAGCTTCGGCGGGGGATGAGCGAGCTTCGACCTAATCAGAGACCCGCCGCCGCTTGCGGTACGATCCCCATCCTGTGCGTGAGCAGCTTCAAGCCATCTACGAAGAGCATCGGCAGGGCCTGTTCTCGCTGGCGCTGTCGGTCACGCGCAAGCCCGAGTTGGCGGAGGACGCGGTGCATGACGCGATCGTGCGGCTGTGTCGGACCAAGGCCCGGCCCAAGGGCGACCCGGTGGGCTACGTCTTTGCCGCGGTCCGCAACGCGGCGATCGACATCACCCGACACCGCAAGGCCCGGCCGGAGGCGACCAACCGCGACGCGGCGCTGTTCCTGTTCCGCCCGGACGACGGCCCGGCCGCGCCAGATGTGGCTGCCGAGGCCGAGCTGGCCCAGCGGGCGATGGCGGCGATCGATGCCCTGCCCGAAAAACAACGCGAGGTCATCGTGCTGCGGCTGGTGGCGGGGCTGAAGTTCGAGCAGATCGCCGCGACGCTGGACCTGCCGCTGGGCACCGTCACCACGCGCTACCGCCGCACAATCTTTGCCCTCCGCGAACAACTCGATGAACAAAAACCCCTCGACCCCGCGTGAGATATGGCGATATGACCCGTTTTGACCAAGACCCTTGCGACCCCCCTGAGCACGAGGTGCCCGAGGCCTTCGAGGCGGAGCTGCGCAGGCTGCCCTGGCGGTCGCCGGGAGCCTCGCTGGATGCTCGGGTGGCCGAGGCGTTGGCCGCCTCCCCCGCCTCCCCCGCCAGCTACCCCCTGCCCTGGGTCCGCCGCTGGACCGCGGCGGCGGCGGTTGTCCTGCTCGGCCTGGGCATCGGGCTGGTACTCGCGAAGGTCACCGGCGAGCCCGACAGGCCGACAAACCCGATCGCGTCGGCACCGCCCCCCACGGTCGTCAGCGCATACCCCGACCCCCAGGCGGCGACCCGCATCGAAGAGATGTGGGTCACCAGCGAGCCGACCGGGCAGTGGGTGTACGACAACGGCCGGGCGCTGGAGGCGGTGCGCGTCACCGCGGTGCGGCAGGTGAGCTTTGAAGATGAAGACGGCGTCGCCTACGAAGTCTCGGTGCCCACGGAACAAGTGATGTATGTCCCCGCGTCGTATGAATGAACGCACGCAAGACGCGTCTGGAGATGACCCGATGAGCCTGCACAGATGGTTATTCCTATCGGCACTCGCGCTGGGCCTGAGCCCGGCGGCGCTGGCGCAGGACCCGCCGCGGCAAGCGGAGCCTGTCCAGTTGAACATCGAAGCGCGCGTCGAGGCGGTTGAGCCCGAGGCCCCGCCGATGCAGGACGTGCCGTACCTCGGCCTCGCGGTGGTGCCGACCCGCGCCGAGGCGCAGACCCAGCTCAAGCTCGGCGAAGGGGTGGGCCTGACGGTGATGGATGTCGCGGAAGGTTCCCCGGCCGCCAAAGCCGGGGTGCAGCGGTTGGACGTGATCCATCGGCTCGACGATCAGATCCTCGTCAACCAGCAGCAGCTAGGCACGCTGGTGCGGCTGCGGGGCGCGGGGCAGGCCGTGACGCTGCACGTGTACCGGGCCGGGGAAGCGAAGGACATCGCACTGGAGATCGGCACGACGCCGCGACGGGTGCCCGCTGCGCCGCGGGTCCGCTTCGCGCCGGGCGCGATACCGGCCGAGCTGCGGGACCCGCCGGCGGGTGATGGTGACGCTGAGCGCGCCTGGGTCGGCCACGACCCGGAGGCCGAAGCCGCGGACGAGCGGATGAACCAGCAGATGCAACGCATCCGGCGCGAGCTGCAGAACAACGAGGCGATCCAGGATGAGCAGCGCCAACGCGTGATGGACCTGATGGAGCAGATGCGCCAGCACCGCGCCCAGGCGCTAGGCCAGGGCGGCGGGAACATCGCCCACGCGATGCGCATCAACGACGGCGAACACGCCATCGACATCCGCACGACCGACGGCGACAAGCAACTCAAGGTGACCGACCAGCGGGGCGAGGTGATCTTCGAGGGGCCGATCAATACCGACGAACAGCGGGCCGCGGTGCCGGCCGACGTGATGGCCAAGATCGAGAAGTTCGAGAAGCGCGCCCGCGTCGAGATCCGCCTCGACGGCATGGCCCCGATCAATCCGGCACCCCGGCAGGCACCCGCCCCGACCCAGCCCGAGCCGCACACCCTCAATTAACTGAGTCCTTCACCGATCGCCCGAACCCCCCGCGGCCGACGCGCGTAACGATCACTACCCGGTTGCCGTTGCCTAAACCCCCGCCGCGTTTTTCTCCTGGCGCGACGGGGGTTTTTCCATTCCCACCACACCCTTTCCTCAACCCAAGCCCGCCACTGCGCAGCGCAGCGGAGTTGTGGCGGGGTATCCCTTGTTCTTCCACCCCTCCCATTCTTGCCACCCCCTCA